>PLNO01000296.1 GCA_003141795.1 Spirochaetaceae bacterium | reverse complement strand
GCGCCGGTGAAAGCCCCCTTCCTGTATCCGAACAGCTCGCTCTCCATCAGGCTCGGCGGAAGGGCGGCGCAATTCACCTTGACGAAAGGGCTGTCGGGCGCGAACGAATGGAGCGCGCTCGCCACCATCTCCTTGCCGGATCCGCTCTTTCCCTGGATGAGCACGGGTGCCTTGCTGGCCGCGACCTTCTTGATGGTCTCCATGATTGCGGCCATCGATGCGGAACGATGGATGAGCGGGTTACCCCGGTCCGGCGGGCGTGACGGCGCCGCCCTGTCGGCCCCCGAGAGCATCCGATGAACGACGTGCCGCATGACGTCCTTGTTGAACGGCTTGGTGATGAAATCGATGGCGCCTTTTTTCATTGCGTCAACCGCATCCTGGACCGTGCCGAAAGCTGTAATGAAAACGATGGGCACGCTGCGACCCGAGCGGATGAGGTAGTCCTGGATCCCCCTCCCGTCGATCCCCGGCATCTTCATGTCCGACACGATGAGATCGATAGACTCTGCCGATTCGAGCGACTCGATGGCTGCCCGACCGTTTGACATCGCGACCGTTTCATACCCGTCGTTCCTGAACAGCATCTCCAGGACCTCGCGGATATCGGGGTCGTCGTCGACGATCATGATGCGCTTGGTCTCGGCGATCACAGCAGCATCCTGAACCTGCAGCCCTCGCCGGGTGCGGAATCCAGAACGAGCGAGCCACCGTGACGCTCGACGATCCTCTGGACCATGGGGAGGCCGAGCCCCGTTCCGGATTCCTTCGTCGTGAAGAAGTACTGGAAGGCCTGTTTCCGCGTCTCCTCGTCCATCCCCGGACCGTGGTCCTGCACCTCGATGCAGAGCCTCTCATCGTGGAGACCCGCGGAGACCTCGACCGAGGCGCCGGCAGGCGAGCTTTCCAGCGCGTTCACCAGGACGTTGTACAGGGCCTCTTTCATGAGATTGGCGTCGAGGGAGAAGAAAATCGATCCGTCGACGCCGCGCGTGTCCACTCTGACCCCCGGAAAGTTCCGCAACGGCAAATCGTCGACCGCCGATGCGACGAGCGCCGACACGTGTATGGTCTCCATGCGAACGGCGAGCGGGCGAACGTAGTCGAGCAGGCTCTTTACGATGTACTGCAGAGAGTCGATCTTGCGGAGGAGCATGGTGGTGATCTTGGCGTAATCCTCCGCCCTGTCGGTCACGGTGAAATCGTCTTTCAGCATTTCAACGGATACCTTCATGACGGTGAGCGGTGTGTTGATCTGATGGGCAAGGCTCCCCGACAGCTCGCGCATCGCCGTGAGCTTCGAATACATCGTCAGGGCCTCCAGCTGCTCGAGCTCGAGCGAGCCCTTCTGGATATTGGCGAAGTTGCGGCCATTGCGGAGCACGACGAATCGGTCGGCGACCTGGAAGACCTCGTTCGCCTTGTGGGTAATGAAAAGGACCGAAAGTCCGTCCTGTTTCGCCGCGCGCACGAGGTCCAGCACGTGGCAGACGTCTTCCTCGGACAACGCAATGGTCGGCTCGTCGAGGATGAGGAGCTTNNTGCCGCTGCACGAGGTCGCGCACGGAGCCGTTGCCGAGCCGCCCGCCGTCTATGGACTGTTCGTGACCGATAAAGAAGTTCCGCGCGAGGCTCATCGAATCGACGAGGGAAAGCTCCTGGTACTTGAGCTCGATTCCCGCGGCGCGCGCCTCCCGCGGAGAGGAGAACCGCGTCGGAGCGCCGTCGAAGACGATCGTGCCCCCCGAGAGGCGGTGCAACCCCATGAGCGTCTTAGCCAACGTCGATTTTCCCGCGCCGTTGTCGCCGAGAAGCCCCACGACCTCATTGCGTCCGATATTGAAATCGACGCCACTGAGCGCAACGACGTTTCCGAAGTGAACGGAGATGTTCGCCATCGTGAGAAGCGGCTGGCACTCGTGAGCCTTTCCGTCCATATCTTCGTCCCGGGACCGCTGATTATAAACAACAAATCCGGGAAGGCAAGAAAAAAACGCTCCCGTCTCCCGCGCGCTGGCGCTTCGCGGGTGCGACGTTGCCTGAATGACGTCGGCACGGTAGAATCTGCCCAGGAGGAACAAGCCATGGCCGACCCAACCGCTCCCTACCCCGTGACACTGTCCATCGACTACCCCGACAGGGACCTCAACCGGCTCACGACCTTTTTCAGGAGCATCCTGATCATCCCCGCGGCGGTGATCCTCCTTCTGCTCTTCGGCCCGTGGTGGGGGGGAAAGGAGAGCGCGTGGCGGCTGTTCTTCGTCACCGGCGGGTTCCTCTTCCTGCCAACGCTCTTCATGATCCTCTTCCGACGCAAGTATCCGCNNTGGTTCGACTGGAACCTCAACATCACGCGGTTTTCCGGAAGGGTGGGCGCATATGCCGCGCTCCTCACCGACGAGTATCCTTCCACGGAGAGGGAGCAGTCCGTGCACATCGAGATACCGTTCCCCGACGTAAAGAAGGACCTGAAGGCAGGCATGCCGCTCGTGAAGTGGTTCCTCGCCATCCCCCATGTATTCATCCTCTTCTTCCTGGGGATAGCGGCAGGCTTCTGCGTGTTCATTGCGTGGTTCGCGATCCTCTTCACCGGCCGCTTCCCGCGGTCGTTCTTCGGGTTCATCGTGGGGGTGGCTCGCTGGGGATTGCGGGTTGCCGCATACGCGGCGCTCCTCGTGACGGACGTGTACCCGCCGTTTACGCTTGAGTAGAAGGACTACGCCTGCTTGCCCGGCAGGTGATGCACGGCGGCGGGGTTGGTGAAGAGGAGCTCCTCGGCAACCCCGCGCGCCGCATCGAGGTCTCCGTGCATCGCCGAGTCAGGGTCGTCCACCATCGAAGCCAGAGCGTCGGCAATTCCCAGGCGCAATGAGCGGTACTTGGCGGAAAGCATCTCCACGAAGCGTGCGTCAGTGAACCCGCAGGCAATGGCGCGCAGCGGGCCCATGCTGAGCTGGTCGCGCACCATCCGCGCTATCTTGTGCCTGCGGAAGTAGTGCCACCAGGGGCCTGCTGAAACGTTACCCACCTGCTTGGCCGCGTTGGCCATGTCGTTGTACAGCGACTCGTTGGCGCAGATGTACTCGAACTGCACGTGGGGAAAACGTGACCACACCGGGTACTCGTCCTGCGCCAGACGCGGGATCGGTGCGGGGATCGACTGGATCTCGCGCGCCCAGTCCATGAAGTGTGTCGCTCCTCCGCAGAGCTGGATGCAGCTGCCGAACCTGTGCCCCGCCTCCCGGTATTCCCGGCCGATGTCATTGAGGGCTTCGAGCATCGC
>PLNO01000178.1 GCA_003141795.1 Spirochaetaceae bacterium | reverse complement strand
AGCGCCGGGCTGCCGTTGAATTCGGTGCGGATGGATGTCGTTTCCACCCAGCGCGGGATCCCGCCTTTGTGGATGAAACGGAATTCCAGATCCGCCTCGATCTCCTTCCCCGCGAGGCGCCTCTTCATGGCGGACAGCACCCGAGCCCGATCGTCAACGTGGACCGCTGCTTCAACCATCGCGCTGCTCATTCCTCGAAGCTCGTCACAAGAATAGCCGGAGATCGTTGCCAGTGCATTGTTGCAAAAGACCACCCGGCCCTGCTGAAGGATTGCCAACCCTTGGACCGAGCTGTCAACGAGGAGCCGGTACGCATCGTCCGCATTCTTCCTGGCACTCATGTCGGTCACGACCGCGATGACGCCCGTAACCGTAGCGGATCGGTCTAGAATCGCACTGAAAGCGAACTCGGCAGGTATTCTGGTTCCGTCCTTTCGAGTCAGAATCACCTCGAAATCATCGACATGGCTGTTCAGGCCGCGCTGGTAATGCGCCCTGGCCGTATCGACATGGGAGTCGTCGACCATTTCGAAGACGGATATCCCGAGCATCTCGTCCGGATGATATCCGAGCATTGAACAGAAACGCTGATTGACGTAGGTCGTGATGCCGTCAGTGTCGGTGGTCAAGATTCCCCGTTGAAGAGTGTCGAGGAGGAGGTGAAGTTCTTGCGCGCGCTCCCGGAAGGTATCATGAGATTTTGATGGTCCGTGAACGATCTGCTGCTTCCCGGCCCTGTGTCTCATGAGCGCCTCCCGGCACGCTTCTCCAATTATCGATCCGCCCATAGTGGATGTCAAGGGAATTGAGGGGTGTCATATATAACGACGGAGGTGCCATGGCGCCGATGGCGCTTAGACTCTGGATGTGTAGGGGGCGCATGGACCGAGGTGACGGAGCACGAAACAAAGGATACTATAAGCGCTATGAAGCTTCCGTGGTTGCGCACGCCTGAGAAGAGCGTTGATGATGAACCCACCATCCGCACGAGCCAGCCCGGGTGGTTCGAGCGGCTTGCAAAGGCCTACCGGGACCGGCTGCCGATCCTCCTGGTGGACGACGCCCACGTGGGCATCGATCCGAAGAGCCAGTCACTCGTGGCAATGGGGATCAAGGCGGGCCTCTCGGTGCACGATTGGGCGGCGGTCGGTGTCGCAGTCGGTGTGAGCGCCGCAGGGGTGATGATGGTCGTCATCGCCTTCCTCGATCCCGAGCCCACGAGCAAGCTCGGTCTCCTCGTCGGTGGCGGCGCCGTCTGCGTCCTCAGCGGCGGGATGACCGCAGTTGCAATCCTCACACGGCGCAGGCCGCCGACCATCGAGATCGGGAGCAGCGGCTTCAAGATCAGCTGGGAATAGACGACAGCTCGCGGCCGCCGGCGATCACCCCTTCACGGCCCCCTCGGTGAGACCCCGGATCAGGAAGCGCTGAAAGATCAGGGCCAGGAGCACGGGGGGCGCGCTCGCGACAACACCGGCCGCTGCCATCTTCAGGTAATCAGTACCGACCTTCGTCGTGAACTCCCCTATCAGTACCGGCAATGTTCGGGCACGCATGGAGGTGTAGAGGAAAGCGTAGAAGTACTCGTTCCATGAGGCGATGAAGCAGAAGACGCCTGCACTCACGAGCCCCGGCACTGAGAGAGGCAGAATGATGCGCAGCAGGGCTCCGAGACGGGAAGAGCCGTCGATCCGGGCCGCCTCCTCGAGCTCCAGGGGGATGCTCAGGAAGAAGCCGCGCATGATCCAGACCACGAGGGGCAGGATGAAGGTGATATTCACGAGCGCCAGGCCCACCTGGGAATCGAGCAAATGCAGGCTCTTGAGGATGATGTATCCAGGGATGACGATGGCGATGGGCGGCATCATGTAGCTGCCCATGAGCATCATGAGGTAGAACTTCCTTCCGGGGAAGCTGAGGCGCGCCACGGCGTAGGCGGTGAACACGCCGAAAAACATGCAGATCGCCATTGAAGAGAATGTCACTATGACCGAGTTCAGCATGGACCGGGAGAAGAAGCTCATGCCCTGGCTCAGCGCGCTCTGCCCGTCGGCGAAAAGGCTCCTATAGTTCTCCAGGGTCGGCCGGGAGGGGATCCACTTCAAAGGGACATTCAGCAGATCGATCTTGGTGGATATCGAGGAGATGATGAGCCACGCATAGGGTGCCAGAACCCATACGGCAATGAGCAGCGCCGCGGCGTAGAGGAAGACGCGAAAGGTGAAACGCCTGAACACGAACCTCATCGCTCTCCCCTCACTCGACCGTGGTCTTGTACGCTGAGCGTATGTAGAAGACCGCAGGTATCAGAAGCGCGATGGCCGCAAGGTATGCCATCGCAGCCCCGTACCCGAAGCGCAGCCCCTTGAACGTCTGCCAGTAGATCCTCATCGGGATGATGTCGGTGGAGTTGAACGGTCCCCCCCGCGTGATGACGTACACCAGCTCGAAAGTGTGCAAGAGGCTCCATACCACCTGCAGAAGCCCGCAGATCATGACGATCTGCGCGATCATGGGCAGAACGACATGGATGAATCTGCGCACCGCCCCCGCTCCATCCATGACGGCAGCCTCGCGCAGATGCGTAGGGATCCCCTGCAGGGCGGCAAGGACCATGATGACGGTGAACGGTGTCTCCTTCCAGACATTGGTAAGGATGAGAAGAACCATGGCCCAGGTTGGGTCGGCGATCCACGGCCTGTAGGCGTGCAGGATCCCCAGCTGCGAGAGCAGGGCGTTGAGAGCGCCGTAGTTCGCATTGAAGATCCAGCTCCACATGGAGGCGTTCACGATCGAGGGGAGCGCCCAGGGGATGATGATGAGCGCACGCAGGATTCCCCTGCCCTTGAAGTCCTGGTTCATCACCAGGGCGATCGCGACGCCCAGAATGATCTCGAGGATCACGGAGGCGAAACTGAACACGAGCGTCACGACCACGGAGTTCAGGAAGTACTTGTCCTGCGTCAGATGGATATAATTTCCCAGACCTATGAAGCCGTTGCCCTTCGGCCGTGCAAGATCGTAGTTCATGAGGCTCAGGACGAGGGAATAGAGAAAGGGAAGAAGCAGAAAACCGAAAACGATGATGAGTGACGGCATCACCAGTGTGATCCCGAGCTTCCGAGGCTCATCCATCGTCAGCGGATTGAAGAGACGAATCGCCATATTTGCTCCGCACGGACTCGAGGGCATAGGGGTGGCGAGGAGGGGGCGGACACGACGTGCCCGCCCCTCCCCTTCAAATCGAGGTCATGCTATGGCTTGCCCGCGTAGTCCTTGAGCAATCCCGCCATTTCGTTCAATGCATCCTTCGGCGTGAGCTTGCCGGAGAGCATCTTCTGCGTCTCGGGAATGCAGACGTCGACGAAGTTGTTGTACCACGTCAGTACGGCCAGGCCCTTGGCGGTCGCCATCTGCCGGGAGAAGTCGGCCCAGTAGGGGTAGAGTTTCACGAGATCCGAGTCGGTATACTGGCCGCTCCAGATGGGAAGGATTCCGATCTGCTGCGCGAGCTTCTTGTTCGTCTCCCTGCTGGTCATGAATTCGATGAACTTCCAGGCATTGGCCTTGTTCGTCGAGCCCTTGGGTATGGCGTACGCCTCGGGGAGGGTGAGCGCCGCGCTCATACCGGCCTTGCCGCCGGGCACGAGGCCGACCTTGACCTGCCCGATCACCTTGGAACGGGCCGGATCCTGCGCGTATGCCATGATCCCCGGTATGCCCTGGCTGAGGAATGCCACGTCTCCCTTGAGGAAGATGTTGTTGACCGCTTCCTGGTCGTAGGTGAGGGAAGCGGGGTCCACGACCCCTTCCTTGAGCATCTTCACCATCTCCTGGGCCGCTGCCAGGGTGTTCGGGTCCGTGTTGAAGAGGATGTTGCCCTGCTTGTCGACGATCTTGCCGCCGTAGGTGTACGCGTAGAAATGGAAGTCGTTAGCGAGCGCCCACTCGGCTTTCCAGAAACCCGCCATTCCGAACTTCGCGATGCCCTTGCTCATGAGCGTCTTGCTCTGCGAAACGAGCTCGTCCCATGTGCGCGGCGGGTTCGCGATGCCGGCCTTTTTCAGCATGCCTGCGTTGTAGAAGAAGAAGCGGGTATCGTTGTTCCAGACGATCCCGTACAGCTTCCCATCCGCGCCGGTGAAAAGATCCACGAGCCCGGGGATCATGCCGTTGGTGTAGCCCTTCGGCATGTAACTGTCCAGCGGCTCCACCCAACCGGCGCCGAGCCAGGCCGCGACATTGCCGTTGTCGAACTCAACGACATCATAGGCGCTGCCACCGCTTGCCATTTCTGCGGTGAGCTTGTTGTTGACGTCATCCCACCCCATCTGGATGAGGTTGACCTTTATCTTGGAGCTCGCTTCGAACTCTTTCACCCGCGAAGCGAAAGCGCCCGAAAGGTCCGCCTCATGTTTGGGAAAGATGACGGTGATGGATTCCTGCGCGAACAACGAGGCGCAGGCAAGCAGGAAGACCACGGAAAGCAGGAAACGGTGCTTCATACAACCCTCCTTCGCACGGATTCGAGTTACGCGTTGCGCCCATACAGCGCACATCGTCATGAAAGAAGCCCTGCCACATGTGCATCGCTGAGCTCCGGGCTCACACCGCCCGTGTAGGTGCAGCAGAGCGCACCCGCGGCGCAGCCATACCGGACCGCCTCTTCGAGCGGCAGGTGTTTCTCCTTGGTAGCGAAGAGGAGACCGGCGGCGAAGCTGTCACCCGCACCGGTGGTATCCCGGACCGGCACGGAAAATCCCTGGACACGATGTCCGGAGGCGAAAGCCCCCGCGGCGCCCAGCGTGATGAGGGGACAGGCAGTACGGGCTGCCAGATCCTTCCAGGCATCATCGACGAACGTGCGTCGGGTGATCGAAAGGGCTTCATCCTCGTTCACGAACAGGTAGCTGAGGAGGGGCAGCCAGTCGGCGAGGTGTTTCCATTCCTGCCGGGGGTCCCACTGCGTGGTAAGCGATGTCGTCACACCCGCGGTGCGCGCCGCCTCGAGGACCTCGGTGACCCGGGGGAGAAACCTCTCCAGCGGATAGAGACCTCCGAGGTGAAGATGCCCGAACCGCCCCAACTCCCTCACCACGGCGTCTGCTTCGTCGACTAGCCTGAGCGTACCGGGATACGTGATCTGAGTTCGGGTCGAACCGAACACGAGGTTGACCGTCACCCCGGTAGCGCACTCGCCCGTGAAGTGCAGAAGATCGAGCCCCACACCCGCCCGACGGAGCATCCGCTCCATAAGCCTGCCGTTCTCGTCGTCTCCCAGGAGGCCGCAGAACTCCACCTGCCCGCCCAGGGAAGAATAAGCTGCGGCGCAAATCGTCGACGACCCGCCGATCGAGGCGGAGAACCCGTCGCACATGACCTCCTTGTCCGTCTGGGGAAGGGAGGCGAGCCCCGTCATCTGGAAATCGATGTTCGCGTCTCCCGCGACGAGAAGTTTCATGCCAGGTCCTCCGCCTTCCGCGATGGCGTGCACGCACTGAGGTAACGGTCAAGACGGGCTTCGATGGCGCCGAGCAAAAGCTCCTTCGGCGAACGGGCCGCCTGCGTCAGGTCCTCGACGGGCCCGAGATGGGGAACGAACTGGCTGATCAGCTGCGGTGGGATCACCACCCGGTCGAGTCTACCGAGCAGTTTCTGCACACCACCCGCCACGCCCGGTTCGTCCCAGTAGTAGCGCATGCGGTCGGAGTATCCGTAGATCATGCAGAACGGGAGGAGATCGCCCTCGGGGTAGTATCCCTTCCAGCTCTGCGGTTTCTCCCGCATCGCTTTGAGGACCGTTGCCCTCAGACGGGAAGCACCCGCGCTCCCATCGGAAAGCGCCTCCTCGATCGCGTCGAGGCCGAAGAGCGCTTCGCGGAGCGTGAAGGTGAGCTCTGGCCCCACCTTGAGAATCGCGAATCCGTCTTCCACGAGTGCGCGAAGGGCGCTCGTGGATTGATAGTCGGTGGAATGCCCCTCGAACACCAGACCCGGGACCTCTGCAAGCGCTCGAACGAGGCGCGCGGCCGGATCCGGACGGTACGGATGGATCGTCAGAGCATCGAAGTCGATCCCCGGCTGAACGACGACGGCAATGACCCTGCTCCACGCATCTTCAAGCCCCGCCTCGTGGAAGAGCTGTCTATGCAGCGATACCGTTTCGCGGAAATCCTCGGGTCGGGTCGGGACGGGCGCGGTTCCCGCAGCTCCCGCGGTGGCCTCGCCGCCGGGCACGGGTACTTCGGTTCCAATGACGTACACGGGCGGAATATTCCCACAGAGGCGCGATTCTTCCTCTGCGGCACGGCACAGCCCGACGGCACGCGAAGCGGCAACCCCGCGATCCAGCGCCGTACCGGAGTCACCGGCAAGAGGCATGCTCGCGTCGAGGTGGATCTTTCTGGCGCCAGCGCGGACGAACAGGCGGACGAGCCGCTCCGCCTCGAGCATGGCGTGTTCCGCCGGCATGCCGCGCCAGGGATAAGGTCCGAGGTGATCGCCTCCGAGGACAACCAGCCCCGGATCCACGTCGTAGTGCGTGCACAGTCGATTCACCAGCGCGACGAAATCGTCCGGGACGAGGCCCGTGTAGCCGCCGTACTGGTTCACCTGGTTCGCCGTCGCTTCGATGAGGAAAGGCTTTCCCTCACGACCGGCCAGTCGCACTGCGGCCTCTATGACCAGGGGATGAGAACTGCAGACGGAACAGAGCCCGGCTGCGGCTCCACTGGATCTGTTCTCCCACAACCGGGAGAAGACATCCGTCACGAGCAGGCCTCACGGGGATGGATGCGGACGCCCTGCACCACCCTGTTGATAACGCCGGAAGGCGACGGATTGTCGGGCCGAAGACCGGCGTTCAAAGAAAGGAAGACACCGATGAGTTGTCCCGTCAAGGCAACCAGAGGTGCCTGGATCTGATCGGTCACGGAAGGAGAAAGTCCGTAGTCGAACTGCGCGTCCGTCAGAGCCGCGACGTCCCGAAGTTCCGATGCGTTTCCCCCTCCCGTCACGGCGACGCACTTTCCGCCGAGACCCTTCTGGCGTATCTCGGCCAGGAGATCCATCTCGTAGAGGTGCCGGCAGCGATCCCGCGACAGAGCGAGGACGATCAGGCTGTTCGCGTCAACCGCAGCCATGAACCCGTGCCGGAACCCGAGGGTATCTTCCGCTTTCGCGATGACGGATCCGCCGCTCAATTCCTGTACCTTCAGCTGCGCCTCCATCACCCCCCCCAGGTAGGGGCGTGAGCCGAGGAAGAACATGCGGCCAAAGCCTTCTCGGGCGATTCCATGAGCAAGAGTGGAACCGGCGGCGAGAAGAACCTCCGCCCCCCGTGCGAGGCCTTCGACCCCATCCCTGTACTCCTCAGGCGATCGGAGAAACCCCAGGGCGTAACCGGCGATCGTCAACGAGCTGAACGACGCGGTCATGGCGAGACTCTTGTCGTTGCTTTCCTCCGGAAGGAGCAGCTTGTAGCCACGGGAGCCGCGCGAATCCGCCAGGCGGGCGAGCTCCCCGTCCCTGTTGCACGTGATGACCAGCTGCTTGACACGACCCGGCCTCAGCTTTTCGGCCAGCTCGAAAACGGCGTTCCCCTCGGGGCTGTCGCCCGAACGTGCAAGGGAAACGAGGATGAACTCTTCCTCGGGCAGGGACGAGTCGGGATCCATGAGGATCTCCGTGGAGGGGATCGCCTCTACGCATCCGTAGGAATGCCGGAGAAGAGGAACGACGCTGAGCGCTGCATAGTAGGAGCTGCCCGCCCCGGTAACGAGAAGTCGGGGGGATTTTGCGCAGAAGGAGGTGAGCGCGGGGAATGCGCTCATCACGACTTTGAGGGTCTTCCGCCACACGGCGGGCTGGCTTGCAATCTCCGCTGCGGTGTTGCCATAGCCTCGGGCCTCCCGCTCGGCAGCGGGGCAATCCAGGAGATCCTGTAACGCATTCGTCGTCGTTGCCATCGCCCTCAAGCTATCATGGCACACACTCAAATGTCAACACGTTTTTGTACGTTTTTGCTCGTTTATAAATAATTTAATGATCATTTGGACATGGCTTCTTATGAATGATTCTTTCGAGTATAGTGGGGCTGGGAAATGGACAAGCGATCATGATCAGAGAAGAACGCTTCGAGCGGATTAAAAGCGAGCTGGCCCGAAAAGGGAGCGTCGACGGCGATGAGCTGGCGACTCTTCTCAAGACCTCCCGTGCAACGATTCGGCGGGACCTCGACGCCATGCAAGACAGAGGGATACTGCGCCGCACCCATGGCGGGGCAACGACCAATGACGCCCGGGATGAGCTGCCGTTCCAATCGAAGCTCGCTGCCTATCTCCCGGAGAAAAGGGCGATTGCAGTGTGCACCGCTTCTTTGATCAAGGACGGACAGGTGATCGGGTGCACAGGGGGAACTACGATCGCACAGGTGATCAAGGCGCTCAAGGAGAAGAGGGTCACCGTGGTCACCAACGCCATCAATATCGCCATGGAGCTTGCCGCCGCCGAGTCGGTCGAGGTCATCGTCACCGGCGGCACGCTGCGCACGCGCTCCTACGAGCTCGTCGGGCATATCGCGGAAAGGACCATCCAGGATTTTCACCTCGACGTCGCCCTGATCGGCGTCGACGGCCTGGACTTCACGCATGGCCTGTCCACGTTCACGGCTGCCGAGGCTCACGCAGCATCCTTGTACATCGACCACGCCAGGGAGGTATGGGTAGTGGCAGATCACAGCAAGATCGGAAAAACCGCGCCCGCGCTCATCGCCCCCCTCTCCCGCGTGAACCGGGTGATCACGGATGCGAACGTGCCCCGTGACCTCATCGAGGCATTCGTGCACGCAGGGCTCGACCTCACCATCGCCCCTCTGTAGTTGCGATACCGCTACGCCGCGGCTTTGAACCTGCGTTCCACGAGAAGGCCGGCGAGCGCGGCGCCGATCCACGAAAGGCCGGTGCAGACCAGCATCACGACGCGAAAAGCATCGACGAATGCCAGGCGAATGGCCGACTGCACCGCGGCGGCGGCGGCGGCCGACACCGCGGGAGGGACCGTTGCAGCGCCGAGCTGCGCAGCCTCAGCGGCAAGCGCGGCGCGTGCTGTTGCATCAATGGCGATGGGGGCCGTCCGCGCCTGCAGCGCGCCCGAGAAGAGGAAGAGCACGGCGGCTCCGATGACGGCGATGGTCAGCACGCCGGCCGTCCGGGAGACGGCATTGTTGATACCGGACGCGGTGCCTGCGAAATGTGTTGCTACGGAGCTCATCACCGCGGTGGTCAGGGGAGCCACGGTGATTCCCATGCCGATGCCCAGAAGGGCGATTCCGGGAAAGAACGTCACCCAATAGCGGGCAGGGCCATCGGAAAGCCCGCTGAACGCCATGAACAGGAATGCCGCACCGGCAATCGCCGGGCCCACGACCAAAGGCAGACGAGGTCCTCCCCTGTCGACGAGACCGCCCGCCCAGCGGGAGAGCGCGGTCAGGATCAGGGCAAAGGGGGTGAATGCGAGCCCTGCCACCGCCATGCTGTAGCGCTGCGCCTGCACGAGGTTCAATGAGAGGAAGAACGTGCCGGCCGAAAGGGCGCCGTAGAGCCCGAAGGTGAGCAGGTTGACGCCGCTGAAGGTGCGGGAGGAGAACAATGCGAGTGGCACCATCGGGTGGCTGCTCCGCGCCTCCACGACGATGAACGCCGCCATTCCGAGGACACCCGCCGCGAGTGCTCCGAGCACCCGTGGATCTGCGAATCCCGCGTCCGGAGCCGCAATGAACCCGTAGGTCAGTCCGCCGAGGCCGACAATGAGGAGCGCCGCTCCTGCGTAGTCGACCTGGCGGGAGGACTGCTCATCCCTGCTTTCGGGCACTTTCCAAAGCAGGATGATGAGCGCAGCGACACCCAGCGGCGCATTGAGCAGAAAGACCCCGCGCCACAATCCCGCATCGGCAAGGACCCCGCCCAGAAGCGGGCCCGCCACCGTCACGATCGTCGTGGCAGCCGCCCACGTCCCGATCGCCCGTCCCCGTTTGTCGGGGGGGTAGAAGGCCGTGATGATCGAGAGGCTCCCCGGGATCATGAGGGCGGCGCCGATCCCCTGGACCACGCGCGCGGCGATCAGGAAGCCGATGCTCGGCGCCAGGCCGCACACCAGTGACGAGACGACGAAGAGCGCTATCCCGATCGCGAACACGCGCTTCCTCCCCAACACGTCCCCGAGGGAGCCGCCGACGGGGATGAGCGCGGCGAGCATCAGGAGGTAGGCGTTCACGACCCAGAGAAGCCCCACGCCGCTGGCGTGGAATCCCGCCTGCAGGGCGGGCAGAGCTACGTTCAGCGCCGAGCCGTCGATGAAGGCCATGCTGGAGGCAAGGATCGTGGCAAGAAGCACCCACGGCCCCTGAATCACTTTCGTGGGTTCGTCCATGAAGGGAAGGTACTGACCGGGCTTTTCTCCGGTCAACGGGAATTACCGGAGGGTGCTGGACCGCGCCGGGCAGCACTCGATCCACTCATGAGCGCAGCGAACCCCGCGTCGAGTGTCAGCGCCAGAAGTCCGACGATGATCGTGCCTTCCGCGAGGAAGGCGGGGTTCTGGTTCACGAGCCCTGAAACGATCGGGGCGCCCAGCCCGCCGGCGCCTATGGTGGCACCGATGGTAGCTGTTCCAACGTTCACGATCACCGACGTGCGGATCCCGGCAAGAATCACGGGCATGGCCAGGGGAAGCTCGACCCTGCGAAGCACCTGCCCGTCCGTCATGCCCATTCCCCGCGCAGCTTCCAGGACCTCCTGCGTGACTTCGGTGAGGCCGCTCAGGGTGTTGCGAAGGATGGGCAGGATGCCGTACAGGAAAAGCGCGATGATCGTGGGTTTGAAGCCGAACCCGAGGGCGGGGACGGCCAGCGCGAGCACCGCGGCCGGGGGAAACGTCTGCGCGATGGCCGCAAGCTTCTCCGCAACGGGAAGGAACTGTTTCCCACCGGACCGGGTCACGAGGATGCCGACACCGACGCCGACACCGATCGCAAAAAGGCTCGAGATCCCCACGAGGAGCAGATGCTCGGCAACGAGCCACGAGGGATCCGCCCGCGGATACAGGAGATCCTGCCCGCCATGAAACACCGCCGCCAGGCCGAGCTTCCATGCGCGGGTACTCAAGCTGAGGAAGAGGAACAGCGCCGCGAGCAGGAGAAAGACCACCCACCTGCGCCACACGGTCCTGCCCGCCATCAATCCTCCCGCCGCGAGCTTGCGGCCCGCCGCGAGCTTGCGGCCCGCTGCGAGCTTGCGGCCCGCTGCGAGCTTGCGGCCCGCCGCGAGCTTGCGGCTTGCTGCGAGTGTGCGGCTTGCTGCGCCGAGAGCTCGATATCGGCCAGGCTGATCTCCCCCAGCAGCCGGAAGTCACGGTCGACCACGGGCAGGGTCCTGGCGCTGCTGCCGAGCATCCGCGACAGTGCCTCCTTCAGGGACGCCTCGGACTCGATCGCCATCTCCCCGATGTTCTCCGTGGAGACGCACTCACGGGAATCGCCGCAGCGCGCGGCGAGGTGCGTATCGAGGTTTCCGAGGAGCCTGCCCTCTCCGTCGGTGACCCATACGTAGCGCGGCCCGCCGCGTACCACGGGCCCGTCGAGGTCATCGTCGATGCGTACGCTCGCCGCGCTCCGCATGGACGCTCCGACGGGGAAACGCGAGAGCCGCTTCAGAGCGCGGTCGGCACCGACGAAAGCTGCGACGAACGGATCCGCGGGGTTTTCCAGTATCCCTTCGGGCGTGTCGAATTGGACGAGTCGACCTGCGCGGACCACCGCTATGCGGTCGGCAAGACGGATCGCCTCGTCAACGTCGTGCGTCACGAACACGACGGTCTTCTTGAGCGCCTTCTGGATCGACAGGAACTCGTCCTGGAGGCGCAATCGGTTCACGGGGTCCACGGCGCTGAACGGCTCGTCCATGAGCACGACGGGCGGGTCCGAGGCGAGAGCGCGGGCCACGCCGACACGCTGGGCCTCCCCGCCGGAGAGCTCTCCCGGGTAGCGATCGGCGTAGAGTGAAGGTTTCAACCCCACCAGGACGAGCATCTCCTCCACGCGTCCAGCGGTCCGTGCCCTGTCCCAGCCCAGGAGCTCGGGTACCGTGGCGACGTTCGCCGCAACGGTGAGATGCGGGAAAAGCCCGACGCTCTGGATGACGTACCCGATGCCCCGGCGCAGCGCTTCGGGCCGCAGCTCGCGCACGTCCCTTCCGTCCACGCTCACCGAGCCTTCGCTCGGCTCGATGAGGCGGTTGATCATGCGCAGCATCGTCGATTTGCCGCTCCCCGAGGGGCCGACGAGAACGCACAGCTCGTGGTCGACGATGGAGAGGCTGAGCCCGTCCACCGCCTTCACCGTGCCGTAGAGACGGCTCACGCGGTCGAAGCTGATCACGCTTCCGCCCTCTGGAGGCCACGCGGCGTAAAGACGCGTACGGCTCCCGCCATGAGGATGTCCGTGACGATGGCCATCGCGATCACCGGCAGCGTGCCCAGCAGGATCATGTCGCTCGCGAACTGACCCAGGCCCTGGAAGATGAACACGCCGAGGCCGCCCGCGCCGATGAGCGCCGTCACCACGGTGTTCCCGACGGCCTGCACGGCGGCGGTTCTCACCCCGGCGAGGATCAGGGGCAGCGCAAGGGGCGCCTCGACACGCACCAGGAGCTGCCACCGGGTCATTCCCATTCCCGCCCCCGCTTCACGCAGGGCGGACGGCACGCCCTCGAGGGCGGTGTGCGTGTTGCGTGTCACCGGCAGCATCGCGTAGAAGGTGAGGGCGATCAAGGCAGGGGCCCGGCCGATGCCGCTGATGCCCCATGCGTGAAGCGCGGGGAAGCGGCTGGAAAGCGCCGCGAGCGGAAGGATCAGGAGCCCGAAGAGTGCCAGGCTCGGGATGGTCTGCACGATGTTGAGCACGAAGAACACGACGCGCTTGAGCGTTCCATGACGGAGGGCGAGCATTCCCAGCGCGATCCCCAGGACGCCTCCCATTACCACGGCGCTTCCGGCAAGGGCCGCATGCGTGGCGATCTCGGACAAGAAAACCGTCTTCTGAACGGAGAGCTCCCGCATGACAGACACGGGGTCGAGAAATCCCGAAGCGAGCATCGCGGCAAGGAGAATCGGAACCGATGCGCTGAGCAGACCGCGCAGGCCGCGGGAGCGCCACTGCGCGCCGCGGGTCGCGAGCACGAACGCGGAATATGCGGAGAGCATGGTCAGCCAGAATCCCGAGGAAAGTGATACGCGCGCGACAGAGCTCGCACCGGCGAGCCGGCCGCTCAGGATGCCGGCGGCCAGAAGCCCGGCAGCGCCGGCACACAGCGCAAGAAAGGCGGCCGCCCGGGAGCGTGCCGTCGCGCTCCTCCGCAGGGCAGCCACTGTTCCCATGGCCGCCCACAGAGCGGCAAGTGCAACAGCGGCGGCAGGTGCCACGGCAATGAGGAGCCGGGGGTCGCCGTCAGCGATCCGGTTGGGGCGCACGCGAACGAAGGGAAGGGCGAAAGCGGCAGCCAGACCAACTGCCGCGAACGCCAGGAGCGGAGCCGAGATTCCCGGCTTCGACGCCTTCGGATGTGAGCGTGCGTCCATGCTCCCCTACTTGAGGAACCCCTTGGACTTCAGGAAATCCGCTGCCACCGTGTCGGCGTTCTCCCCGTTCACGGCGATGCGCGCGTTCAAGCCTTGAAGCGTCACGAGGTCGAGGGAAGCGAACACCGGCTTCAGGACCGCCTCGATTCCGGGGAATCGCGCAAGGGTGTCCTTGCGAACAATCGGAGCGGGCTCGTAGATGGGCTGGACACCCTTCGTGTCCTTCAGCACGACGAGACCCAGAGCGAAGAGCGAGCCATCGGTGCCGTACGCCATCGCAAAGTTGACCCCGTCAGTTCCACGGGCGGCGGCCGCCTCCGTGAGGGCGGTGTTCCCGCCGGAGAGCGACAGAACCTGGTTGTTCTTCAACGTGAAGCCGTACGCCTTCTGGAACGAGGGAAGCGCATCGGGCCGGGTGAGGAACTCCTCCGAGCCTGCGAGCTTCAACGCTCCGCCCGCGTTCGCGTACCGGGCCATATCGTCCAGGGTGACGAGCTTTGCCTTGTCTGCAAGGTCCTTCCGCACGGCGATGGCCCACGTGTTGTTGGCCGGGGCGGGACTCAGCCAGACGATGCCGTTCTTCTCCAGATCGAGCTTCTTCACCGTTTCGTACCCCTTCTGCTCGTCCTTCCAGACAGCAGGGTCCGTGCCGGAGAAGAAGAAGCCCCCATTGCCCGTATATTCGGGATAGATGTCGATCTCTCCCGCCGTGATAGCCTTGCGCACGACGTCGGTCGTGCCGAAGCCCGTCCTATCCACGGACGGTATTCCCGCCGCGGTGAGGAGCTTCACGATCATCTTCCCCAGAAGCGATCCCTCGGTGTCGATCTTCGATCCGACCACGACCTGCTTGGGGGCATCAGCGGCGAATGCAGCAGTCCCCCAGGCCAGCAGCATGGCGACAAGCCCATATGTCAACGCCCTTTTCATGACGCGATCTCCTTAGGTGGGGAAATATAATAACGATTCGCCGCCGGGGCGACCGTTTGCTCCAGTGACTGCTCCAGCGGAAGGTCTGGACATGCGGGGTGACGGTCCCAATAATGGCCTGCATCCATGGGAGACCGCGCGTACAGGGAAGGAGCTCTCGGTGATCGGATCGTTCTTGAAAGGGTTCAAAGGGTGTGCCGCACTCAGCCTGTTCGCTGTCTTGCTCCTCGCCTCCTGCGCGAGCGTCGACTACGGGGTCACGAGCGGGCCCGCTCCCGCCCCCGTTTATCCACCGACAGGATTCGCGGTATTCTCCGATCCCCACCTCTTCATGCCTTCACTCGGCGTCGGAGAGCCCGGCTTCAAAAAGCTCAACCATGGGGACCTCAAGCTGTTCGAGCACAGCGAGAGCCTGGTTGACGCGGTCATCGCCGGCATCCACGAAGCANNCCCAAGCACACCCGCGCTTCGTGCTCGTTCCCGGCGACCTTACGAAAGACGGTGAGGAAGCCGACCACATCGCTTTTGCGGAGAAGCTTGAAACGCTCCGTGCCGAGGGCATTGCCGTGTACGTCGTCCCCGGCAACCACGACGTGAACAATCCGGGCGCCGTGCGATTCCAGGGAGACACGAAGGTACGCGTCCCCAATGTGACCCCCGAACGATTTGCCGAGATCTACAGGGACTTCGGGTACGGCGGGGCGATCGATCGTGACCCGCACTCCCTTGCGTACGTCGCTGAGCCCGAACCGGGGCTCTGGCTGCTGGCCATGGACGCGTGCCGCTATGACATCAGCCTCACGAGGGATCACGAGTACACCGCTAGGTCGTTCACCCCAGAGAGGCTCGCCTGGATCAAAGGAGTTCTCGAGCGCGCACGAAAAGAGAACAAGGCGGTGATCGCCATGATGCACCACGGGGTGGTGGAGCATTTTAACGGACAGAAGAG
>PLNO01000106.1 GCA_003141795.1 Spirochaetaceae bacterium | reverse complement strand
CTGCAGGGCGAGATCCGCCGCGGAGAGCTCGTGACCGGCATGGTCGTGGAGGGTCCGTGTACTGCGCGCACGTTCGCTGAGCTCCGCCATGCGCTGCACGCGGATGTTGGCCGCGACCAGCTCCGCCTCGAGGCTTTCCAGCGCGAACCTCTCCCTGCGGTCGCTGTCGGACTGGCTGCGGGCCCGTTCCACCTGGATCCTCCACATCCTCAAGCACCAGCCCGCGAGGGCAGCAGCGCATGCGAACCCGGCCAGTTCCAGAGACCACGTCTTCAAGACGATGACTGCGATGACCGAGGGAATCGCGAACCAGGGAGCGCCGAAGAGCACCGCATCGAAGAGGGGGATGATCAGGCCGTACGCCGCGTCCGGCCATACGGTCATGGCCGCGATGCAGGCCGCCTGATCGAATACGACCGTCCATGCGGGAAGCTCATAGCGCCACCGCGCTATGGTCATGATGCAGAGCGTGAGGACGAGGACGAGGCCCGCGGGTCCCGTACCTCCCACGAGCCAGTCGGCACAGAGCCCGAGCACCGCCACCGTCCGCCATGCCAGTGCCATCGAGGTTGGTATGATCTTTCCTCTCTCCTTCAGGCCATCTTACGTCTGCTCCCCAGAAGGAGGAAGACCGCCGTGAAGAGCGCCATGATGGCCAGCGAAAGGGCGAACTGTGAGCGGTTCCCGCCTGCCTGGATGATCCCCATGGCGTTCATCAGCCAGTAGGAAGGGGTGACCATCGCGAGTCTCTGCAAGAGGGGGGGCATGATTGAAAGCGGCCAGTAGAAGCCGCCGATCATCGAGATGATCATGATGAAGGTGGAGAGGGTGCTGTAGGCGGCTTCACGGGAATGGATGAGGGAGTAGAAGGCCAGGGAGATGGCAATTGCGGTGAAGGAGAACAGGGAGTAGGCGAGGAAGAGCGTAAGCGGGGACGCCAACCGGGCTCCATGCACCAGGACTCCCAGTCCCATCACGAGGGCGTTCTGCACCACGAGCACCAGGGCATAGGCCAGCAGGCTCTCCCAGAGGTAGCCGACATGGGAGATCGGCGCTGCGGCAATCCGCCGGAGGACCCCGCTGAGCCGGTCTTCCATGAGGGGACGTGTCATCAGCATGGCCGCAAAGAGGATGACCAGACCGTAGAAATGGAACCCGATGGGGAGGGTCCATCCCTCCGCCGACGGCAGGAACACGATTCCCACCGGAAGCACGCAGAGGAGGAGCAGGTTCAGGGGGCTGCGGAAGCTCCTCTTCAGAGCGAAGCGGAAGATCGTCATGCGAGCCTCTTTCTCCCGAGGAGCGCGATGATGCCTGCGATCAAGGCCGACGCCAGGAACAGGCACCCGATACAGAGCACCGTCTGATGCGACGATGCACCGCCGGAGCTGATCGCCGTGCGGGCCAGCGAATACGGCGTCCCATAGGTGGTCATGAACCGGAAGAAGGGGGAATCGGAGGGCAGGGGGAACATGAGGCCGCCCAAAGCGGCGCTCCCCCAGGGGAACATCCATGCCAGTCCGGCGGCGAGCCCGGGGATCCTCACCAGGAGGAGGATCACGACGTAGACCAGCTGCGCCAGGAGCGTCGTACCGAGCAGAGTCAGGAATGCCACACCGAGATTCCCCCAGCGGACGCCGAGAATGACACGGGTGAACAGGATGAGCAGCGTTCCCTGCACCATGCTCACCAGCGTACCGGCGATCAGGATGGCGAGCACGACCGTCGCGGGAGTGCACGGCAGCGCCCCGATGCGCCACTTCATGGGAGAGAAGAAGATGTCCTTTACGTACTCCATGCTGTAAGTGCCGCCGTACAGCTGGAAGAGGATGACCATTCCTACCGCGAAGAAGCTCATGATGCTTGCGGCGCCCCTCAGGTAGGGATTGCCCGCCGGGATCCAGGTGAACACGGACCCGATGATCGGGATGATCAGGAGGGGAACGCCGAGGAGACTGATCATCGCCGCGGGGCTCCTCACCATGCGGCGGAACATGAATTGGGTAGCGATGACGAGCCCTCTCAAAGCTTTCCTCCGTCCCTCAGGCTCTTGCCGGTGAGCGTGAGGAAGACGTCTTCCAGCGAAGGCTTGTCAGCGTGAATGGCCCGCACGCCTCCCGCCTCCTGCACGCAGGTGATCACCTTGTCCAGGTTTCCCGCACCGACCTGGGACTCGATGTGGAGGACCGCGCCTTCCATGGTGACCCGTGTGATGCCGGGGAGGGCCCTGATCCTGTCGGGCAGATCAGGCGTGGGAGAGCCTGCTTCCACCGTGATCCGTTCCTCGTACTGGATCCGTTGCACGAGCTCGTCGACTGTCCCCTGTGCGATGACGTGGCCCTGGTCCATGATCACCACCCGGGAGGCGATCTCCTGCACCTCCTCCATGTAGTGCGAGGTGTACAGGATCGTCGTTCCTCTGGACTGCAGCATACGCACCGATTCGAGGATGTGATGGCGGGACTGGGGATCGATTCCCACCGTGGGCTCGTCCATGACGAGAAGGGCTGGCCGGTGGGTCAGCGCGCAGGCGATGTTCAGCCTGCGCTTCATGCCGCCGGAGAATTTCTTGGGCCGTTTCCCTGCGTATTCCGAAAGCCCGACGAACTCCAGGGTCTGCTCTATCCTTTCCGCGAGCTCCGTGCCCCTGATCCCGTACAGCCCGCCGAAGAACTGGAGGTTCTCCCGCGCCGTCAAGTCTTCGAAGATGGTGATCTCCTGGGTCACGAGTCCCACGCGCCGCCGCAGCTCCATGACGCCGGGGACCTGCCTGCGTCCGAACAGCTCGATGGCGCCCGAGTCGATCCCGAGAAGGCCGGTGAGGGCCTGAATGGCGGTTGTTTTTCCCGCTCCGTTGGGTCCC
>PLNO01000230.1 GCA_003141795.1 Spirochaetaceae bacterium | reverse complement strand
TCACCTTATCGTGCACGCGCAAGGTCTTGCTTCGGGCCATTACCTCGGATCCCGAAGGGTTCAGCGCCTCCTGGAGCAGGCGGTTGAGGTTTTCCACGCCCGCATCCCCGCGGTGCATCGGGGACAATACCTGCACGTCGTCCACGGGATCCAGGTGAAAGCGCCGGGGGATGCGGCGGCAGACAAGCTCGACGATGGTTCTGCCCACTTTGACCGGATCTTCCTGCTCGATGCAAAAGAAATCACCACCTTCCTCGGAATCGTTGGCCAGCGGCGAGAGCCCCAGGTTGATGCGGTGGGCGTTCGTCACGATCCTGCTGTCCTCGCTCTGGCGGAAGATGTCGGTGAGCTCCACCACGGGAAGCCTGCCCGAGGCGATGAGATCGGCCAGGACCGTCCCGGGGCCGACCGAGGGAAGCTGGTGCGCGTCCCCGACCAGGATCAGCGAGGCATCCGAGGGAAGCGCCGAAAGGAGAGCGTGCATGAGGGGTGCGTCGATCATCGATACCTCGTCGACGATGAGAAGGTCGCACTCCAGGGGCTCGTCTCTGTCGCGGCGGAAGCGCTTCTCGTGAGGGGCGAACTCCAGAAGCCGATGGATCGTCCGCGCCTCTCTCCCGGTTGCTTCCGCAAGGCGTTTGGCGGCGCGCCCGGTGGGTGCGGCAAACAAAGGCTGCGCATTGATGTGATCCAGGACGGTGAGAAGCGCCCGCTGGATGGTGGTCTTCCCCGTCCCCGGTCCTCCGGTGATGAGAAGCAGCTTTTCCCGGAGCGCCCTGGCCACAGCCTCCGCCTGTTTCGGCGCAAGGGTGATGGAGAGGCTTTTCTGGGCCCGGGCGACCGCCTCCGTGGCCTCGACTCGCGGAAGGGAGCGCGGTGCGTTCAGGAGTCGCTCCAGCTCGGTCACGATCCCGGTCTCTGCCGCGTGCAGCGCGGGGAGGTAGATGGCGCGTTCACCGAGGACGGGCGGTCCCCCCGCCGTGTCGGCGGCTGGCGGCTCGCCGGGTACAGCGGCCGGAGTAGACGGCGCGGGCGGCATGGCCTGAGCAGGCGCCGGGGCCGTCACGGGCGGCACGGCACCAAGCCTTTCCGCTTTTACCCGGCCGCTGGCGATGAGCGACTCAAGGGCCCCGGCAATGATCGCGCGGTCGCTTTCCAGAAGCTTCTGGCTCTGCTGGAGAAGCTCGGTGGAGGGAAGGAAGAGGTGGCCCTCCTCGGAGGAGGCCTTCAGCGTGTGCATGATGCCCGCTTCAGCCCGGGCGGGTGAATCAACGCTAAACCCCAGCCCGCGTGCGAACCTGTCGGCAAGGAGAAAACCGATCCCTTCCATATCTTGCGCCAGCCTGTAGGGATTTTCCCTGACGACCTGCACGGCACGGTCGCCGTACTGCCGGTAGATCCGCGCGGCATACGCGGGGCTCACGCCGTGGGACTGGAGGAAAAGCATCGTGTCCCGGATTCCCCGCTGCCCCTGCCACGCCTTGGTGATTGCCGAGATCCGTTTCGGGCCGATCCCCTGGACCTCGGAGAGACGGCCGGGCGTTTCGTCGATCACGTGAAGCGCCTCCTCACCGAACCGGGCCACGATCCGCCCGGCCATGGCCGGACCGATGCCCTCGACGAGCCCCGAGCCGAGGTACTGCTCGATGCCCTCGGCGCTGGCGGGAAGGAGCGGCACGCATTCCTCCACCTTGAGCTGACGGCCGTATTTGGGATGCGTCTCCCATTGGCCCTTCAGCCGTACCCTCTCGCCGGGGCTCGTACCCGCAAGGTACCCGGTGATCGTTATCGTTTCGGATGAGCCGTCGCGGACCAGGCGCATGATGCTGAATCCGCCATCCTCGCTGCTCCAGATGACGGATTTGATCTGTCCTTCAAGCTCCTCCTGCACGGCTATCTCAGGGTCGGAGCGTTTGCCATGGGATTCCAGGTGGCGCGAAGGATCGCGCGCTCGAACAGCCCGCCGCTGCCGTGAGAAAGCCCGCCGTCCGAGAATGAAAGGCCGTGGTCGGTGGTGAGTATGAGATGCCTGCCGTCCGTGCGGCACACGGAGACCGCGGCTGGGAGAATCTCCTCCAGGAGGCTTCCAAGCGCTTCCGCCATGGTGGAGAGGCGCAGCTCGCCATGGTGGGCGGCGCGATCCACGAGAGAAACGCGCACCACGCAGGGTTTGCCTGCGACAAGGGAAGCGGAAAGCGTGGCGGCCATTTTCTCTTCCCTGCCGGTGAGCTGAACGTAAGGGATGCCGTTCGCCGCCAGCACCTCCATCGGGTCTCCCGCCAGCCCCAGCTGCAGCGTAAGGGAATCCGTTGTGACGGCCCTTCCCTCGAGCCGCAGCCACTCCAAAGTCACGCCGGGGAGAGCCCGCTCGATGAGGTCCCGCTGGCTGAGCCACAGGTCGGGCGGGACGCCGTCGATGAAGAGCACGAGGGGGCTCTCCGCGAGGGAAAGCGCGGCGGCCGGAGGAAGCCCCGCCAGCCATGCAGCCCCGGTGTCTTCCAGCTCCGCTTGAGCCCGCGCAGCGGCGCGTCGCAGCTCGTCGGTGGACCAGGGATCGCTTCGGATTTCATCGATGCACAGCCGGGCCTGGAGGTGTCCGGGGTATGCCGTCTCGCGGAGCGAGGCATAGTGAAGAACGGCCGTAAGGCGCCCCCGGATGCGCGCCGCCTCTTCGGGATCGGCGTGAAGGGAATGCGGCAGTGCGTCCACCGCGAGCCTTTCGCCGTTCAACACACGTTCTGCGAGGACGAGCCAGGCCGCCCTGACCGCGCGGGTGTGCACCGGCTCCGTGGAGATGAATCGCAGCACCTCATCAGGCGCGGCGCGGCGCATCGCTTCGACAAGGCCGGCAGAGGGGTGGCGGGCCTCCAGCGCGTCGGCCATGGCCGCAACGCGGGCCGCCACCCTGCCGGCCAGCCCGACGGCGGCACTGCCCCCGGGGGCATCGCCGCCGAACAGCCCGGCGTGAAGGAGGCCCCACCATGCCAGCGGATCGTCGCGGGACGCCTGCGCTCCTGCGTCCCCGGCATCGACGGCCACCAGGGCATCTGTTTCGGCGCCGGCCAGCCATTCGTGCACCATGGCCTCTATCCGCTCGGCAGGCAGCCTCCGTCCCGTCACCCTCCGCGTGAGGTCCTCCAGGCTGACGTGGTGGAGCGGGACGCTGCCCGCCAGGGCCTGCTCGATCTCCCGGCAGAGCGACGCATCCAGGCTGTCGATGAGCGACGCGGGGCTCACCGCCTCCCCTGCCAGGGACGAGGCGAGATCGGATAGTCGTTGGGAGGCGGACGGATGCGCGTCCAGCAGGGCAAAAGCGCGCGCCGATACGGCCTCCCTGACGCGAGGGGAACGCAGCTCCTCCAGGAACGCGGCAAGGGCCTGCTCGATGTGCTCCTCGGGCCGCCCGACCGCCCCTGCCCTGGGAGGCTCACCGGGCAGAAACCCGCAGCCGCACACGGCGGAGCGGAGGAGCTCCTCGGAGACGTGACGGGTGCATCGCGGAGGCTCGCGGTGGTCGAGGTCGCGCAGGAACGGATCCAGGCCGGACGGCCTGTCGAGCGTTTCGATGGAGGCGAGCAGACGGACCGCGCCGAGCGCGCGCTGGGCATGCTTGGAAAGCTCGGTGGCCCGGTGGAACTCCTCGTGCAGGCGGCTGTAGACCGCGATGTAGCGCTCGCGGAAGTGGGCGAAGAGCGTGGAGAGCCTCTCCCCGCCGTCCTCCACCACCCCGGCGGCCGGGTCGGCCGTCAGCCCGTCGATCTCGTCCCGGAGGGCGGCAAGCTCGGGGAAGAGACCCAACACGCGTTCGACGGCCGCGTGGCGGAGATAGTGCGCAATGAAGACGAACTGCTCCGCGTCCTGCGTGAGAAAGCGATCCAGCTTGCGGAGGAGCTCGACGTCTTTCGCCTCGAGCCCCGTTCCCCGCCACGCGACAAGGAAACGCTCCAGTCCCTCCTTGGCCCCGAACGAGGTCTTGATCTCCCCGGCGACCCTCTCCAGGCCCGCCAGCTTCCTCTCCAGGGCCTTGAAATCAAAACCGGCAAAGGAGGAAAACTCGGCCACGCGCGAAAGACGCACCCGTATGTCGGAGACCACCCCGGCCGCGGACTCGCGGAGCTTCACGACCTCCTTCCAGGCGTCCCGCTGCTGCCGGAGACCGAAGCCTTCATCAGTGGCTCCCGCGGAGAGAAACGTACATTCCGTGAGCAGCGTCGAACGGTCCGCGCTGCCGATCAGCTCTCCGGGAAGCAGCTCCTCCGCCTTCTCCACGGTCTGAAGCCCCAGGTGCTCCAGGGGGATGGCCCGGCCGCTCCTGCGCACGCTGATCAACCCTCCCGCGGCCATGGCTGCCACCAGGAAGAGAGCCGTGTCGTGGGGGAGGCCGAATGCCCCCCGTTGCAGTTTCCCGAGCGCCTCGTTCAAAGGGGTTGCCGAGGCTGCGTGTAGAAGGCCGAAGAAAAAGGCCACGAGCGCGTGGCCGGCGATGTTCGGCGAGAAAATGTAGGAGCTGCGCTTGATCTCCACCAGGCCGAGCGGAAAGGCGAGGCCGTCGATGGCGGGCCCGAGGGAGCGCGCCCGGGCCTCGTTCAGAGAGAGGCTGCCGGGAGCAACGAACTCCTCCAGAAGCTGCTGGTAGATCCGTGCCGAGGCGGGATAGCGCCGGGGCGCCACCTCACGAAACCGGGGATAGCGGCCCTCCAGCACGGTTTCCGCCGCGCTCTCCAGGAGGCGGTCGAAGCGCTTGAGCTGGCGTACCGATGCTTCCACCCGCATTCCCGGGTTGATGAACTCCCCCTGATAGAAGGCATCCAGCGCCGCCTGGCAGGCCGCGGCCTGATGCCTGCCCACCCGGTCCTGCGCCACGGGGATGAGGGGCGCCTCGGCGGGATTGCCGGGCTTGAGCTCCGAGGAGACGAGGAGCGAGGCGAGAAACTCCCGCAATGGCTCCTGATGATCGGGGACACGGACCTCCCATACGGCGGCATGTTCGGCGGTGAAGGAGGTGCGGCCGACGCTGAAGACCACCGCGAAATCGCAGTCATCCGCGATCTCCCGGCCGATCCGTTCCCGTGCGGCGTCCTCCCCGCCAGGAGAGAGGAAGCAGAGGAACGCCTTGCGCTCGCTCCCCAACCACGCCACGGTGCGCCGCATCCCTTCGGCCAGCAATGCCTTTCCCGGCCACGCATCCGACTCCGAAAGCCGGGCCAGGGGCGCGAGCAATAGCCGGGAATCATCCGGGGCAGGCTCGGCGGCCACGCGCGCGATCCGTGCCGCCAGGATCTTGGCCGGATCGTCCTCGGTGACGATGTGGTACCGGGCGGCAAGGGGATCGCCCGAGGGATCCGCAACCCTGGCAAGAAACCGGCTTGCCGCGGCAACGGGGTCCAGGATCGCCTCGGCAAGGAACCGCGCGTTCAGCTCGGGTGAGTGCGCATCCAGGCTGCACGAGGCAAGCTCCGCGAGCTCGGCCACCGATGGCGGCGTTGCCGTGGGATGGATGCGGTACAGCACGAGCATGCGCACGACCCTGCGGCCAAGGGCACGGTCCTCGGGGCTGGTGAGAGTCGTATCGATCACCTCGTCCAGATGCGGAACGATGTGCCGGGGATACACGTGGAACGCGGAGAACTCGGCCAGCCGCTGGCTGAAGTGCTCGTAGATGCTGTCGGGCGCCAGGAGCTCGTCCGCGGGCCGGGTCAGGAGCGAGGGGATCGAGCGGCTGTCGTCGCCTGCAATGCGCGAGTGGACGAAATCCACTATGCCACGATGCTGTGAAAAGAGCCCGCCCAACCCTTCCAGAAGGGAAATGGTGGTGGGATGCACGGGATAGACGCTCCGAAACTCCTCATAGGAGGAACGAAAGCCGGGGAACTGGCCGCGAATCCGCCCGTAGATGCGGAGGAGGGAATCCTCGGCGCCGGGCTTGCGGTGCACCAGTCTTTCCGAAATGAGGGCTTTGATGTGCAGCGTGGAGAGAGCAAGCCTCACGGGGAAACGGTCCTTGATTTTTCGCAATATCGCCTGCGAAAGGTCACCCGTGCGCTCGATGGATTCCTGGACCGCGGCCACGATCCACAGGGGGCTCCCTCCAGCAAGCTCGCCCAGAAGCTGCAGGGTCCTTGCATCCTCGTTCAACGCCTGTGGGGTGGGCTTCGAGCGGAAGAACTCTGAAAGCTCGTCGATCAGAAGGACCATGCCGGCATACCCGGCTCCGCCGACTCCGGAGAGCATGCGCTGGAAAGTGCCCGACCGATCATCGGAGCGCCATGCACCGGGATCGGTTCCCAGCGCCCGGGCCGCCGCATCGACCACGATGGTCTCCAGGTCAGTGGAGCTGCGATGATCCACGAGGGAAATTGCGACAGGCAGGAACCTTTTCCCCGTTTCAGCAAGACGGCCGAGGCCCGCATGGCGTTGTGCAAGGACCTCCGTGCCCGCGGAGCCCGCGACCCATGCGCGCAGGGCGGCCAGGAAATGGCTCTTGCCGGAGCCGAAATCGCCCTGGAGAAAATATCGCTGGCCCTTGCCGCATCCCAGCGCCTCGGAGAGCACGCTGAAATGCGCGAACACCTCGGAGGTGAAGACGAAGCTCGATGCGATCTGCCCGGGCTGCTCTTCGCCCTCGGCCAGACGGATGACCGTGCGGATCGGAGGAACGTCGATCAGGTCTCCGACGCGAAGCGTTTCGCTCACGGCGCGTGCGCCTCCAGCTTCTTCTTCAACCTGTTGATCCTCCCGTACAGGCCCTTTTCCTCGGGAAACTTTCCCATGAGCCGGATGTAAAAATCGATCGCCCTTTCCAGGTCGTTGACGCGACCGCACGCCGCATTGTAGCTGGAATGAAGGTACACATCCTTCGGATCGATGATGAGAAGCTCTTCCAGGAGCGGGATGGCCTCGCGCTCCCGGCCGGTCTTTGCCATGAGGAAGGCCTGTTGTTTCTGGACCCGGGTCCCCGTTGTGGACATGTCGATTTTCCCGTATTCCTTCAAGGCAAGCTCGGGAAGCCCCGCTTTTTTGCAGAGGGAAGCGTATATCTCGCGATAAACGCCCGGGAGGGACGGGATCTTTGCCAGCCGCTCGTAGCGGGAGCGCACGACGTCCAGCCCGTCGGCGGCGACCTCGAGCTCCGAAAGCTCCCACAACGCCGGGGGATGATGGGGCCGATCGGTTAGCCATTGCCTGCATTCCGCCATGGCCTCAGCGGTCCTGCCCAGCGAACGCAGCGCCTTCACGCGCCAGGGGTATCGCTCCTTTTCCGGAATCGCGCCGAGGGATTCCAGCAGCTCCTCCCATCGTCCCAGGCGCTCGAGGCACTCGAAAACGCCGGCGCGCGCCCGGGAGCCGATCTTCTCGTGATCGACGATCTCCCGGTAATGGCCAAGGGCCTCCTCGAGACGATGCAGACCGAGCAGGGCATCGGCCGCGGCATGTATGGCATACGGATTGGATGGCTCCGTGGCCAGAGCCGCGCGGGCCGCCGCGAGCGCCGCTTCGTGATCCGCGGAGCGGTTCAGCGCGCTGGACTTCTGCGTGAGCCAGAAGGCGTCCCCCGCCCCGGTTCGTACAAGCTCCCGCTCGACGACATCCAGGGCGTCGCGGTACTTGCCGCTCCTCAACAGAGCGCTGAACCGCTGGTAGGCATCGGTCATCGGGCCTTCACGTCCTTTGGCAGCCCATCTGGCAGGAGCAGTCGCAGCTCGGCCTCATCACTGTAGCGGACGTGGAGGGTGATGCGCGTGCGTTTGTACGGCTTTGGCCGCGCGCCTTTCGGGAGCTTTCTCTTCACCGCGCCGATGGCAAAGATGAGATGCTTGCAGGTTCCCAGGGTATTGGACTTGAAATCCGGGCACGAGCAGTACGACTCGCTCCGCTCCCATCCCCGAAGGGCCACCCGATACCTCTTGCCCGAGACGCCGCTTTCCACCTCGTAATCGCTCCAAACTCCCTTGCCGTCCAGGGGCGTGAGGGACATTTTCTCCGTGCGCGCCCGTTCAGCCCTGTCAGCGAGAGCCCGCTGGATCAGCTCGGTATCCGAGAGGCTTTCCAGCGGGACGGTCTCTTTTGGAGCCGTTGCAAGCCCCAGCGCCAGTTTTTCTTCCAGGATCAGGGAAAGGGCCGCGCCCACGTGCTCGCAGGGTATTGCACAGGTGCTGCATGCAAAATCGATGCGACCGTTTGCGGCGTCGCTCAAACGCTGTGTGACGATGCTTTCACCGCAATCGAGGGTGAAGCTGTTCGCGTCCATCCGCACCTGACCGTCGATGTCGATCGTTTCTTGTCCCCCGCGCCTGAGAAGCGCATCACCGCGCGGTCCCAGGAGTTTTTTGGCGCGGGCGTAGCTCAAATGAGAGAGGACGTCCCGCAGCGTGAGGGCTGTCGTGCGTGCCATGGGGCGAGTGTAGGGCACGGAATGGCTGCGATCAAGGGCGGCGAGCGGGGTGTCACAACGGCAGGGTGCTGCACGACTTTTCCGCATGAGGCTGTCGGCAGTTTCACTCAAACAGCAATTGACATCTAATTGATGTAGCTGTAATTTTGATGTCATGAAACGGACTCAGATTCAGCTCCCTGATCGGCTTTACGAGCGGCTCAAGGCTCGTGCCGCCGCCGAGGAGAGTACCCTCGCTGAGATCATGAGACAAGCAGGAGAATACTACCTCGCCGTCCACCCGGAGGCTGCGGCAACAGTTCCCGAATGGACTCCCCCGGCACCCCGTGACCTTGGCGCATTCCTCGTACCAGAGGACCGGTGGAGGGAGATGGCGAACGACGAAGAGATCTCGCGTTGATCTCCTGCGACACGAACATCCTGCTGCACGCGTGCAACGCCCGCAGCCCCTTTCAGGCGCCCGCCGAGGCTTTCCTGCGGGAGCACGGCGCGGAGGCGGAGTTCGCGATCTGCGAGCTGGTGCTCATGGAGTTGTACGTGCTGCTACGCAACCCCGCGGTCGTGGCCAGCCCTCTGTCCGCGGATCAGGCTGCCCAGATGTGCCGCGGTTACCGGGGGAACTCCCGCTGGCGCGTCATCGACTATCCCGGAGGCCTGATGGAGGAGATCTGGCGGCGGGCGGGGCAACCCGACACCGCGCGGAGATCGATTTTCGATGCCCGTCTGGCTCTTACCCTGCGACATCATGGCGTCACCTGTTTCGCCACCGGAAACGTGAAGCATTTCAGCGACTACGGATTCGAGCGGGTCTGGAATCCGCTGTCAGCCGAATCCGGCGAGCCGGCGGCTGGCTGACCCGTCCGTCCCACCACACGCCGCCTTGGGCGTGCTCAGAACCAAGCGGCCCACGCCGATCGTTTTTTGTCACTCGTGCGTGTGGCGCTGCCGCGTTGACGGGGATTCTGTATGACGCTAGACTGTGGCTGCTCCGGGCAGAAAATGACCTCGAATATGCACAGCATGGATTTCATATCCCTACACGGTATCCCAATGGCCTTCCCGGTGGGCTCCCCTATGAGGCGTACACCCACGATCAGGCTGAACGCGCGCTTTCCACGTGCGATACAGTGATCTCCATGGCTCGCGCGCAACTGCCTCCCGAAACATAGGGAAGAGCCCGTTGACGGTTCCAAGGTCGATGCGCCGCAGGTACTGGTTGCAAAAAGGAGGCCCTTGATGCCCGAGAATCCGCTGGGCAGTGAAGATCGATCCAAAGCTCGTACAGCACATGCGAGATTCTGAAGAGTGGGCTTTTGCCGATGGCTAAAGTGGGAATTGGTGACCCCGTCGTCGCTGTCACCCCTTCTCGGCCCACACGATGCTTTGGGTTCCATTCACTCGACCGACGATCCGGCCGTCCGTATCCTGAAAGTACATCTCCTCGAGCTGCTCAGGGCTTTTTCGGTCGCGCTGCCCGAAGCCGTGCCTTGCCAGGAACGGCTCGACTTCGCTCTCTTCCAGGCCGAATTGCCACGACTCGCCGAACCTGTCGACTCCGCGGGTCATCCGTTGCTCGCCGTACGAAGTACCTTCTCCGCGAAGCACAGATGCATGGGCATAGTCGAACACGAGCCAGCTTCCCGGTCCGACCTGCTCCGCTATCGTGCGGAGGGTTCCTTCCGCTGACTCGGGTTTCAGGTATTGCAGGACGCCTTCCACGATCACAAGGGTCTTCGCTCCCGTGTGGAAGCCCGCGGTTGAAAGCTTTTCCGCGGCAGTCTCCTTTTCAAAGTTGACGGGCACGAACACCAGATTCGGGGGAAGAACGACGCCGCGCCTTTCAAGCTGGCGGATTTTCATCGCCTGGGTTGTCGGCGCGTCAAGCTCGAACACCCTGCGATCGGACAACTGCTGTTGGAACCGAATGGCGCGGCTGTCGAAACCGGCGCCGAAGATCACCACCTGGGAGAAATCTTCCGCCAGGGCCTTCAGCATGACAGCATCGATGTAGCGGGTGCGCGCGATCACCCATTCGTAGACCCCTTGCGGTCCGAGCATCCGCACGAGCATCGAGCGCGCTGCGGGAATGCGGGTGAAAAACCGGATCTTGCGGGGCAGAAGCTTCACCGCCACCCAATCATCGCTCCTGTAGAGTGGATTCTTCTCCATTGTGGACATGGCACGGCAACCGCAGGTCATGTCGGCGGTCTTCGACGCGGTGGACTCGATTCTTCTTTCGGACATTCGGTATCTCCTTTTCCCAATCAAAAGCATATGACGGCTTTCATGTCCAGTTATTGCACGATGCAGGTCCGAAAGGCGGTCGGTCGGGCTCGACGAGCAGTGCCTTTTGAGAGCATTGATTGACTTTCCGTGTATGAATTCATACGCTCAATGTATGAAATCCACTGTGTCGGAAAAAGGGCAGGTCACAATCCCCAAGGCCATACGCGACAGGCTCGGTCTGCGCGCCGGCTCTGTGGTGGAGTTTCAGGCGGTCGAAGGCAAGCTCGTCGGCGTAAAAGCCGAACCGGCCGACCGGCTGCGCAAATGGCTCGGCAAGGGCCACCTGCCGGTCGGGCTCGACGTCGATGCCTACCTGGAAAGAATCCGCGGATGATCAGCGCGGTCGACAGCTCGATCGTGCTGGACGTCTTGAGCGGTGGAGCAGCGGAAGCGGAGCGCAGCCTGGACGCCATCAGGAAGGCATCCCAGGAAGGCAAGCTTATCGTGAGCGAGAGCGTTGTCGCGGAGATCCGTCCCGTGTTCGCCGACCGCGATCGGTTCGAGGAGTTCATGCAGGATTGGGGGCTGGAGTTCGTCCCGTCGAGCCTCCAGAGCGCCGTTCTTGCGGGAGAAATGCTGGCACGACTTCTATCGCGGAAGCGGGAGCGAACGGGACGGATCCTCGCTGACTTCCTGATCGGCGCGCATGCGCAGATACACGCGGACCGACTGCTCGCCCGCGACCGCGGGTACCTGCGGGACTACTTCAAAGACCTCACGGTGTGGGACCCATCAGTATAGGCTCCGCTCCCTACGCCGCCTCCGCTATCCCTTCAGCCCGAACAGCCGCCTCTCCTTGATCACGCGGGCAACGTCCGCGGGCACGCTCGCTTCCCACGAGGGATCGCCCTCCGCCATCCTGGCAAGGACGTCGTGCGGCGTGACGGTGAGATCGAGGCCCGCGCTTGCCGGAAGGGATCGAAGAAAGCCGTTGGAGAGCAGGTGCGCGTAGAGGTGGGCGAGCTCGGGAGCCACGCTGAAGCTCTCAGCGGTCGTCTCCGCGCCGTCGTGCCTGTCCCGCGAAGGGTAGATGTACAGCCGCACCGGGCCGCCGCCGAGGAGCCTCCCCAGCGCCTCGAGGATCCCGCCTTCGAGGTCCGCATAGTACTTCCCGTCGAAGATCTGGGCGAGGGTGGGCACGCCGAGTGCCATCCCTATGGGCTCGCGGGTGTAGCGCCGCAGGTACGTCGTGACGTTGTGGAAGCGCGAGTAGTTGGAGACCATCACGGTGCGTCCCAGCGCGGCAAGGGTGTCCACGCGGGAAAGGAAGTCGGCGTGCTCCACGCGTTCCCCGGTGGCCATGAGGTTGCGCAGCGTCATCTCCATGAGCACCACAGGCTCACGGCCCCCCATATCGGGCTCGGAGCGCATGCGGGCGAGGGACTGCTCGAGCATGTCGAGGGCGACGCGCGTGATGGGGCGGAAGCTCCCCCGCTCGATAAGCACCGGCGCGTGGTGGAGGAGCTCGGCGGGCTCGAGGACCTCACCGTCGGGGGCGAAAAGCGCCGCATTGGTGAGGCGCTGCTCGACGAGCTGCAGGCTCATGAGGCGGTTGTCCGTACCGTCGAACGCCGGTCCGGCGAGCTTGATCATGTCCACTTCCATTCTGTCCCGCGTGAGCCCGTCCATGAGGGAGCCGATCAAGTCCGCCGGGCGCCCGTGGTGATAGAAGGCGCCGTGGATGAGGTTCACCCCGAGGATGCCCAGGGTCTCCTGCTGCCGCGCGTTTTCCTGGTCCCACATCCGGGCGTGGATGATGATCTCCGACGGCTTCGATCGGGGCTGCTGCTGAAACCTGATGCCCAGCCAGCCGTGTCCCTCCTCCTTGCGGGAGAAGCTCCGGGCGGTCACCGTATCGGCGAACACGAAGAAGCTCGTGCCCGCTCCCCGCGTGGAATCGAGCCGCTCGATGAGCAGTGACCACTCGTGATCGAGCATCGACTGGAGGCGCTGTCGGCTCACGTAGCGCTGCGCCGTGCCGTACACGGCGTCGGAGACAGCCATGTCGTAGGCGGACATCGTCTTGGCAACCGTACCCGCGGCGCCCCCCACGTGGAAGAACCAGCGCGCCACTTCCTGGCCAGCCCCTATTTCCGCGAACGTCCCGTAGCGCGCCGCGTCGATGTTGATCTTGAGCGCCTTGTCGCTGGCGCCGGATACCGGTGTGCCCACACTGAGAATATGCATCTAGAAACGACCGGTTGCCAGCGAATCGCCACCTCCCTATAGTGGGACGGGAGGTGTCTCGTGAAGACGAACGTCGGGAGCGGGGACAGGGGCATGACGAGCCTCCTGAGCGGGGAGCGGGTGTCCAAGAACCACGAGCGGATCGAGGCGTGCGGAGACCTCGACGAGCTGGGCTCCGTCATGGGCGCATTCGCCGCCGCGGTCCCCGACGCCCTGTCGCCCCTCCGCAGGGAGATCCAGTCCATTCAGGCCGAGCTCCTCCACATCGGCGCGTGGGTGGGGACAGCCACTGACTCAGCGGCGGCCGCGACGCTCACGGGTTTCACCGATGGACCCCTGGAAGGCCTCGAGGCTTCCATCGACAGGATGGAGGAGGAGCTGCCGCCGCTTGCCAGCTTCATCCTCGCCGGCGGGCATCCTGCCGCAGCCTGGGCGCACGTCGCGCGCACCGTGTGTCGAAGGGCGGAGCGGCGGGTCGTCTCAATTGCGGCGGACGCGATCCCCCCGCAGATCATTCCCTACCTCAATCGGCTTTCGACCTATCTTTTTGTCGCGGCCCGATTCTGTAACAAGGCCTGCGGCACCCCCGACATTCCGTGGAAGGGCTGACCAGGGTCATCTCGGTTTCCCGGCTCTCCGCGGGGGTCTTCGCCGTCGCTCTGGAGCGCCCGGCAGGCTTCCGGTTCCAGCCCGGTCAGAGCATCATTCTCCGCCACGGGCAGAACGAGAGGAGCTACAGCATCTCTTCGGGGCCTGACGAAGACCGGCTGCTGCTCTGCGTTCGTCTCATCGAAGGCGGCGCCCTGTCCCCACGGCTTATCGGTGCGCAGCCGGGCGATATCTTCCCGATCGACGGCCCCCACGGCTACTTCCTCTTCCAACGGTCCGCGCGGCAGGCCGTCTTCGTCGCCACGGGAACGGGGGTGGCGCCGTTTCTTTCCATGATGAGGGCAGGCGCGCGCGGCTTTGTTTTTCTCCACGGGGTACGCGACGGCTCCGAGCTCTGTTACCGCGATGAGATGTCCGCAGCCGCCCGCCCGTACGTGCCGTGCCTCTCCGCCGATCCCATCCCGGGCGTGTACCACGGCAGGGTGACAGGCTGGGCTTCGGCGCATCTTGCTCCTGGCTCGTACGATTTCTACCTCTGCGGCAATCGTGATATGATCCGCGATCTCACGATCCTCGCCGACGAACGATTCGCCGGCTCTCGCGTCTTCACGGAAGTCTTCTTCTGACATCTTCGATTCTTTTTGACTGTGCCTTCCCCGCCTAGTTAAATTCGCGCACCGAAGAGAAGGGGGTGGTATGGGGCGCAACGATCCTACCGTCTTTGACGACCTGCTGCACGAGGAAAGGCAATTCCCGCCTTCACAAGCGTTCCGCGACAAGGCGATCATCGGGGACGCGGGCATCTATGAAACCGCCGCAAAGGACCCCGAGAAGTTCTGGGAGACCGAGGCACGGTCCCTGACGTGGGACGTCCCGTGGAGCAAAGCCCTGCGGTGGGACCCGCCGCACGCGCACTGGTTCGTCGGCGGGAAGATGAACATCACCTACAATTGCCTGGACCGTCATCTCCTGGGCCCCCGGCGGAACAAGGCCGCGCTGATCTGGGAAGGGGAGAACGGCGACATCCGCACCCTCACCTACCTCCAGCTCCATCGGGAGGTCTGCAAGTTCGCCAACTGCCTCAAGGACCTCGGCGTGACCAAAGGCGACCGGGTGGCGATCTACATGCCGCTCCTGGTGGAAACGGCCGTGGCGATGCTCGCCTGCGCCCGCATCGGGGCGATCCACAACGTCGTCTTCGGCGGCTTTTCCCCCGACGCTCTGGCCGACAGGATCAAGGACTCGGGCTGCAAGGTGCTCATCACCGCGGACGGCGGTTGGCGCCGGGGCACCGTCGTGCCGTTGAAGCACAACGCCGACAGGGCGCTGGAGCAGTGCCCGTCGGTGGAGCACGTCGTCATCGTCAAACAGCTTCCCGGCGAGCCGCACCTCATCCACATCACCGAGGGACGCGACCGCTGGTACCACAGGATCATGGACCACGAGAACGCGGTGTGCCCGCCTAACTCCATGGACGCGGAGGACCCGCTGTTCATCCTCTACACTTCCGGGACCACGGGCAAGCCGAAGGGGATCGTGCATTCCACGGGCGGCTACGCGGTGGGCGTCCACACGACCTCCCGCTACGTGTTCGATCTGAAGGACGAGGACGTGTTCTGGTGCACGGCCGACGTCGGCTGGGTCACCGGCCACAGCTACGTCGTCTACGGACCGCTCCTCGCCGGGGCCACCGTCCTGCTCTACGAGGGCGCACCGGATTTTCCCGAGAAAGACCGGCACTGGGAGATCATCCAGCGCCACAGCGTGTCCGTCTTCTACACGGCGCCCACGGCCATCAGGGCGTTCATGAAGTGGGGAGACGCGCTGCCCGCCCGCCACGATCTTTCCAGCCTGCGGCTGCTGGGCTCCGTGGGGGAACCCATCAACCCCGAGGCGTGGATGTGGTACCACTCGCACATCGGGGGCGGGCGCTGTCCGATCGTCGACACCTGGTGGCAGACGGAGACAGGGGCGATCATGATCGCCGGTCTTCCGGGTGTTTCCACGATGAAGCCGGGATTCGCGGGAACGCCGCTTCCCGGCATCCAGGCGACGATCCTCGACGAGTCGGGCAAGGAAGTGCGGGAGGGCAGCGGACTGCTCGCGATCACGCATCCCTGGCCTTCGATGCTGAGCACCGTGTGGGGGGATGACGAGCGCTACGTGAAGACGTACTTCTCCAAGTGGGACACGAAGACGTATTTCCCCGGCGACGGCGCCAAACGGGACGCCGTGGGCAACTTCATGATCCTCGGCAGGGTCGACGACGTCTTGAACGTCTCAGCGCATCGCATCGGCACGATGGAGGTGGAGTCGGCGCTCGTCGACCACCCCGCCGTTGCCGAGGCCGCCGTCGTGGGCCGCAGCCACGAGCTCAAGGGCCAGGCGATCGTCGCCTTCGTCAGCCTGAAGCAGGGGCAGGTCTCCAGCAGCGACATGGTGGAGGAGCTCAAGCAGCACGTCGTGAAGAAGATCGGCGCCCTTGCCCGGCCCGAGGAGATCCTCTTCACGCGGGACCTCCCGAAGACACGGTCGGGCAAGATCATGCGGCGCCTGCTCCGCGACATCGCCGAAGGACGCGCGCTGGGAGACGTGACGACGCTCGCCGATCCCGCCGTGGTTGCAGCGCTCCGCGAGGACTACGAGGAGCACTACGGCGGGTGAGCACTCGGGGAGGAGCCGGCGTCAGTACGCCGGCTCGTTCCCCGGCTTCCACTTGATCGCGCAGCCCCGGCTCGGTTTCTGCTCGGAGAAGACCGGGGCCCCGCTCAGCACGGCGTCCAGCGCGCGACGCAGGTCGGAGGCCGTGAGAGGGATGCCGCTCCCGGGCCTGCTGTCGTCGATCTGGCCCCGGTAGACGAGCTCCCTGTTCTTGTCGAAGAGGAAGAAGTCGGGTGTGCATGCCGCCCTGTACGCCCGGGCCGTCGACTGGTCCTCGTCGTAGAGGTACGGGAAGGTGTAGCCGGCCTGTGCGGCCTCTTTGGCCATCATCTCGGGACCGTCCTGGGGGTGGCTGCCGACGTCGTTGGAGCTGATCCCCACCATGGCGAGCCCCTTTGCCTGATACTCCTTCACGAGCTGCACGAGCGTCGCCTGGACGTACTTCACGTAGGGGCAGTGGTTACACATGAACGTGACGAGCAGGGCCGGCGCCGCGTCGAAGTCATGCAGCGACACGGTTTTGCCGGTGGCAGGCTCGGGGAGGCGGAAGTCGGGCGCCTTCGTCCCGAGGGGGAGCATCGTGGAAGATACGGCCATCTCTGTTACCCCAGCTTTCTCTTGAAGAACCTGAGCATCACCGCACGGAGCGGCGACACGGCGAGGATTGGCAATCGCATCATGTACAGAAGATACGCATGCGGAGAGGGGGGCGGAAACCGGGAATATTCGGGCGGCGGCGGAGCTTCCTTGACGCACGGGCGGAAAATGCGTTTCCTTCTGTAATAATGCACCAGACAATCCCCGAAAAGGTCATCGGTTATTCTATGCGGCATGCCCGGCTGGTCGTCCTGGGCACCATCATCGTCTCCCTGGTGTTCGGCTGGTTCGCTCTCAGAGTCAAGATCAATCCCGATTTCACCTCGCTCCTCCCCGCCGACGCGGAGGTGAACAAGCTCCTCAAGGAGTACGGGGGCGGGGCGCCCACGGCGGACCTCCTCGTGTTCGCCGCCTCGGCAGCCGACGGGGCGGACCTGTTCTCGCCTCAGGCGCTCTCCGCCTACGGCGAGGCGGTGGCCGCAATCGGCGCGCTGCCGGGGGTGACCTCCACGGTGAGCCCGTTCAACCTCGTGTCCTTCGGCCGCGACAACGGCAGGCTCTCCCTGCGCCCCATGAGCCCCGGGGGCAAGGAGCCGGGATCCGATTCCATTGCGGCCTTCCGCGAACGCCTCGACGCAACGGGATACGCGCGCAACCTCGTCGTCTCGGGGGACCACACGATGCTCATCTCCTATTTCGAGACGAAGAGCATGGGCTCGTACCGAGCCTTCATGGATTCGGTGAACGTCATTGCCAGCGCTGCCCGCCAAAAGGGCCTCACCCCCTACGTCACCGGTACCATTCCGCTGAGTGTGCGCACCGAGTTCCACCTCTCCCACGATGCGACGCTCCTCCTCGCCCTTGCGGCGTTCATCATCCTCATGAGCTATATCGTCGGGTTCAGGTCCGTGCGCGGCGTCGTGCTGCCGCTCCTCTCCGTTCTGCTCGGAACGCTCTGGACCGTCGGCTTCATGGGCGCGGCCGGCTTCTCCCTGTCGCTCATCACGATCGTGGTTCCACCGCTGATCCTCATCTTCGGCAACGAGTACAACATCTTCACGACGAGCGAATACTTCAGGGTGGCCCGTGTGGAAGGCATGGCGCCTCCGCGCTGGATCGAGCGGGCTGCCCGCAACGTGGCAAAGCCCATCACCATGGCGTTCCTGACGACTGTGATCGGCTTCCTCAGCCTCCTGTTCACCTCGATACGTCAGACACGGGAGTTCGCCGTCACGGCGAGCTTCGGCTCGCTTGCCTGCGCGTTCCTGGCGCTGTTCTTCCTCCCGGCCCTCTATTCCCTCATGAAGCCGCCCCGGGTGCGAAAAGAGTCCTCGGAGGGGATTCTTCCGCGGGCAATGGGAGGGCTTGCGCGGTTCGCCTACAAGTTCCCCGGAATCGTGCTCGGGCTGCTCGTCGGCGTGGTCGTCCTGTTCGTGCTGACCCTTCGCCTGCTCGTTTTCAATACGGACCCGGCAAGCTACTTCCCGCAGAGCGATCCGGTGCTCAAGGACATGGCTGTGATCTACGGAAAGGTCGGCGGCTACGAGCAGGTCGCCGTATCCTTCGACGCTCCGAAAGGGGCCACGGGCTATTTCCTGTCCACCGATGCGCTCTCACGTGTGGAAGCCGTGGAGGGGAAGCTCCGCGAAATCCCCGACATCTCCTACGCGGTGTCGCTGCCGGATCTCCTTCGCAACATCAACACAGCGGCCACGGGTGAAGACGCCCTTCCCACCAACAGGGCGATCGTCACGATGTTCTCCCGTCTCCTCGTGGCAGCGGGCTCCTCTTCGGCCACCGGCTCGGTCGTGGGGAGCCTCGTCAACAAGGACTTCACGCGGCTCACGGTGAGCTTCCGCATCTACAACTCGAGCAACGGCCACTACATGGACGAGGCCCGGTTCCGATCCCTCCTCGTTTCGATGAACAAGGTCCTCGCGGAGAACCCCACCGGCGCGACACCGGTGGTCTGGGGCGATCTGTTGCGCAACCTTTCGTTCGCGGATTCCCTGCGCAGCTCGCTTTTCATCTCCATGGCGTTTTCCGTCGTCCTCATCCTCCTTCTGACGATATTCGTGTTCAGGTCGCCGCTGTTCGGGCTGTACCCCATCGTCCCGCTGGTCACCGCGCTGCTCCTCAACTTCGCGATGATGGCCCTCACCGGCATCCCGCTGGATATGACCACGATCATGGTCTCAAACATCGCCATCGGAGTGGGCGTCGACAGCGCCATCTACACCGTCATCCAGTACCGTCGGGAGATCGCCCGTACCCCTGGTGAGCCGTTGCTCGCTTTGGAGCGGACGATGAAGACCATGGGGCAACCGGTCCTTCTCTCCAGTCTCTCGATCGCTGTGGGGCTCGTCACTTTCGCGACCGCGGCCTTCCGTCCCATCGTCTATTTTGGTATGCTCGTGATGTTCACGCTTCTGGCGACCACGCTGGGGATTCTCGTGACGCTGCCGAGCCTTCTGGCAGTCGACACGCGGACGCGGCTTTCGCGGGCAGCCCGGGGTGAACGGGGGCGAGGCCCCAGTGGAAGGAAGTGAGGAAGCCTGCATGAAAGTTGACGTCACCGTTGTTGCATCGCGTGCGGAGCTCAAGAAGTTCATCGGATTCACCCGCACGTTGTACGCGGGCAACCCGTACTGGGTCCCCCCGCTCATCAAGGACGAGCTCGACACGCTCACCCCGGGCCGCAATCCGGCCTTCGAGAACGCGGAGGCGAAGCTGTACCTTGCGCGCAGGGACGGGCGGATCGTCGGACGCATCGCGGGAATTCTCAGCCACGCCGCCAACGACAAGTACGGGACGCACAACATGCGCTTCGGATGGTTCGACGTCATCGACGACTACGATGTGGCCAAGACGTTGCTCGATACGGTAGTCGCCCTGGCGCGCGAAAAGGGGATGACCTCCCTCACCGGGCCCCACGGGTTCACGGACCTCGACCAGGAGGGCCTCCTCATCGAGGGGTTCAACGAGCTTGCAACGATGGCGGAACTGTACAACGCCCCCTACTACCAGACCTTTCTCGAGCGCTACGGGTTCGTCAAGGAAGTCGACTACGTGGAGTACCAGGCCCTCGCCCCGGAAGGGACGGTGATTCCGGAGAAGATGTCGAAGATGGTCGAATGGGCCCAGAAACGCAACAAGGTCCGGCTCGTCCACTACACGGACATCAAGACCCTGCGCAAGGAGCACGGACAGCACCTGTTCGACCTGCTGGACGAAACGTTCGCCGAGCTCTACGGCGTGATCCCACTGACGCAGAAGCAGAAGGACTACTACATCGACCGCTATCTCCCCTTCGCGAATCCCGAGTACGTCAAGCTGGCAGTCGACGACAAGGGTGAGATGATCGGCTTCATGCTCGCCATTCCCAGCCTGTCGAAGGCTTTCCAGAAGGCCCGGGGGCATTTGTTCCCCTTCGGATTCCTCCACATCCTGCGAGCCCTGAAGAAATATGACACGCTGGACTTCATGATGGCCGGTATCGTCAAATCCTACCGCGGCAAGGGTGTCGATCTCATGATGGTCGTCGACATCTTCCGCAGCGCCCTCGCACACGGCGTGCACTTCGCGGAGTCCAACCCGGAGCTGGAGACGAACTCGAAGATCCAGGGCGAATGGAAGATCGTCGAACGCCGCCAGCACAAGAGACGCAGGATCTACACGAAGGCCCTTTCCTAGGGGTCGGCGGTCATGGGACGCGTCTCTCGTCGACGATTCCTCGCATCCGTGCAGGACTGGTTTTCCGTTGCCATCTCACTCGGGCACGACAGGACAGTGCGGCTCGTCCTCGACCTGGACGGGCGGATCGATCATCCCCGTCTCCTCCGTGCCCTCGGCATCGTGCGGCGGGAAAACCCGATCATCGACTGTACGTTCGTTCCCCGCGGGCTCATCGCCTTCTGGAGGCTGCGGAAGGACCGGGATTCACTCGATCTGTGCCCGCTCGTCATCACCGCCGACCCTGCCGGTGACCTCGACGCCTTCATGGCGGTTCCCATCGATCCGCGGCGCGACCCTCTCGTGCAGATCTCCGTCTTCCGTTCCGACACCGATACGCTCTGCATCAAGCTCAGCCACGCGGTCATGGACGGGGGCGGTTTCAAGCAGCTCGTGCAGCACCTCACGGCCGTCTACCGCGCGCTCGGTCCGGATTCCCCACAGCCCCGTCTTCCCCCGATCGCCGTGAATCGCGGGCAGCGCCAGGTCCTGAAGGGCGTCCCCGTGCGGGAGCGCGTCAGGACCTTTCTGACGCAGCCCTTCCACAAGAAGTCGTGGGCATTCCCCTATGGAACCGGCGACATCGGCGACATCAGGTTCCCCCTGCGCATCGTCGATGTTCCGATTCCCGTCATCCGTGCCGCGGCGCGCCGCCAGAGCGCGTCCATCACCGACGCCATCGTGACCGCTTTTTCCCGCGCGATATTCGAGACGACCCCCTGTCCGGTCGGCGTTCCTTTGCCGTTCACCCTCGCCATCGACCTGCGCCGCTACCTGGACACGCCGGACGGCGCGGGGCTGGTCAATCTGTCCTCCCTCGTCTGGGTGGACCTCGTGAAGAGGCCCGAGTCCGGTTTCGAGGAGTCGCTCGTGGAGACGCACGCCGCGTTGTCGGCGGCAATGGAGGACATGCCGGGCGTAGGCCTTGCAATGGTGATGCAGATCCTCCGCGTCCTCGGCTACGGGATATTCGTGACGATGAACAAGATCCGGGCCTTGATGGCGCGCAGGCAGGGCCGGGAGTTCCCCTCCATTTCCAACATCGGAACCATCGATCCGAAGGTCCTCGATTTCGGGGACGTGCACGTGACGCACGCTCGGTTCTACGGTGTCGTGGTGTATCCGCCGAGCCTCTGCATCGTCTCCGGCAGCTTCGGGGACCACCTGTATTTCACCGCCTCCTATCCAGCGAGCGTCGTTCCCGGAAACCTGGTCGAGCGGATCCTCGACCGCATGGTAACGGAGATCCGATCGCTGGGTCGGGGATGAGGCGAGCACGGCCTTTCGCGCCCTCCCTCTCCCGTGACGATTCGCGCCAGCTCGTAAGGAGCCTGGTCACCCTCGGCGGGCCCATCGCGCTTCAGAACCTCATCGGCTCGAGCCTCAACATGCTCGATACCGTGATGATCGGAAGCCTGGGAACGGCCCAGATCGCGGGTGTGGCCATTGCGAACCAGATCTTCTTCCTCCTCAACCTCTTCCTGTTCGGCACCGGCTCGGGCACCGCCGTGTTCACGGCGCAGTACTGGGGCAACCGTGACCTGGCGGGCATCCGCCGCAGCCTCGGCGCCTGTCTCGTGGTCACCATGTCGGGAGCGCTCCTGGTCTTCGCGCTCTCCCAGGCGATCCCCCGCCAGCTCATCGCGCTGTTTTCCCCCGACCCCGAAGTGATCGGATACGGCTCCCGGTTTCTCAGGGTCGTTTCCATCGGGTTCCTCTTCCAGGGAGTGAGCGCCGGCTACATCTACGTCCTGCGCAGCGTCGAGCGCACGCGCATGGCGCTCGTCGCGGGCGCCGCCTCCCTCGCCCTCAACACGTTTCTCAACTGGTGCCTCATCTTCGGGCATCTGGGGGCGCCTGCCCTCGGCGTGGAAGGCTCAGGCATAGCCACGGCGACGGCCCGCTTCGTCGAGCTTGCCATCGTCATCGCCGCCGTCTACCGCAGGAAGTCGCGGAGTCCGCTTGCCGCCCGGCCCCGGGAGATGTTCCGGCTGGACCCGTACTTCTTCCGCAAGTTCGTAGCGGTGATCCTCCCCGTGGTGGGCAACGAGGTGGGCTGGGCCCTGGGGCTCGTCGTGGAGATGGCCGTCTTCGGCCACATGGGCACGGCCTCGGTGGCCGCGTACAACATCGCCGATACGGCCATCAAGCTCGTCATCGTCGTTTTTTTCGGCACCACGAATGCCAATGCGATCATCGTGGGCAAGCGCATCGGGCAGCAGGACCGCGACGGCGCGGTGCGCGCCGCCGGCTTTTGCATGCGTCTTGCCCCCGCGCTCGGCGCCGTCCTGGGAGGCGTGCTTGCCGCCCTTTCCCTCGTCGTCCCCGGCCTGTTCAACGTGGACCCGCAGGTGCGGCTGTTCGCGGCCACCGCCATGGTGATCTACGGATGCGGCATGCCGCTTCGGATGTTCAACTGGCACATGATCGTCGGGATCATGCGCGCCGGCGGCGACACGCGTTTCGCGATGGCGATGGACGTCGGGGGGACATGGCTCGTGAGCATCCCGCTCGTGGCTGTCGCCGGGCTCCTCCTCGGCGCCCCGTTCTGGCTCGTCTATGTTGCGACGATGATGGAGGACATACCCAAGGCGATCATCGGAGTGCGCCGGGTGCGCTCCCTGAAATGGCTCAATGACCTCACCGGGCGTCCCGCCCCGGAGGCACAACCGCCTGTAGGTTGACCCCAGCAAAGCTTACCGAGGTCTTACGGTTGACCACCGGTGCCATTCGTTGCTATCACCGTCAGCATGGAGTTCACTGAAGAGTCAGTCTCGGGCCTCGCCGTCGACGAGCAGGCCATCATCGATCGCATCGCAGGGGAGCTCACCGTGCGACCCGCCCAGGTCAGCGCCGTCATGGCGCTCACCAAGGAGGGCGGTACCGTGCCCTTCATCAGCCGCTACCGCAAGGAGATGACGGGCAGCCTCGACGAGGTGCAGGTCAGGGAGTCCGTCCAGCGGTTCATGGCGTACTCCAACCTGGAGACGCGGCGCCTGGAGATCGTGCGCGCCATCTTCGCCCAGGGGAAGCTCGACGAGGGGCTGTACGATTCCCTGCGCCGGTGCGCGACGATGACGGAGCTCGAGGACATCTACGCCCCGTACAAGAAGAAAAAGAAGACGCGCGGTATGGCCGCCAAGGAAAAAGGCCTGGAGCCGCTTGCGCTGGTGCTGCGCACGGCGGAAGAGGAGGCGGTGCGCGCGGAAGCTGCCCGGTTCGTTCGCGAGGACGCCGAGCATCCCGAGCTCACCGTTGCTTCGGTGGAAGAGGCGCTGCAGGGAGCCATGGATATCGTCGCGGAGGCCGTCTCTCAGGACCCCGACAACAGGGCGGCCGTGAAGAGCCTCTACCGCAACAAGGGAAAGCTCGTGACGAAGGGCATCGGGGACGAGGAGAAGCAAGCTCATTCCGTGTACCAGATGTACTGGGACTACTCCGAGCCCCTGTCCACGTTGAAGCCGCACCGGATTCTGGCCATCAACAGGGGTGAGCGGGAAGGGGAGTTGGAGACCCGCATCGAGGTGGATGAAGAGGAGGCGTGCGCGGTGCTGCGGGGCAAGGTCCGTGTGGCCAATCACTGGCACGGGGATTCCATCGACGACGGTCTGCGCCGCCTGCTCTCCGGGGCGGTCCTCCGGGAGCTCGCCTCGGACCTTGCCGCATGGGCCGACGAACACGGCATCGGGATCTTCTCCGAAAACCTGAAGAACCTCCTCATGTCGGCGCCGCTCAAGGGCACGCGCGTCCTCGGCATGGACCCGGGCATACGCACCGGCACGAAATGCGCGGGGATGGACGAGACGGGCAAGGTGCTCGGGCATTTCGTCATCTACGCGGATCGCAATGCCGAGGTGGCGCGCGAAGCCATCGCGAAGGCCATCCGCACCTACCGCGTGCAGCTCATCGCCGTCGGCAACGGGACGGGCAGCCGGGAGGTTCGGCAGGTCGTGCTCGATACTGTGCGGGAGAACCACCTCGAGGCGCAGATGGCCGTCGTCGACGAGGA
>PLNO01000002.1 GCA_003141795.1 Spirochaetaceae bacterium | reverse complement strand
CGTGGCTGCCCAGACGAAATCCGGTCCGCGGATGCCGGCGTCCCAGAACTCGCGGAGCTGACTGTGGATATTGTTCCGCATTTCCGCGAGGACTTGGGTGTCCCATCCGGGCTTGACGTCGACGGGGCGCTTTCGGCAGACGAGCCAGACTGAGGAGGAGAGTGAGGCACGACCGAAATTGCGCACTCCACCGCTCCTCTCGGTGGCGATGGGCCATGAGCCGTTCACGACGAATCCTGCGCGGATAGTCGCCGAGACGAGTGTCTCCCATGCGTCGGGCTTTTTGTTCGCGAATACGACGACTAGTCTTCCATTTTCTTCCAGCGCTCGGTTGCAGGAGGCAAAGGCCTTTGCCATTCCGTCTTCGTAGGCGCGTTTTGATTTTTCGGCATCTCCGGAATGACGGCTGCTGTCGTCGATCAGCTCTCCATCATTCTTTTCGGAATCCCACTTCGGTCCTAAGTCGCTTGAGAAAAGCTGCTTGTATGCTGGAGTAAGGTCGAAAACCGATCTCCTGAGCCAGACATAGAAGAAGTCCATGAGGTCCGAGTAAGGGATCGCATCATAGTAGGGCGGATCAGTAACGATCAGATCCTGCTTGGGGAGATCGATGCTCGTTGCGCTATGAGATAGTACGTTCGACTTGGGCGAGTCCTTTTGCGCTGCTTCGAGATGTTCCGTTACCAAGGAAACCCATTCCTGCGCGCTTGCATAGCCTCCGGTAAGGCTTGAAAAGACATTCACCTCGGGAAAATCCCAGTGGATTGGGAGAGCGAAGCGCGCAAACGTCTGCTCGATCTTTTCACCAATGGTGTTCCACATGGTGCCCGTACTGTTCTGATTCGCCAGGCGGTCCACCATCGAAGCGAGATAAGCGCCAATCGCCTCGGTCCATTCTGCCGGGAAGCGCCACTTCCGCATCTCCTTCCGAGCTGCGCGCGTCCACTTCACGAAGGTTCCGAGGGCGACGAGCTGTCGTTGAGTGAACAGAGAGCTCCAGGTGTCGAAGCCATACAAGGGAACACGGAATCCAAGGGCCTCCTTGCTCGGCAACGGTTCGTTCGGAATGCCAAAGGGGACCTCCGCAAAAACGGCCGCTATACGTTCCGCGGCAAGCTTCGCGCATTCAAGCTCGTGAACGGTGGGGAGCCTATATTCCTTGTCACGGGTTCCGTCGACGACGACGACAGTGTTTATCGCTCCGAGGCGACCAGCCCTTCCTTCCAGCCTCAGATCCTCCATCGTCATAATGGCGTGACAGCAAGGACAGGTGGCGCCTGTCCTTGACATGGTCCCCGCGGCCAGCCGTTTGTCTGCTTCTCGTCGCTGGGCAGCGTTGCTGCCCTGAACCGGCACATCAGTGCGGACGCCGAAAACAACGCCGCTCTTGTCGGCTTTCGCCTCCATGGTGAGGAGGACCCGCTTCTTTTCTTTCTTGCAGAGCCAGCGGGTTTTGAGCAGGGGGATCTCACCTCGACAATTCTTGCATATTGCCGTCCGCGCCCAGAGACAGGCCACACTCGGCTTCGCCACCCAGCGCGGATTTCGCTTGTCGGCCAAATAAGCACGGTCGTAGTCGGCATTGAAGGATGCGATGTCCGGCAGGCCCGAGGCGGCATTCGGCACCAGACGCATCTCCTTCGGCTCGTAAGCGTGCGGAGCAAGCCCCTCACGCCGTTCCTTCGGCGTCAACGGCAGAGGCTCGAAGGCAGCGTAGGTCGGATAGAGGTCCGCAAGCTCCTTACGCGCCTCATTGAGAACCCAGGTTCCCCACGCGCGAAGCTGCCAGGCGAGATCTGCCTGATGAGAGGTGCCATGAGCGTCGTCCTGTGAGATGCCGGGAAGCTCGACATGTCCTTCAGCCCTTGCCTTCGCGCGCTTTCTGGCACCGCTTGCGGCTGAAGGGTGAGCATCATGGAATGCGCTCATGAAAGCCTCATCCGTGAGGATGAATCCGGGCAGAGGGATTGTCTTCCCAGCGAAAAGTTGGGGGTACTCGAGGGTACATTTCAGGATGAACCATGCCACCGGGTTGATGTCGACCGCGGTGGCTTCGCAGCCAAGACGCATGGCCTCGAGAGGTATTGCACCGCCGCCCGCGAAAGGATCGAGGACCTTCGGCGCACGGCCGCCGTATGCCTTAAGGATCTCGGCGCGGATGAAGTCCATTTCCGCGGCATTCTCTGTTTCCCGACCCCAGTGGAGAATCCCTCCGACCGTATCTTCGCGGACGCGATCTACCGTGTCGCCTGAGGGCATCTTTTTCCGTTCGAACCTGCTCTGAACCGTCCCTCCTATTCGCGTGCAGAGTTCCTTGCGTCCCTCTTGAGTACCCGGGTCGGGCAGGAGGGTGGCAATGAGCGCTGCCCGACATGCGGCAAGCGGCCGGCGCGCGGGCCAGATGTGAAGGGTGGAGATATGCCCGTGTCGGACGTTCTTTTCGTGCACCGAATCGAGGGAAGCCTGCTTGAGTGGAAAAGCGTGTTCGATAAGGCGTGAAAAATCGGACATATCCGCTCTCCTTGTTCAATCACCACGACGAGGGTTTGTGAAAGCTGCCCATCTTGTCGGTTAAAACGGGAGGGAATTGGCTGGCCTGCAAGGCGGACTCACGGATGTGCTTGTAGAATCCAGCTACCTCTTTCAGGGCTGCGCACAGCACCTTCTGGGGATTGAGCACGCCGACGGTTTTGTGGTAGCGCTCCATAACCATTTGCACCGGAGACTTCAGATCGGAATCGCCGCTTATGATGACCGCGCAGTCGAAGGTCCCGGCACATACATCGACAAGAAGTTGAGTGGCCAGATTGACGTCCGAGCCCTTCTCTTCCGTTTTGATGACCTCGACATAGGGGTTCTCACCGGGCTGTGGATGTGCCATGTGCATCCGCACAACATGGGTGAGGTAGTGCCCGTAGTAAATGGAGAGATGAGGGATTGTCCGAAGAGCCCGAAGGTAGATGCCTTGGCGTGTGGGCTGGTCCGGATCGCCGGGACGGGCGGAAACACGGGCAGTGAAGTATTTTATGCTGGTAACCGTATTTCTGGGGATCATCACCCCGCAGAGGGCGGATGGATCAAGCCACTTGTAGGATGTGCCCTTGAGTGATCCATAGTAGAGATTAAAACCGTCAATGTAGACAGAGGTCTTCATGGAAGCCTCTGGAAAAAGCAAGAGCCGTCCATTGCGGGACGGCTCCGCGCTCCTTCGCCGAAGCTACAGGAGGTGTTTCTACTACAATGTATGGCACGGATAGCTTCATCTGTCAAGGAAGAGCCTTTAATGCGCCGAACCCCTGTCATATGCCAACCTCCTCCGCACTAAGCACGGAAGCAGCACCGATGATCAGACTCCCTTTCGCTCTTGCCAGAAGCTTGCTAAACGGATCCTGAACGCGCACGAGCCGGGAATGGGGCGTAGCGCAGTCGAACACTACGTACAGCCAGTATTCACTACGCAAATTGCATGCCTTGGCCCACTCATTTGCGGAGACTTCAATGTCTCCAAAGCCGGCACGCCCTTTGACTTCAATGCATCGAACCTCACCCGTGGATCTTCTGGACAGGAGATCGAATCCCGGGTTGTCGGGAAGTCCCGCGGCACGGGCAAGAGGCGGCATGTGGACGTCCTGAACGTCCGCACCAACGCTTTCCTCATAGGCGCGGACGACAGACATGGCCACCGCTTCCACCTCTGCATCATGACGCTCGTGTTCATCCTCGGACGTGCTCGGGACCACAAGTGCGTGGGCGATAAAACGTGTTTCCCGAAGTCTGATAAGCTCCGGTTCTTTTCGCAAGGCCTCCAATGCCTGTTCCCGTTGCCGGGCCAACTGCTTCTGCCTCGATTTGACCACGTCGAGGGCGTCCTGCGCCTTGAGATTGCCTTTCCGGGCTTTTTCCGAATGCTTGGCGCGTGCAGAAGCGAGCTCTGCCTCCTCGAAATCAAAGCCCCGGCGAAGCAGCGCCATTCGCTCCTCCAAGGTGGTCCCGAGGGCAACGCGGCGGTCCTCCACGAGAGTCATCCCAACTTGTTCTTCGAGGAACCTGCGTGCGGTTTCAGTTTCGCTGCTGGCTTGCGCGGCGAGTTTCTGGGCTTGTTCCGGTATCCCTTGCCCTGGTCCCAACAAGAGGAGTTGCTCGGCCGCGCACGATTCGATCTCCGATTTTGAGTATTGGCGAATTCCAACGAGTCGGGTTTCCAGCATGCTCTCGTTCTTGAGCCCCGGGACATTCATGTCCGAAGATCTCACGAGCGTAATCAGCGCAAAATGAAGGAGGTACGGCCGTTCGCTTGCGGTATCGATGAATAGCGCGCCACGCAGTGAAGTGTTTTGGAACCGTTCGCGAAAAACTTGGCGGAGAGCCTCGAAGGCCTTGGATCCAGGATGGAACCACAGGGACTCCGGTTGTGTCGGCTTGAGAAAAGAAAAGTGAATCGACTGCCCGTCAGCCGCTGAATCTTCGCTCATCGATCGGAGAATCGGATCGAGAGCTCCGGCTACCAGGGGCAGGAAGCTGAACTCCGCGTCCGGATTGCCAATCATGCGCAGATCTATGAGGGGCGCCGCCCGTTCCACAAAATGCCGCACATAGCCGGGAAGCAGACGCGCATAAACTTCACGTTCCATTTCATCCCGAATTCGGGGCAGCTCGACCTTCACATCCCCGCCTGTCCCGAACAGCGCGTGTTCGTGCTCGTAGAGGGCGCGTACCTGCTCTTCTGACAGCTCACCTTCCAGTTTGGCTGCCGCCGCTTCGACGCTTTCGACAAGGGCCATCTCCATGAACTGCTTGAGCGAGCGGTTTTCGAAGAGCCGGCCGATGCAGTCAAACACCTTGTCCGAACGGAGAGCCACCCTTATCTTTTCCAGCTTCTCCAAGAGGACGAAGAGGACCCTGCCTTCTCTCGTCTCAGGAGCCACCAAGTTCAGGATGAAGACGGGATCGTGCTTCTGGCCGTAGCGATGGATACGGCCCATCCTCTGCTCGAGACGTGCTGGATTCCAGGGGATGTCGTAGTTTACCATGATCCAGCAGAACTGAAGGTTGATGCCTTCCCCGGCCGCATCCGTGCAGAGCAAAAAGCGGGCGCCACCCTCCGCTGCATCCTTGCGGAAACGGTCGACTTCTTTTTCCCTCTCCATCCAGTCCATTCCGCCGTGAATGCGAGCTATCTGGCCGGCGAAGCCCAACCCCTCGAGACGTTTCTCGAGGTAGTCAAGCGTATCACGGTATTCGGTGAAGATGATGAGGCGTTCGCTTCTGAAACGTTCTGACGCTATCAGTTCCTGGAGTTTTGAAAACTTCGACTCGTGCCCATCATCGATTGTTCTCTGGGCGTGGGCAAGAAGGCCAGTCACGAACTCCTTCTCCGCAATGACTTCGATGAGAGACGATGATGCGACGCCGCCGAGGTGAAAACCTTCGATCTTTTCGTTTTCTTCTTCTCCGTCAGCTCCGTCTTCATCATCGCCCGTCATGGACTCGAAAACATCAGCGTTTTTCATCAACGCCTGCTGGTCACGGAAAAGGCGCTCGGGAGAATAGTTCCCGCTCTGGAATTCTACTATCAGCTCATCGAGCTTGGCTATCCGCCGTTCGAATGAGCATTTGAGCGCATAGGTGGAGCTCGCGAGCCGCCTTTGAAAGACACTCAAGGCGAGCCTCGCCGCTTCCCGATTAAGGATGCGAGACTGGTTATAGATGAAGTTGAGGTAGTCCGTTGTCTTTTCGTACAACGACTTCTCACCGAACTCGCCGCCGGAGAGATCGTAGCCAAAGGTCTCTGAAACCCGACGCGGATAGAGGGAACGCCCATCAAGATGGACCATTTCCTCTTTCGTTCGACGGAGAAAATGGGCATCCCGCCATGGCGGCGTTACGGACTCGAGTGCATGTGGAGTGGAAATGATCTCGGGTTCGAGCAAACGCCACAGAGCGAAGTAAGGGTATTGTTTCCCCATGTGAGGCGTCGCCGTGAGCAGCAGGAGATTCTGCGCTGACCAATCGAGATCCCATCCCGCGTCCCGTGGGCGGACACCGGCAATGGCTTCCGCTATGCGATATCGATCTGTCTTGCGCACGCGGAGGTCAGCACCTCGATCCGCCGCGAGTTTGTGAGCCTCGTCGAAAACGACCAAGTCATAGGGAGCAACTTCTGGAGACTGGAGAGAAGAGAAGAGGCGTTGGCCACCGACGGAGTCCACACTTACGATGATATGATCACTGTCGTCGCCGCAAAAGGGGTTTTCATAGCGCGCATCAGAACCGCTGACGATCCGGAAGTGAAGACGGAACAACTTCAGAAGCTCGCTTTGCCAGTTACCAACAAGGCCTGCAGGGACAATGATGAGAATTCGGCGTATCCTGCGTCGGGAGAGCATTTCCCTTATGTAGAGACCGGTCATGATTGTCTTGCCTGCGCCTGCGTCATCAGCCAAGAGGAACCGCAGGCGCTCCTGTCGGAGCATCCGGTCGTATACGGCGATCCTCTGATGAGGGAGAGGATCAATTGCCGATATTTCGACTGCGAAAGTCGCACTGGACTGGTGGCCGAAGGATAGCCTCTCTCCCTCGACAAGTGTTTTCACTACTCCCGGGTCGGCAGTGAAGTCAATCTGGACGCTTTTTTGATCTGCCACTCTTGTGCGAGCAGTGGCCGGCAAATCTGTAATTGACGACTCCAGTTCCCGAAGCTGCGACCAGTAGAGACGGCTCGGTTTCGACTGGCCGTTCTCCCAGCGGTTGATTGTGGCAAACGACACTCCCAAACGGGATGCGAAAGCTTGCTGAGTTAAGCCTAAGCGTTGGCGGAAGTTTTTTATCAGCGACGAGTAATTGTCGGGAATAGTCTGTCCGAAGCTTGGCTGCAAGTTCTTTCTCTTTGAGTAAAATGATCGCGTGTAATTATATTGCCTGTATAGCATCTGCTATCTATTGATGAATGTCAAGATGGGCGTTGGTTCTTTTTGAGAAGGCACAGGGTGGGATGAGTAGTTTTGGGCTCTTCTGGAGAAAAGTGGAGATGGTGTGTGCCTCCTGGCCAATAATGAGGACCTTCCCGCTTTCAGTGAGTACTATGATTTTTATTTGACATTGTCAGCTTGATATTGCTATAATCATGACATAGAGGGCGCAAATGAGTGACGGACCACATAGAAGTCTGCCGATGCGGAGAGGATGGAAGAAGGTAGCTGAATATGCTGACAAAAATGCGTTTACTCTGAACGACCTCCAAGAAGCAGTAATCGTCGCGCTGGGGAAGGACTGGCGAGCCGATATCCCCATCCGTCTTACGAGGTGTATTTGTGAAGTCCTCGGCGATCCACAGAAATCACTGTTCTTGGATCAGAAGATTGCACGACTTGATCTTATGCGGCCGGCGATTGCCGGTCACGGATTTGCACTCGTTCTCTTGGAACGTGCTATGGAATATGCCATCAAAGGTCTTTTCGGACCAGACGTGCCCGTTATGGTAGCAAGAGATGCGCTGGGCATTTGGGCATCCCGGTGCTGTCGCCAAGTTGAGGAACACTATCTTCGCAGATCGACCTTACCACGGGCATGCAATGTTAGAGCACGCATGGAAGAGGGGATGCAAGAGGTTTCTCTCGACGGTCTGGCGCGTGAGCTTCTGGATACCAACCATGGCTTGGTACCACGTGTAGTTCCAAAGTGGAGCGGACTCGACGAGGGGGTGAGGCTATGACGGCTGCATGGGTCCATGACACGCTCACCGAATTGCCCTTGGTCAGGGTAGATGTCGTCGAACCTGGCGTACGTGCTTCAAAGGGAGCAATGAGATGTGAGATCGGCTCGACGCTGCGATTCGACACGACGGGAATGGAATCCTACTTCTTTGCAGATTGGGAACCGGTGTTGCATGATGCTTTGCTCGTCGCTGCCGCAGTCGAGTATTGTGATAGGATAAAACGCCGGCCAGCACAGGGGTGGGGTAGGCAAATCGAATTACGAGTACCAGTCCACGAATGTGATCGCTGGAATGCCAAGAACGTTGCGGACGCGCTTCACACCACGCTTGATTTCTTGACCGGCGATCAGTGGCACATTTCTTTCTACGCGCGAAGGAAGCCGGAAGTGCGTCCGCGCCAAATCAACCTTAGCTTTGGGAATGATGTGGCGGCAGTCATTCCTTTCAGCGATGGTTTGGACTCATGCGCAGTTGCAGGACTCTTTGGAAGAGAATTGGGCGACCATCTCGTCCGAGTACGCCTTGGTTCAAGTGCATTTGCCCGCAGTGGCGTCAAGCAGGAGAGACAGCCCTTTACTTCTGTCCCCTATAGAGTCCAGCCGGGAGACGCGCCATTTGTAGAAACCAGCGCTCGGTCGCGAGGTTTTCGGTTCTCCCTGCTCAGCGGTCTTGCAGCTTATCTTTCGAGGGCGGAACGGATTATCATCCCTGAAAGCGGGCAGGGAGCGCTTGGTTCAGCGCTTGTTCCCGTCGGACAGGGATATGAAGATTTCAGGAGCCATCCACTTTTTATGGCTCGCATGGAAGTCTTCATCGAGGCGCTTCTGGGGCACCCTGTGCATTTCGATTTTCCACAGATCTGGAAGACCAAAGGCGAAACGCTCGCCGAGTATGTGAGGCAATGCGAAGAAGGCTCAACTGCTTGGGTCGGAACGTGCTCATGTTGGCAACAGAGTAGACAGACCGGTATCCATGGTAGGAAACGACAGTGCGGAATCTGCGCAGCATGCATGCTGCGGCGGCTTAGTGTGCATGCTGCGGGGCTCCACGAACCCGCGGACACCTATGTATGGGAAGACCTTGGTGCATCGACGTTTGAATCTGGCGCGGCAGTAGAGTTCGACAGGCGGAGGATCACCGGCGCAATGCGTGAATAC
>PLNO01000211.1 GCA_003141795.1 Spirochaetaceae bacterium | reverse complement strand
AGCCCTTTCTGCGTGGGGACCCTCGACACGTGTGCGGCACGGATGTTGATGCCAACGGCATAGAGCCACCGTCCGTACAGGCTGCGCGTCATAAAGAGATGGACCACAATTGCAAACACGACGAGCACGAGCACGGGGGCGGGGAAGATCCAGATGTCGTGCATCACCGTCGTGATGAACCCGCGGGGGATGCCGGTCACACTCATCCCGTTGGTGACCCAGATCGACGCACCGCTGAATACCGCCATCGTGGACAGCGTGACGACAAACGGGATCATGCGAAGGTACGCCACCGCGAACCCGTTGAGGNNCATGAAAATCGCCCCGATCACTGCGCTGAAGGACATGAGGGAAGGCACCGACATGTCCATTCCGCCGGTGATAAAGACAACCGTCATCCCGATGGCCATCAGACCGAGGGGCGCGCACTGCATGAGAATGCTGACGAAATTGTTGATCGAGAGGAAATAAGGAACAACAGCGCTCAGAACCACAAGAATCAGCAGGAGCATCCCTACGGGGATCAGCGAAAAAACCGTTTGCCGCATGTCTCGACGAAACTTCACCCCTGCGCCATCGGTGGTTGCCACGTCATTTTGAAAGGATCCTCTCGTCCTCATCCGTTACCTCCGGAAATCTGCGATGCTGGCCTTCCATTCGAAGGCGTGTTCTTGCACACCATCTATAGATTCTCCCTGCCCGGCGAAGGATCACCGACGAAAATGTTTTAGTCTGAAGGTATTCGACCACCTGTGTGATGGGCGCCGATCTCAACCATTCCCGTTCCCCGTGCAGCGTTTGGCATTCTTGCGTGTTCGAACCTGATCTGCTTCGAGTGTGCCATCTGCGCGCTCCCTAACGACTAAAATTGGTAAACCAGGAAATTGGCCAACTGGTAAGGTCACTTTACCATCAACAGCATCTGCTGTCAACAGAAAACATGAATTGGCAGCATTTCTCATTTTGCACCTTTTGAGTTCACGAGGTGACAGCCACACTGCCAAATGGAGCCATTTTCTTCGGACAAAATGAGAAATGCGGATCAGTGAGACGCATACTGAGATTTCCTGATGAATTGGCGTCATTGCTGCAGCCAGATTCCGGGTGGCGCACGCTCAACACAAGGCTCCGCTGTATTTCATTGAAAATCGGGCCAAGCAATGATGGGATCACCGTACCGGTGGCCATGCGCGGGAACAACAATTGAAACTCCTCTTTCTGCGATACCAGTATCGTAGCGTAGATCAAGCGAAAGAACTTGTCAACAGATAAAATAATTCGCTACCATCCATGAGGGCCGTTATCAATAAACGAGACTTAATGCCAGCAACTCGCCTACTGCTCAAAGTGGGAGAATCGAACTCAGGGAGTCCATTTCAGCGGCTTTTTCCAGTTGGTTGCCTGCGCTTGCCAATTATTGGTGATTTTTATGCCGGGAGACAGCAATTTCCGCTCTTACGCCCTGTTGTGAAAAAGTATTTCGATGCTAATGTTACAAACTCAATACGATACAATATGATAAAAATAAACAGTACTTGACAGAATTACGAATAACGTCACAATAAAATCATGGCAAAAGACGGCAAGGTCGGCATCTGCGTGATCGGCGCAGGCCGGGCCGGGATGATTCATGCGCGCAACTTCAACAATAGGGTCGCGAACGCGAGGCTTGCGGCCATCGTCGACCCTCATCCCCCCACGCTCCAGGCGGCGTGCAGGGAGCTCGAGCGCGAATCGGGCTACGCAGACTACCGTCAAGCGCTCGCTGATCCGTCAGTCGATGCCGTCGTCGTCGTGACACCGACGGCGCTGCACCACGATGTGGTGACAGCGGCAGCGGCGGCGGGAAAACACGTGCTGTGCGAGAAGCCTCTGGCCATGGACGTGCGCGAATGCGACTCGATGATCGATGCATGCAGAGCGGCGCGCGTGAAGCTCCAGGTCGGCTTCATGCGCCGTTTCGACGAGAGCTTCCGCACGGCAAAGCAGCGCGTGGACGCGGGGGAGATCGGCGACGTGGTACTGGTGAAGTCCCTGACCCGCGGCCCCAGCGTGCCGCAGGAGTGGATGTACGACATCAGGAAGAGCAACGGTCCCCTCGCGGAGGTGAACAGCCACGACATCGACGCGGTGCGCTGGTTCATGGCCGATGAGATCGACGAGGTCTATGCCATTGGCGGCAACTACCGCTGCCCCCAGGCGGTGGAGAAATATCCCGACTTTTACGATAACGTGTCAATGCTTTGCAGGTTCGCCAACGGGAGGCAGGGATTCATCGACGGCGCCGTGTCCGTCGGCTACGGCTACGATTCACGCATGGAGATCGTCGGCACGCACGGCGTGCTCTTCGTGGGGCGCAAGGAGCAGGACGCCGTGGTGGGCTGCTCCACCGGCAACGGCATCGTGCAGACCTTCGTGAAGAGCTGGCGCACCCTCTTTCCCGAGGCGTACCTCGCGGAGGACCACGAGTTCGTCGCCAGCATCCTGGAGGACAGGGAGCCGGCGGTGCGCGGCCTCGACGGGCGCATGGCGGTGGCGGTCGTCAACGCGGGGAATATTTCCATTGTGAAGCGGACGCCCGTGCGCGTCGAAGGGAGATCGATATGACCATGCGCGCTGCACGGCTCTACGGCAAGGAAGACCTGCGGGTAGACGACATCCCCATACCCGTCATCGGCGAAGGCGACGTTCTCCTGCGGGTCAAGGCAGCCGCCATCTGCGGCACCGACATCCGGATGTACCGCAATGGCGCGCGCGGTGCCTCCCCTCAGTCTCCCCTCGTCCTCGGCCACGAGATCAGCGGGGTCATCGAGAAGGTCGGCGGCGGCGTGAGCGGCTACACCCCCGGGATGAGGGTCGCCGTCGCGCCCAACATGGGCTGCGGGGTGTGCGATGCGTGCGTGAGCGGGAATACGCAGCTGTGCGCCACGTACAAGGCGTTCGGCATCAACATCCCCGGCGCCTTCGCCGAGTTCATGCGGGTACCGCAGGAAGCGGTCCGCCAGGGCAACATCGCCCTGATCCCCGACGGCGTGGATTTCGTTTCAGCCGCCATGGTGGAGCCGCTCTCCTGCGTCTACAACGCCTTCCAGAGGATCGCCATTGTCCCCGGCGACACGGTCCTCGTCATCGGCGCGGGACCCATCGGGCTCATGCACGCGAAGCTCGCCCTCATGGCCGGCGCGGCGAAGGTGTTCATGAACGACCTGAGCGAGGAGAGGATGGCGCTGTGCACGAAGATGGAGCCGGGGATCCGTGCGGTGCCGGGAGCCGGCCTCGCCGAACGTCTGCGTGACGAGACGGGCGGAAAAGGCCTCTCCGTGTGCATCACCGCGGCACCGTCGGCGGAAGCGCAGGCCCTCTCACTCGAGCTCATCGGGTTGAACGGACGGGTCATGTTCTTCGGCGGCCTGCCGGAGGGCAAGAGCAGGGTCAGCCTCGACACGAACCTCATCCACTACAAGCAGATCACGATCACCGGCATCACGCGGTCGAGCCTTTCGCAGTACCGCGCCTGCCTGAGCCTGGTGGCCTCCCGCCGGCTCGTCGTGCGCGACATCGCCACCGGAAGCGCCGGCATCGAAGCCGTCAAAGACTCCTTCGCGCAGGTGATGCAGGGCAAGGGGCTGAAGAGCGTCATCGAGATGCCATGAGCGCACACCTCTTCATCGGCGTGGACATCGGCACGCAAGGAGTCAAGGCAGCCGTTTATGACGAAGAGGGGACGTGCCTCGGGGAGGCGTTCCGCAAATCGGTCCTCCTGCGTCCCGCTGCGGGTGCCGTGGAAGAGGACCCCGAGCTGCAGGTGCGCTCCACGTGCGAATGCATCGCCGAATGCGCGGCGAAGGCGCGCGGCAGGGGGACGGTGAGGGCGCTTTCCATCGACGGCCAGATGGCGGGCATCATCGGTATCGGGGCTGACGGTCGCAACGTCACCCCGTACGACTCATGGCTCGACACGCGCTGCAGCCCGTGGATCGAACGGATGCAGCAGACCGCCGGGGCACGGATCGTCCAGAAGACCGGAGGGCCGCCCAGCTTCAACCACGGACCGAAGATCCTCTGGTGGAAACACGAACGCGCGGAGACCTACCGCGCGGTCCGCTCCTGGGTCCAGCCCGGAGGATATGCGGCAATGCGCCTCTGCGGCCTCGACGCCTCCGGCGCGTTCATCGACCGCAGCTACCTGCACTTCTCCGGCTTTGCCGACGGCGCCGCCGGGCGCTGGGACCCCGAGCTCTGCTCCCTGTTCGACGTCGACCCTTCCCGGCTGCCCCGCATTGTCGCGTCGACCGACCTGATCGGTACGCTCACGCCTGCCATGGCGGAAATCTGCGGCCTCCCTCCCGGCACGTCGGTCGTCGCCGGCTGCGGGGACACGGCGGCGAGCTTCCTCTCCTGCGGCGCCACGCGGCCGGGGATCTGTGTGGACGTGGCGGGCACCGCCTCGGTTTTCGCCGGCACGACGACGAGCTTCCGCCCGGACGTTGAGGAGATGGTCCTGAGCTGCGGTCGTTCCGCCGCGACCGGCCTCTGGCATCCCTACGCCTACATCAACGGCGGCGGCATGAACCTCGAGTGGTTCCGCGACTCGATATCCCGCGCGGTTTCTGGCGGCGCTGCACCCGACCTCGTGCGGCTCGGAGAGATGGCCGCGGAGATACAGCCCGCCGACACGGATCCGCTTTTCATCCCGCACCTCGGCGGACGCGTGAGCCCCAGCCAGCCGGACCTCCGCGGCGCGTGGGTCGGGCTCACGTGGAGCCATGGCCTCGGCAACCTCTACCGCGCCGTCCTCGAGGGAGTGGCGCTGGAGTACGGGATCTACAAGCGGGTGCTGGAAAGCCTGTTCGGCGGCGGATCGGTGAGCGAGGTGCGCGTCACGGGCGGCGGGGAGAAGAGCGCCCTGTGGAACCGGATCAAGGCCGACACCCTCGGGGTGCCCATCGTGCAGGTGCAGGGCGCCGGCGGCGCCCCAATGGGCTCCGCCCTTCTGGCGGCCCACGGCGCCGGGATACTGAAGGACCTGGATGCAGCGGCTGCCCGCTGGATCCACACGGGCGCCGTGACGGAGCCGGACCCCGGGCGTGCCGGTGCCTGCCGAAAGAGGCTGGAACGCTACGCGTCTCTTCTTGACGCGTTGAATGATTGGGAAGGAGAGAAGGGAAAATGAAGGAAATGATGCCGTTCGGCATGGACCTGGACCTCGTCAACGGGCTCATGAAGGACCCGCAGTCGCACGTGATCCGGCTCGCGTCGAGCATGCGCGGGCACTACAAGGACGCCAAGGCGCTGGAGGCGCTCATCGCGCAGGGAGACCCCGTCCACTACGAGGTCTTCGAAGGCAAGGTCCCGCTGGACAACGGGCAGCTGATGTTCTGCATCAGCAAGACCTACCCCGGCACCGTGGGTGGGGAATGCTTCATGACCAAAGGGCACTACCACGAGGTGCCCGACACGGCGGAGATCTACCTCTGCCTCCGCGGCGTGGGCTACATGCTGATGAAGCTCTCCGACGGTAAGAGCGCCCACGAGCCTTTCTACCCCGGGCACCTCTGCTACGTCCCCCCGTATTGGGCCCATCGAACGGTGAACTCAGGCGACGAGCCGCTCATCTCCCTCTGCGTGTACCCGGGGAATGCCGGTCATAACTACGGGGACATCGAAAAGGAAGGCTTCCCGACTCGTGTGTTCAAGAGGGCGGGCAAAGTGGAGATCGTACGACAATGAAGATCCTCGTCACACCGCGCTCCCTCACCAGGGGCGGGGACCCGGCGCTCTCCTCGCTGAAAGCGGCCGGCTATGAGGTCGTGTTCTGCACGCCGGGCGTCGCTCCTGACGAGGCTGAGCTCCTGCGGCTCGTGCCGGGCTGCGTCGGCTGGCTCGCCGGCGTCGAAAAGATCACGGACACCGTGCTCGCCGCCGCGACGAGCCTGCGCGCCATCAGCCGCAACGGCACAGGCGTCGACTCGGTGGACCTCGCCGCGTGCAAGCGCCGCGGGATCGAGGTCCTGCGCGCGGACGGCGCCAACGCGCGCGGCGTCGCGGAGCTCGCCCTCGGGCTCATGTTGTCACTCGCGCGGTCCCTCCCCGAAAGCAGCGCCGGCATGAAGGCGGGCGGATGGGAACGGAGGCAGGGCATCGAGCTCGAGGGCCGGACGCTCGGCGTCATCGGGACGGGTCGGATCGGCAAGCTCGTTGCCCGTTTCGCCCTGGCCATGGACATGAGCGTGCTCGGCTTCGACGCGTTTCCCGATCCAGCGTGGTCCCCTTCCCCCTCCTTCCGCTATGCGGAGCGTTCGGAGCTTCTGCGCTCGTCGGACGTCGTCACGCTCCACTGCCCGCACACGGCGGGGGAGAAGCCGCTCATCGACGATGAGGCGCTCTCGGGCATGAAGAGGGGGGCGTTCCTCGTCAACACGGCCCGGGCCGGGCTCGTCGATGACGCCGCAGTCCTCCGCGCCCTGGAGGCGGGGAGGCTCGGCGGGTATGGCGTGGACGCCTACGCAAAAGAGCCGCCCGAGATGACTCCGCTGTTACGCCACGACCGCGTGGTAACGACGCCGCACATCGGGGCGTTCACAGCGGAGAGTGTATCCCGTGCCACACGCATCGCGGTGGACAACCTCCTGGCCGCTCTCGCGCGCGGCGGGGGAAGATAATGCCGCACTCGCGTGCGGCGGGGGAAGATAATGCCGCACTCGCGTGCGGCGGGGGAAAATGATAGAGTGCACCGCATCGAGGACAGCACTTCTCATTTTGGACCATAAGGGCTTTGGGGATGAGTGAATAGTTGCCAAACGGGCCCGAAAACAGGGGACAAAATGAGAAGTGCGCATAAGGTGACGCATACTGAGAATTTCCGCATCGAGGAGGCCACAGTGAAGGGTGACGATGTATTCGAAGCGATCAGACGCTGCGTGGTGATCCCCGTGATCGCCATCGACGATGCCGCGTCGGCGTTGCCTCTGGCGGACGCGCTGATCGAGGGCGGATTGCCGGTTGCGGAGATCACGTTCCGAACGGCGGCCGCGGCGGAAGTGATCGCGAAGATAGCGGCGCAGAGACCCGGACTTACACTCGGCGCAGGCACGCTTCTCACGACGGAGACCGTTCGCCGTGCGGTGGAGGCCGGGGCGCGCTTCGGCGTCGCCCCCGGATTGAATCCTGACGTGCTTGCCGAAGCGGGACGCGCCGGCCTGCCCTTCATTCCCGGAGTGGTCACCCCCTCGGAGATCGAACAGGCGCTCAGCCTGGGGGCGAAATACTTGAAGTTTTTCCCCGCGGAAGCCTTCGGCGGGCTGAAAACCATCAAGGCGCTCTCGGGGCCCTACGTTCACACCGGCGTGAAGTTCATGCCGACGGGTGGCGTCACTGTCGCGAACCTCCCCGACTATCTGGCCGCCGACATCATCTTCTGCGTCGGTGGAACATGGATCGCCTCACGGGAAGCCATCGCGGAAAAGCGGTGGGACCAGATCAGGGAGAACTGCCGGGCCGCGGTGAAGATGGTCAACGCTATACGGGGGGGCAAGGGCCCGTCGCAATGAACAGCGGCGACATGTTCGTCGAAGAGAGAAAGCAGAAGATCCTCGAGCACATCGCCGCCGAGCGCAAGGCGACCGTCGTCGAGCTCTGCGAGCTGTTCAAGGTTTCCAGCGCCACCATCCGCAATGACCTGCGGGACCTGGAGAACGCGGGTCTGCTCGTACGCACCCATGGCGGCGCCATGGTGAAGAGCAAGACGGGTCAGGAGACGGACATGCACGCGCGCGGCATCGAAAATCTCGACGCCAAGCGCAGGGTCGCGGAGCTCGCCATTCAGCTCATCGACGACGGAGACACCGTCGTGCTCGACACGGGGACCACGGTGCTCGAGCTGGCGAGGCTCCTGGACCGGAAACGCGACATCACCGTCGTCACCAACGACCTCGCCATCGCCCAGCTGCTGGAAGAGTACGAATCCGTGAGGATCGTGCTCATGGGCGGGCTCGTCCGCAAGCGCTTCCACTGCACCGTGTCGCAGGACGCCGCCAGCGGCGACATGCTCGCCGGGCTCACCGTGGACAAGGCCTTCATGGGCGTGAACAGCTTCTCCCTGGAGAAGGGGGCGAGCACCCCCGACCTGGGCCACGCGGAAACGAAGAAGCGCATGATGGCGATCGCCGCGAAGGTCGTGCTCCTCTTCGACCAGAGCAAGCTCGGCCGCAACTCCTTCGCCCGGTTCGCAGCAATCGAGGACATCGACACCGTCGTCACTGATTCCATCGCGGAACCCGACAAGAAGACCCTGGAAGAGGGCGGCATCGAGGTCATCGCGGGGAGGGAGATCCCCGGCTGATCCCGGTCAGCCTCGGATTCGTTTTCCCAAAAGCACCGACGTGCCGACCGACGCGAGCTCGACGCGCGGTGCGCCGTCGAACGCGGCGAGAGCACGCCGCGCGTCCCCTTCGTCCACCGTATTAGGGGCGAACATCCCGAAATGATGGCAGAGGAGGAGCGGTATTCCCGCCGAACGGCAGAGCGATGCCGCCTCCTCTGCCGTAAAATTGCCCGCGATACCCTTCTGGCTGAGATACGCGCTTCGTCCATTGACGGGGAGCAGGGCAACGTCGATGCCGAGCACGCGCAGCTTCTCAGACAGCCCGTCATAGGGAACGCAGTCCCCCGAATGGTAGAGGGTCAGCCCCCCGATCCGCAGGACGTACCCGAGGTACAAGTTCTCCCCCCGCTCGTTCGTCGCGAGAGTTTCGTGCGCGGACGGTACTGCCTCCACGCTGATCCCCATCCCGAGGTCCACGCGATCCCCGGCATTCAAGCCGACGATGTTCGCCGCAGCAAGGCCCAGCGATACCGCATGGACCCGGTGAGCTCGTGGAACGACGAACCTGCACGAGGGGTTGCCCACGGCAAGGGGGCCGAGAGTCTCGGAGTCCATATGATCGGAATGCCGATGCGTGCAGAGGACGGCATCGACGCCGCCGAGCTCAGAGGCAGCCACGGGGGCGGGCATCATCCGCACGTGGGGGAACTCCGTGCCTCTGTACTTCGTCGCAAGCGAATCGGAGAGATAAGGGTCGATCAGGAGCAGACGCGAGCCGGTTCGCAGGGCGAACCCCGCCTGGCCGAGCCAGTGCAGTGCGACATCCACGCCCGTCGCGAGCGGCTCGGAAAGGATGTCCGCAAGAGGCCCGGAGAGCGCAATGGACCGAAAATCGATCATGCGTCGATCATATCCCGCTCGCGGTGCGGCGAAAAGAGGCTCTGCGAAAGTGATGTGCTCGATGTTATGAAATGTATTTTTGTTATATATAGAACTTCTATTTAAAATAAATTTGACAAATAGCAGTGGGTGGAGTTTAATATCACGCTATTAGAGCGAGGATACAGTTCAAATACTGTTCTAATTCGATCAAGCAGAGTAATGACCAATGCCGCTGGATCATCGGAGGAACGGAAAATGCCCGAAGGAATAGCCACAGAGAAGCGTGCCTCGAAATCATGGCTGCGCTGGATATTCTCCTTCCGAGAGTCGACCATCCTCATGCCTCTGATTCTCATCGTGGTCGTTGTCGGCCTGATCAACCCGGTATTCTTCAGCTACTACAACTTCATCAGCATCGCCCGTGCGGTCTCCCTCACGGCAATCGTCGCCATGGGGATGACCTTCATCCTTGTCGCGCGGGAGATCGATCTCTCCGTCGGCTCGATCCTCGGCCTTGCGAGTTGTACCACGGGCCTGGCCCTCGTGCACGGCGCTCCCGTTCCCGTGGGCATCCTCGTCGGCCTCGGCACAGGGCTCCTCATGGGGTTCCTCAATGGCTTGATGACCGTCAGGCTCCGGATTCCTTCCTTCATCGTGACCCTGGGGACGATGTACGTGGGACGCGGGCTGGTCTACGTCATCACCATGGGACGACCCATCTACCCCATGCCGCAGGCGATGCAGGACATCGGGGTCGGAAAGATCGGTCCCATCCCGAATGCCGTGTACATCCTCGTCGTCCTGGCGATCTTCTCCGCCTTCATCCTGAACCGCACCGTCTTCGGACGTGAAGTGCGGGCGGTCGGTGGCAACGCCGAGGCCGCGCGGCTGACGGGGATCAACAGCGACAGGGTCCGGCTCCTGGTCTTCGTATTCACAGGATTCTGCGCAGGCATCGCGGGCGTGCTCATGCTCGGCCGTCTCAACTCCGCCGAGCCCGGCGCCGGTGTGGCGCTGGAGATGACCGTCATCGCCTCCACGATCATAGGCGGCACGAGCATGTTCGGCGGCTACGGAACGATCGTCGGAACGGTCATCGGAACGATCCTCACCGGGATCCTCGTCAGCGCCCTGGTGCTGTTGAGGATCCCCGCCTACTACGAACAGGTCGTCGTCGGTGTCATCATCATCTTCGCCGTCACGCTGGATCAGTACCAGCGGCGCAGGATGATGCGTTCGGTTTCCCGGAACGAACAGAAGCACGTCGAGGGAAGGAGGTGAAAGGACTTCTGTCGTCGACACGGCGGTCCCTGACGGCAGTTCCCCCTGCCAGGCCCCGTCGCATGATCGGGAGCGGGAACACATCAAGAAATCCGAAGAGGAGGAAGAAATGACTACGAGTTGGCGAAAATCGGTCGTTGTTCTCATCGTCCTGTCGATGGTGGCGGTTGCGGGCTTTGCGGCCCCCAAGCAGCCCCATTTCGTCTTTGTCACGCCTCTCATGGCGAACCCGTACTGGGACGTGGTGGAAAATGGCTGGAACGCCGGAGGCGTCAAGTTCGGCGCGCAGGTCGACTATATCGGCCCGACCGCCCTCAGCCTCGACGACATGATCAAGTACATGGAAACCTCCATCGCCCAGAAGGTGGACGGGATCGCGACCATGGCGCTCAACGCCGAGGCGC
>PLNO01000370.1 GCA_003141795.1 Spirochaetaceae bacterium | reverse complement strand
TCTCTTCCAGTCTCCGAACAACAGCGCGGCCATGGGAAGCATTCCGAAAGAGAAGCTGGGAACGGGCAACGGGATCGTGCAACTGGTGAAGAACCTCGGCATGGTGATCGGAATATCCTTTTCGACCCTCGCCTTTACCGCGTTGATGGGAGGAAGACCGATCGCCGACGCCGAGGCGTACCTCGGCAGCGCGCGCATCGTCTATTGGGGGGCCGCTGTTCTCAGCTTTGCCGGTGCATGGTTGGCGTCCCTGAGAGGGAAGCAGAAGACAATCACCGCGTGAGTCTCAGTGGGCAGCCCCCATGGCGCCAACGATTGCACAATACACCAAGGGGGAAACAGATGACGATCAAAGAGCGTTTCGAAGCAATGAAAAGGTCCGGCGCGGATGTTCCGCGCCCGCTGGAGCTCCTGGGAGAGCTCGACGAGAAAGCCGCGATGGCACACCTCGATGCAAAAGCAGGTGCCTTTGCCGAGGGTGTCGTACCGCCCAAGTACAAGGCGCTTGCCGCAGTGTCCGCGGCGATCGCCCTTATGAAGCTCGCAAGGAAGAACGGCGCCTCCCGGGCTGAAATCATGGAAGTCATTGCGGTGGCCAAGTTCGCCAAGTCCGCGACGGTACTCTCGTCATCGGCCCAGGCCATGGAGTGGCTTTCAACACAGGCAGAATAAGAAGTGGTTACAATGAAAATCCCGACTGCGCGAATGTCTCGTCGGATCTCGTTGATCCTGCTTGCCGCCACGCTCGCCGTGGCCACCCTCGGTGCTGAAACGGACACTATGAAGGTCTCCAAGTCGCCCGTTGTTACTTTCATCGAATTGGGATCCGTCAACTGCGTGCCGTGCGGGGCCATGCGGGGTACCTTTGGAGACGCCGTCCGTGCTTTCCTGGCGCGGCGAGGGTCAGGAGCGGCCGCAACGTGGTTCAAGAGGGGTTGTGGAGCACTCGCCCTCGTCTCCGACGCCGCACACGTCTTCCTCGACATCTTCGCGCTTGCCCTCAGCTATGGAGCGCTACGGCCAGGGACATGCAGCAGTTTCTGGACGATGCACAGAAGCCAGCGCTCCAGGGCAATAGACGAGCTTTGCGCAGCTCGGGAGATCTGCTGGCCTATTGACTCTGAGACCTGAATTATATAGTTTATCGTCGATGAACGATATAATCTGCACGCCTGTATGCACACCGTCGGAAGCTGAGCCACTGCCGACGTCGGAGGTCGAGATCGACGAGAGGCTCGCCGGTCTTGCCAAAGCAATCGCGCATCCGGCGCGTGTTCAGATACTGCACATCTTGTCGCGCAGAACTACCTGTATGTGCGGCGACATCGTCGGTGAAATGACTCTCGCCCAATCGACGGTTTCAGAGCACCTGCGGATCCTCAGGAATGCTCGGTTGATCAAGGGCGAAATAGATGGCCCGCGTGTATGTTATTGCATCAATCAGGCCGTTCTTGATCAGCTCAAGTTGCTCATCCAGGGCCTTTAGGCGTGGAATCAATGCTATACCGCATCGCGCGGAAAGGAGAATGAAATGACAAGTGTACAGGTATACGACCCGGCCATGTGCTGCTCCACGGGGATTTGCGGACCGTCGGTGGACCCGAAGCTCGTTCACTTTGCCGCGGACCTCGATTGGGTCAAGGGGAACGGAGTCATAGTCGAGCGTTTCGGTTTGTCCCTGCAGGCGGCAGCCTTCGTCAAGGACATGGACGTGAAAGAAGCACTGGAGTCCAAAGGGCAGGATGCGCTTCCGCTCGTAAAGGTCGACGGAGTCGTCAAGAGCTCGGGCCGATATCCCTCACGCGCAGAGCTTGCCGAGTGGGCCGGTATCAAGGGTCCGGTCTCGGAAACCACGGCCGAGGAAAAGTCGTCATCGATCAAGCCCATCCCGGTGCGTTCTGGCGGTTGCTGCTGAGTCGAGGAGTTCCACATGCCGATCCTCATCGATGCACCTACGAGAATCATGTTCTTCACGGGGAAAGGCGGCGTCGGCAAGACCTCGTCAGCCTGTGCCACGGCTATCGGCCTTTCCGACAATGGGAAGCGGGTGCTGTTGGTGAGCACCGACCCCGCTTCGAATCTGGACGAGATGCTGGGCGTCGCTCTCGGCTCCCAGCCCAGATCGGTTCCTTCCGTCCCGGGGCTCTTCGCGATGAACATCGATCCCGAGGAGGCTGCGCGGGCATACCGCGAACGCGTCGTCGGCCCCTATCGAGGCGTGCTGCCCGCGGCTGCCGTGCAGAGCATGGACGAACAGCTGTCGGGCGCCTGCACGATGGAGATCGCTGCTTTCGACGAGTTCTCGAAGCTGCTGGGCGACGAGACGTCCACGGCTGACTTCGACTACGTCATCTTTGATACGGCGCCCACTGGCCATACCCTGCGCCTGCTCGAGCTGCCCGCCGCGTGGACGGGGTTTATCGAGACGAGCGTGGGAGGAACCTCATGCCTGGGCCCACTCGCAGGCCTTGCCGCGCAAAAAGCGCTCTATGCGGCGTCGAACGCAGCCCTCCGCGACGGTGACACGACGACGATGATCCTTGTCGCGCGTCCGGATAAAGCTTCCCTCACGGAAGCGGAGCGAACGAGAGACGAGCTCTCCCGCCTGGGGGTCACGAACCTGCGGCTCATCCTCAACGGCGTCTTCAAGGCGTCGGATGAGAATGACCGGACGGCGCACGCGATGGAGGCACGAGGCAATGAGTCCCTTCAGCACATCCCTGACGGACTTCGGTGCTTGCCGCGTACGGAAATTCCTCTCCTCCCCTTCGGCCTTGTCGGGATCGAAGCATTGCGGAAAATGGGCGGGCTCGATTCGTCGACACCTCCGAACATGACGCCAACCGCAACCCCGTTCAAAGGGGAGAGCCTCGAATCGCTTTTGAACGAGATATCGGTGCGGGGCAAGGGCGTGATCATGACCATGGGGAAGGGGGGGGTGGGGAAAACGACGGTTGCCGCGTGGATTGCAGTCGAGCTGGCACAACGTGGATTTCCCGTGACCCTTACAACGACAGACCCAGCGGCCCATGTCGCTGAAGCCGTACGCAATCGCCCGGCTTCTCTCCGCGTGACGCGGATCGATCCGGCCGTGGAAGTGAAGCGCTACACCGAAGAAGTCCTGTCCGAGGCGGGCAAAGGTCTCGATGCCCAGGGCATTGCGCTTTTGAAGGAAGATCTCAGGAGCCCATGCACCGAAGAGATCGCCGTCTTCCGCGCCTTTGCGGACACGGTCGCTGAAGGAGAAGAAAGGTTCGTCGTGATCGACACCGCCCCCACGGGGCATACCCTCCTGCTCCTGGACGCAGCCGAATCCTACCATCGCGAAGTGCTCCGCAAGCCCAGCGGCAGCCCCGATGCCGTCAAACGCCTGACTCCCCGTCTGCGGGACCCCGAGTACACACACATCCTTCTCGTTACCTTGCCCGAAGCGACCCCGATTCATGAGGCGATGCAGCTCGAGCGTGACCTGGCCCGGGCAAATATCCGGCCCTTCGCGTGGGTGGTGAATCAGAGCCTTACCCCGCTCACACTCAGCGATCCGGTGCTCTGCTCTCGCAGGGCGCAGGAATCGATCCATCTCAAGGAGCTTTCCGAGCACGTCAATCGAGCAGCTCTGGTGCCCTGGAGCGATTCAACGAATGAGGATTATCATTTCAACGACAACACTTCCCGCCTACAGGACCGGGTAGATGTTTAAAAGCACCGCCGCGGCGACGAACGTTACGACCGTATACACCGCGATGGTCGAGGAAATGTATGACTGCTCCTGCCCGGTCCGCGGTCGGGCAAAGATCGGGACGGAGAAGGACGGGGCGGTCAGGAAGAGCAGCCACACGGCGGCCCTGTAGCCGGGGGCCCAGCCCAGGATACCTCCGATCAGTACCTCCCCAGCCAGGAAGGCCCCGCCAGCGGCGAGGGCGAGCCGCGTCAGGCATGTGAAGAGAACGTCCACGCCTGCCGCTCGCTCGAAGCGCAGCGAATAGCCGATGACCACGAGGATCAGAGGCCCGATCGCAGCCCCCGCACGTGAGCTGGAAAGAGACCTGAGCGGGATCCTTTCTTGCGAGATCACGCGGGTGGGACTATGCTGGAAGNNATCCAGACCATCATCCTCGATTCGATCACGGAAGGCGTCTTCACGGTCGACAAGGACTTTCGGATCACTTCCTTCAACAGTGCCGCGGAAAAGATCACCGGCACGCCGCGGGAACGCGCCATCGGCATGCCCTGCCGGGAGATCCTCCGGGCGAGTATCTGCGAAGGCCGTTGCGCCCTGCACCAGACCATGCGATCGGGGAAACCAGTGGTGGGAAAGAACGTTGTGATACTCGATGCGGCGGGGACACGGAGGTCCATCAGCATCACAACTGCAATCCTGCGGGGGCGGGACGGAGAGATAGAAGGCGGGGTGGAGACGTTCCGTGACCTCACGATGATCGACACCCTGCGCAAGGAGATCGAGCGGGAGTACAGCTTCGAGGACATCATCAGCCGCAGCCACCGTATGCGCACGCTCTTCGATATCCTTCCCGATGTGGCCCGCTCCGGCAGCACGGTCCTCCTGGAGGGCGAAAGCGGTACCGGGAAGGAGCTCTTCGCCCGTGCGCTGCATTCTCTCAGCACGCGGAAGAAGAGGCCGTTCGTGGCCGTGAATTGTGCGGCGCTTCCCGACACACTGCTCGAATCCGAATTGTTCGGCCACACGGCGGGTGCATTCACGGATGCACGAAGCAACACACCCGGGAGATTCGCCCGTGCCGAAGGGGGCACCCTGTTCCTTGACGAGATCGGCGATATTTCACCGGCCCTGCAGGTCCGTCTGCTGCGCGTTCTACAAGAGAGGTCCTATGAACCTCTGGGCTCCGCGGCGACCGTCAGCGCCGACGTGAGAATAATCGCGGCAACGAACAAGAGCCTCGAGGGGTTGGTTCGGGCGGGAACCTTTCGCGAAGACCTCTACTACAGGATCAATGTCGTATGTCTGACCCTTCCGCCCCTTCGCGACCGCATGGAGGATATCCCGCTTCTCGTGGAACATTTTATCGCGAAGATGAACCGGATTCAGGACCGCGACATTGCTGGCATCACCGATGACGCCATGACGTGCCTCATGTCCTATGGTTTCCCGGGAAACGTGCGCGAGCTCGAGAACATCATTGAACGCGCTTTTATACTCTGCAGAAGCGGGGAGATCGACTCCCATCATCTTCCAGAGCCTTTGTGGGGCAAAGCTCGAGAGCAGGAATCCGGCCCGCAGGACAGCCACCGGAGTTTTCAGCATATGGAGGCCGCCTTCATCTTGAACGTGCTCAAGCGCAACAACTGGAACAGGCGTCGAACCGCGCTCGAGCTCGGTGTCCACAAGACGACGCTGTTTCGCAAGATGAAGGCACTGGGGATCTCGGAGGAGAGCCGCTCAAGCGATTAGCCGGAGTGCGGCTCGGTGGTAGCATTTCCGCAACCATTCCTGGCCGAAATGCATGCAAAAACGCAATTGATTTCATTCCCCTTCTAAAGAGCCGTCTCTAACGTCCTGTAATGTAAGACTATAAAACTACCCCCATCGCGCAGCGCCTTGGCACGGCCTATGCAGAAGAACCAGCATATGAGCCGAACGGCTATCGCAGCCTGGAAGGGGTGTGTTGCTACGACCCTCGACTTTGCCCGGACCCTTCTGCTCGTCGATGTCGTCGACGGGCAGGTAGTTGCAAAATGGGAAGTCAGGCTTGCCAACGCCTCTGCGGAGGCGATCGCCCACAGTCTGGAAACGGCTGGAGCGCAGGAAGTGATCTGTGGCGCGGTCTCGGCCCCTGTCTGGACCGCGGTGGAGGCGCGCGGCATCCGAATCATTCCGTTCGTCCATGGCGATGTCGGCGAGGTCATCCAGGGATGCCTGGACGGCACGCTCACGGACGCGAGATTTCACATGGCAGGCTGCAGGCAGCGTGGACACGAGCCCGGCAGATGCCGTCGAGGGCGATCCGGACCGCGCTGTGAATGATATACGAACGGTCTGTCCACTTGCTTGGGAGGAACCAATGAATCGAAAGGTTGAACACACGGATGCCGGCCACGAGGTCGGACAGTGCAGCGAAGGCGAAAGGGCGGATCACGGGGCGGGATGTACCGCGGGAGAAGATGATCAGCAGATCATCGACCAGCGGAAGCTGGACGGCCGCATGGGTCGGATCGCTCACAAGATCCTTGTTCTCTCGGGCAAGGGCGGCGTGGGAAAGAGCACCATGGCGGTGAACCTCGCGCTGTCGTTGATGCTCCAGGGAAAGCGCGTCGGTCTCCTGGACGTCGACATCCACGGGCCGAGCGTCCCCGGGATGCTGGGGCTGGAAGGGCAGACCATCCTCACTGAAGGGGAGACGATGCTGCCCGTGGAGCTGGGGGATCTTCGGGTCATGTCCATAGGGTTCCTCCTGCGCAACAAGGAGGACGCGTTGATCTGGCGCGGACCCATGAAGATGGGGG
>PLNO01000190.1 GCA_003141795.1 Spirochaetaceae bacterium | reverse complement strand
AGGGCCGCGAGGAGCAGAGCCGGAAGGAAGCGCATCCTCGCCCGTTCCATCCATAGAGCGGCCAGGGCCGCCGTCAGGAACATTGCGCTCTGGAATGCGAGGTCGAGCTGGTCCTTGAGCTGGAGAAACACGTTGAATACGAGGATGTAGAGGACGACGGAGCGCAGCAGGAGGAGAACGAGAGGCCCTGCGTGGTCAGATCTCCGCCGCATGGCGCACCTTTCCTCCCAGCCCCTGGTAGTACGACAGGTCGTGGCGCATGGCCTCCGCCAGGGCAACGCTCTCCTTCCTGTCAGGCTTCACGGAACCTCCGCGGCGCACCGCGGGCATGAAGAGCAGATCGCGCAGCCGCGGAAGCCGAACGGGGGGCGGCGCGCTCGCCCCCTTGATGAGGAGACTCGTGCCCCAGCCGCGCGCATTCACCGCAGTCATGATGGCCGGTACGCCGTGCGAGCCGGGGGTGGAGAAGACGAGGACGTGCACGGGGGACGCCGGTAGCGCCGGCGTCCACGGGGCGTCCGTCCACCACGCATCCGAGAGGATGGCGAGGAGGAGGGGCAGCGACTCCGGCTCGAAGGAGCGGCAGGTGGTCATCCCCGGAAGGGAAAGAAGAACGGTCACTCCCCGGGCGGCCAGGAGCGTCATGAGGGAAGCGACAGTCTCCACGAGCTCATCGAGGTAGTCCGCCCTGTACGCGCGCGGTATCAGCGGGTTTGCCGTGGTGTCCAGAACGCAGAGCACCCGTGACTCCGGCGGCGGCACCTCCTCACCGACGCGGAGAAAGAGCTCATCCAGGTGGGCGAACACCTTCCAGTTGAGTCGCCGCATGTCGTCGCCGGGGTAGTACTTGCGCGCCTCCAGGAGATCGTCGCTGCGACGGCGTCTTCGCGACCACACCGCCGAGTCCTCGGCCTGCTCGAGAAATCGGGAGAGCTCCTCCGCGCCGGTCACCCGCGGGAAGACGGTGAGGGAATCCTCCTGCGCGACGATGAGCCGATGCGAGGTGAGTCCCAGCACGTCGCGTACTTCGAGGACGGCCCCGTTGCTTCGGTACACCCCCCGCTCTGCCGCGGTGAAGGGGACCTGCCACTGGTCGGCTCCTGGGGGAAGAGATCTGCCGAGAGTCGTGATCCGCCTGTCGTGCCAGCGCAGGGGTACGGAGAACCGGGCGGCGAATCCGGGGGCGAAGGCCCGGGGCAGGGCCGATTGCGCCAGCGCTTCCGCCTTCTCCGTCGGCGCAAGCCCTCGGGAGGGGAGGGTCACGGACAGAAGCGCTGCCCCGGCAGCCTGTCTGCGGGCAAGGGCGAAACGGATGAGATGACCTCCGACCAGAGCGTACGCGCAGAACAGGAGGAACCCCGCGCCCCAGAAGAGGGCCGCGAGGTCTGCGCGGAGGCTCCCCACGACGAGAAGCGTGGCGGAGAGGGGCAGGATGATGCAGCCACGGACGGTGAGGGGAAATACGGCCCGTGCCAGCCTTCCCGCGCTGGCCAATCGCCGGCTCGCCATGCCTTCCCGCCTCAGTAGGCGAGCCGGGACAGCTCGGACATGCAGATCTCCCGCGACAGGGCGGCGGCGTTCGTGCGTGAATCCTTCATCCGCAGGCGATGCGCGATGACCAGCGGCGCGAGGTCGATGAGGTCCTGATCGATGACGTACTCCCTGCCGCGCACGAGGGCCAGGGCGCGCGCGGCGCGCACGAGCATCAGCCCGCCGCGGGGGGAGGCCCCGAGTGAGATCCCGGGGTGGGAGCGCGTGGCGACGCAGATCCCCACCGCCGCGCCCATGAGCTTCTCATCGCAGAATACGTGTTCGATTCTTTCCCGGGCGGCGATGAGCTCGTCGCGCCCGCAGACCGCGCGTACCTGCGGCATGACCGTGGCGGCGGGGTCGTCGCGCACGATGCCGATCTCCACGTCCCTGTCGGGGTACCCGATGGAGAGCCGCATGAGGAAGCGGTCGACCTGCGCCAGGGGAAGGGGGTAGACGCCCTCCATCTCCACGGGGTTCTGGGTCGCGATGACGAAGAAGAACGGATCCACGGGGTAGGTCGTGTTCCCGACGGTGACCTGCCCTTCGGCCATCACCTCCAGCAGCGCCGACTGCACCTTGGGGGTTGTGCGGTTGATCTCGTCGGCGAGGAGCACGTTGGCGAATACGGGACCGGGCGTGAAGACGAACGTGCGCGTGGCCGGGTCGTATACGTCCACGCCGGTGATGTCGTAAGGCAGAAGGTCAGGGGTGAACTGGATGCGGCGGAAGACGACCGGGGCGCCCTTGCGGGAACGCGAGACGAGGCGGGCGAGGGTCTTGGCGAGGGTGGTCTTTCCCAGACCCGGCACGTCCTCGATCAGCACGTGCCCGCCGGCAAAAACCGCGGCAACGAGGTATTCGAGCACCGCCTCCTTGCCACGGATCACCGTAGCAAGGCCTTCCACGAGACGACGAGCAAGGGTGTGGGCACTCTTGAAATCCGCCGGTGGAAGGGCCCCGGGATGAGGCGCGCGCCGACTGCGGGGGGCCGTGTCACCCATCGGAAGCGAATCTATCACCTTACGAGAGGTAGGGATAGTACAGGAGCAGGGAGACCTTCAGCTTCTCCGTGAGCCTGCGCAGCTTCTCCAGGTTGTAGGGGAACGTGAACGCGACGAACTTCCGGAGGATGTACTGCTGCGTGTCGCGGATGCGCTTCTGGGGATACAGCCAGGAGATGCCGAGCTTTTCCTTCAGATCGGGCAGGAGGAAGCGTTTCACCGTGAGGGCGAACGTCTCCAGATCCAGGACCCCCTGGAATATCTGCCACTCCTCGCCGGGGTAGAGGGAGGTGACGGAGACCAGCTCCCGTATGTCGCGCACCGTGCGGAAATCGATGGGCATGTCGTCGATGAGCAGGGAGAACCACGTACGGTCGAAATGGTTCTCGAATACGTCCTTCAGCTCGCCGATGAGCTTGAGGATTTCCGAATCCCGCGCAAAGTCCTGGGAGAGTGTTTCGAGAGCTACCTCAGACACGTGGTGTTTTCTCCATCCTGTGAGCTTTCACTCTTCAATGTCGGACGGTCCCGGCCGGGGCTTGATGCAGGAAAGATTTGCGCAGGGCTACGCGGCGGGCATTTTGCGTGGTAGATTTGTCGCGGGGGGGAAGGTAAGGGAGGTCTCCTCGGCCGTAACAAGCCTCGATCTCCCGCAGAGGCCTTGCAGGGGTTCGACTCCCCTGTCCCCCCATTTTCCCCCCGAGGTAAACAATGAACGCATGGGCTCAGGGATCGTTCTTCTACCACGTTTATCCGCTGGGTCTGTGCGGCGCACCGGAGAGCAACGACGGCAGCTCGGCTCCCGAGCCCCGTCTCGAGCGGCTCATCCCGTGGCTTTCCCACGCGCGGTCACTGGGGGCGAATGCGCTGTACCTGGGCCCGGTCTTCGAGTCCTCGACGCACGGGTACGACACGATCGACTATTCCACCGTGGACCGCAGGCTCGGCACGAACGCCACGCTGGCAAAGGTCTGCAATTCCGCGCGGGAGCTCGGCTTTCGCGTCATCCTGGACGCCGTGCTCAACCATGTCGGCCGCGGCTTCCGTGCTTTCAGGGATCTCCAGGAGAAGGGCCGGGGCTCGGCGTTCGCCGGCTGGTTCCACGGTGTCGACTTCGATCGGAAGAGCCCGCTGGGGGATCCGTTCAGCTACGAGGGATGGGCGGGTCATTACGAGCTCGTGAAGCTCGACGTGAGGAACCCCTCTGTCAGGGACCACCTGTTCTCCGCGGTGTCCCGATGGGTGGATGAGTTCGGCATCGACGGCCTCAGGCTCGATGCGGCGGACTGCCTCGACCTTGATTTCCTGCGGCAGCTCGCATCGCATTGCCGGGCGTTGCGTCCGGATTTCTGGCTCATGGGGGAGATCGTCGGCGGAGACTACAGGACGTGGACCGCTCCCGGTCTTCTGGATTCAGTGACGAACTACGAGTGCTACAAGGGGCTGTACTCGAGCCACGTCGATGCCAACTACTTCGAGATCGCATGGTCGCTCAATCGGCAGTTCGGCGCATCCGGGATCTACAAGGACCTTCTGCTCTACAACTTCGCCGACAACCACGACGTGAGCCGTGTGGCAAGCTCTCTGAAGGATCCCGCGGACCTCGCGACGCTGTACGCCATTCTCTTCACGATGCCGGGTGTGCCTTCCGTTTATTATGGAAGCGAGTGGGGGATCACGGGCATCAAGGAGGGCAGGGACAGGGCGCTGCGGCCCGCACTCGACCTTTCGGCAGCCGCGGCTCCGCATCCCGAGCTTGTGCAGACGATCAGGCAGCTCGCCGCCGTGCGTGCAGCGAGCCCTGCTCTGCGCACCGGGGACTATGCGCAGCTCGCCGTGGCGTCCCGGCAGCTCGCGTACCTGCGCCGCTCCGCCGGGGAATCAGTCATCGTCGTGGTGAGCTCTGAGGCGCATCCCGCGCGGGTCGATCTGCCCGTTCCGATGCTCCCCGGTGTCACGTGCGTGGACATGCTGAGCCCCGGAGAGAGCCTCCCGATACAGGCCGGCAGGATGCGGGTCACCGTTCCTGCACACGGCGCCAGGATCCTGCGCGTCGGAGCCTATTGAACGTCGACCGACTGGATGAAGGTATCGATGGCCTTTCTCTGCGTGACCTCCTGGTCGCGCAGCCGGGCGATATCGTCCTGCAACTTGACGATTTCGTCCTCCTGGTCCGAGAATGTCTTCACATAGCGCTTGTACAGGTCGGATGACTGGGAGAGACGGTCCATGTTCGAGCGGATCCGCGACTGGTCGTCGTTGATCGCGTTCAAGCGCGCTTCCTTCGTCGCCCTCTGCGCCACGGTACCGGCAACGGTCTGCTGCAGAGCCGCGAGCTTCTGCAGCGCGCCCACCACCGCGGCGCTGACCACCTGGCTCCTGACGTAGAACGCCACCTGGTCGCCGGTGATGCTGGCGAGGGCCGCGCTCTGGTCGATCATCCTCGTCTCCATCACGGCAAGGTTCGCCGTCTTTCCCGCAATCACGGGCACCGCGAAGCGGTACAGGTCCCGCGTACGCTCCACTTCTTTGGGCCCGACGAGGGTCCAGTCGGAGGACAGGGGGTACTCCACGAGCACCGTGCGATTTTTCGTGCCCCTGTTGGTGATCGTGTAGTCGCGCTCGCGCTGCGCCTTGCTCGTGTACAGGAGGACGCCCCTGCTGATCTTCACCGTCACGAGAGACACGGGAGAGGCGCCCGTGGCCGGGGCCACCTCGGTGTCCAGATCCAGCGCGTAGGTGACGAGCTGCTCCGCGCCCGGCGCCATGTCGGTGATCTGTGCGTCCCCCGCATAGCTACCAGCGTCGAACACCGTGATGGGCCCCGCTTGAAGATGCAGGCTGCTCGCGTTTTTGAGCTTCACGGCGTTGAGCGGGTGCGTCGGCTCTGTCGACTCGTTGTACAGGGAGAAGCGGTCCCCGCTCACCTGCTGGTTGAGGATGGGGAGCATCGCCGATTGCTGGCGCGGCAGGCTCACCGCGCCGCTGATGGCGTACTGGAAGAGCTCGCCGACAGCGGTACCCCGTGCCGCCGCCTGCACACCCTGGGAGACGGAGAAGCCCGGTCCCGCGTCGTCCTTGGAAAGCTCGGCCCGGCGCAGAGACTCCCGCGGCGCGGCCATGGATTTCGAAGCTGCCTGAGGCGCCGGCGTCGGCATCCCCGAAGCCTCCTCATCCGCGATTGCGGCCTGCTCGGGTGCGGCGTTCATGGCCATCTGGCTCGTGCGCGGCATGAGGGACTGGTAGAGCTCCATCTGCACCTCGGGGCGCTGGACGTACAGGGGCTGATAGAGGTCCATCGTGAAGGTGATGGGACGCCCCGAGACGAGGGTGAGGCCGACGCTCTTCCAGTCCACGTCGGAGGTGTTCTCCACCATCGCCCACCCCTGGAGCAGGTGCTGACCGCTGTCCGCGAGCACCATGCGATAGCTCGTCTTCCAGACCGGAGCCTCCAGGATGTAGCCGATGCGCACCCGGCGGTTGCCCGAGCCGCTGAAGTGCAGCACGACCTTTTTTTTCTCGATTCCGTGCGAGGCGGAGAGCACCTGCAGCGCCTCGGCGAGGTCGTCCTGCACCTCTTTGCGGAGGAAGCGAATCCCCTGCACCTCGCGTAGGGAAACGTTCGTCACGCCGTCCTGCGTGTTGAGGTTCAGGAAGTCAGCGGGGACCTCCGCACCGCCGGGCCCGGCCGTCGTACGGGTCTCAACGCCGATGATGACGCCCGTCACGGGCTTGCCGCCGGTCATCGTGAGCTGGACCGATTCGCCCCGTGTCTGCATGAGGAGGTTCGCGAGGGTCGGTGCGCCCGTGAGGTCGATGGAGAACCCCTTGAGCGTGCGCGTGATGGGGTCCCGAGAGGAGTAGGTGACGCTCGTGACGGTGCCCCCGTCCATGTCGCGCAGGACGAGGCTCTTGAGAATGTCGTTGATCTGGCTCGCGGAGAAGGTGAGCTCCATCTTCGCGTTGCCGTCCACGACGCCGTCATGCTGGAAGTACCCGACGCCGCTCGTGAAGAGCACGAGGTTCGACAGCGGGACGCTGACGTCCTTTTCCTCCGCCTGGGCGGAGGCAACCGCGCTCCCGAGAAGCAGGAGAGCGAGGACGAGGGGGGCGATTCGCTGCATGGGTCACTCCTTTGGGGTCTTTGTCTCCGGGAGAGCCGTCTTCTTGTCCGGCCGTGAAAAGAGGAATCCGAACATGCCGCCGATGAACCCGCCGGCGATGTGGGCCAGCTGGCTGACAGTGTCAGGGTGGAGCGCGTTGACGAACTCCCGCACCAGGTACAGCGCGACGATGAGGATGAACGTGATGGGGATCTCCCCCTGGCGGATGTTCGTGAAGGAGCTGAGGAGGATGAGCATGAAGACGATCCCGCTCGCCCCGTACAATCCCGTGTGCATGATGAGCATGTTCAAGACGGCCGTGGCCAGCGCCGTCACGAGCATCATGAGGAAGAGCGGCAAAGAGCCGTATTTTTCCTCCAGGACCGGTCCGATCAGGAGGATGAAGGAGAAGTTGGAGATGAGATGGTTCCAGTTCGCGTGCCCGACGACATAGCTCACCAGGCGCACCCATGAGAGGAACGAGTGCGCGTCGAAGAAGGGGGGCAGCGTGAAGAAGGTGCGGATG
>PLNO01000339.1 GCA_003141795.1 Spirochaetaceae bacterium | reverse complement strand
TGGCACCGACGTCGATGCCGCGGGTGAGCTCGTCGATGAGCAGTATCCGCGGATGCGTCGCAAGCCATTTGGAGATCACCACCTTCTGCTGATTCCCGCCGCTCAGGTCCTTCAGCTTCTTGTTCTTGGAGCTCGTCTTGATGTTGAAGGAGCGTATGGACTCGTCGGCGGTCTTCCGCATGAAGCGCTTGCGGAGGATGCCGAGCCTCCCGCTCATCTCTTTCGGGTTTGCCGTGTTGATGTTCTCCACGATGTCCATCTCCGGGAAGATCCCCGCGTCCCTGCGGTTTTCCGGGATCATGGCGAAACCGTTCCTGATCGCCTCCCGCGGCGAGCGGTTTACTATGCGCTTTCCGAATGCGGTGATGGAGCCCGACCATGCCGGGGCGAGCCCGAAGAGCGTCTCCAGGAGCTCGGTCCTTCCCGAGCCCTGCAGCCCATAGATCCCGAGGATTTCCCTCTCGTAGAGGGTGAAGCTCACGTCGGTGAAGAATCCGGGCCTGCTGAGCTTCTGCACCTCGAGCACCGTGGTGCGTCCCTCGGTGCGCGGGACGCTCTTTCGCGCGCCTGCTATCGCCTGGGAGAGCTCCCGGCCGGCGATCAGCCCGACGATTTCCTGCTGGCTCACGTCCCCCGTTTTGTGCGTGCCGAGATACCTCCCGTCGCGCAACACGGAGATGCGGTCGGCGATTGCGAACACCTCCTCCAGTCGATGGGAGATGTAGAGGAAGGTCACCCCGCGCCCCTTGAGCCGGGCGATGTTCCTGAAGAGACCTTCGGTTTCCCGCAGGGAAAGGGCGGAGGTCGGCTCGTCCATGACGATCACCGAGGAGTCCATGCTCATGGCACGGGCGATCTCCACGAGCTGCTGGTTGGCGAGGCTGAGCCGGGAGACGACGTCCCCCGAATTGATGTCGGAGCCCAGCTCCCGGAGGATTTCGGCCGCTTTCTTCCCCATGAGGGACCATTTGACCTTTCCCTCGCCGACCTCCCGCTCGCGCCCCAGGTAGAGGTTCTCCGTCACCGTGAGGTTCGGGCAGAGCCTGAGCTCCTGATACACCACGGAGATGCCCAGCTTCAGCGCCTCGAACTCGTTCTGGATGCGCACCGGGGCCCCGCGAAAGAGGATGTCTCCGGCGTCCGGATGGTAACGGCCTCCGAGAACGTTCATCAGCGTGGACTTGCCCGCGCCGTTCTCACCGACGATGGCGTGCACCTCCCCCGCGTCGATGGAGAAGCTCACGTCGTCGAGCGCCTTGACGCCGGGGAAGCTCTTGCGAATCCCCCGGAACTCGATGATCGCACTCACGCGAGCTTCCCCTTGCGGGTCCAGATGTCCATCGCGACGGCGACGATGATCACCGCGCCGATGATGGTGAGCTGCCAGAACGGGGAGACGCCCAGAAGAATGATCCCGTTGTTGAGAACGCCCATGATGAGAATGCCGATGAGCGTTCCCACGATGGTACCCTCACCGCCGGAGAGGGAGGTCCCGCCGATGATCACCGCGGCGATCGCGTTCAACTCCATGCCCTGGCCCGTCGTGCCCTGCACGTTGCCGAGGAAGGAGATGTTCAGCAGCCCGGCGAGGCCGGAGAGCAACCCGACGATCGAAAAGGCGATGATCTTGATGACACGCTCGTCGATTCCGCTCGCACGGGCCGCGTTCTTGCTCCCGCCGACCGCTCGCATCCGGAAGCCCAGGATCGTACGGCTGAAGACGAGGTAGATGACGACGGAGACGACGATGAAGACGATGCTCATCACCGGGATGTTGAAGATCTTCCCCTGTCCCATGAAGAGGAACACCTTGAGGTCGGGCGCCGACACTGTTCGCGGGGAGAGGTTGACGACCCGGGCGCCACTGATGATCAGCGCCAGTCCCCGGGCTATGTTCATCATCCCCAGCGTCGCGATCATGGCCGGGATGCGCGCATAGGCGATAAGAAGCCCATTGATCAGCCCGAAGAGGGTACCGACGCCGAGGCCGAGCAGGAGGGAGAGCCAGAGCGCGACCTTGTTGACGAGGAGGACCCCCGTGATGATCGCGGAGGCGCCGTACAGCGAGCCGACGGACAGGTCGATCTCGCCGCAGACGATCACCAGGCTCATTCCCATGGCGATGATTCCCAGCAGGGACACCTGGCGCAGGACGTTGATGAGATTCTCCAGCTCGAAGAAGTACGGGGAGAGGATGGAGAACAGGACGAACAGCCCGAGCAGGGCAAGGCTGATTCCGATCTCCTTCACCCCGAACACCCGTTTGTAGACCTTCTTTATACCGAAGCTTTCAGCCATCCTCATACCTCCCTGCCTCATGCCTGCCCGCCGACGATGCTCACCCCCGAGAGAAAACGTTTTACTAACTATTCCGAACGAATCGGGCCCACCTGATTGCCTTAAATTGCGATGACGCTGCCATTGTCTTTGAGAACGGAGGGAAAGACGTGCTTCAGCTCGGCAAGCTTTTCGCCCTTGATCAACTGAAAGAGCATCTCAGCGGCGCGCTTGCCGAGCTCATAGGCGGGTATCTCGATCGTGGTCAAGGTCGGCTTCAGGACGGGCGGATAGGCGATGTTGTCGAAGCCAGCGATGGATATGTCGCGCGGAATCGCGTAGCCCTGCTCCTCCAGAAGCTTGTATGCGCCAAAGGCCATCAGGTCATTGGCAGCGAAGAGCGCAGTGAACGAGGACTTCCCACCGGAGAGGAGCTTTTGCGCGGCTGCGTAGCCGCCGCTGTATCGATAGTTCCCTTCTATCATCAGAGCCTCGTCCGGTTCCACACCGTACTCCTTCAGCGCCTGGAGGAACCCGTCGCGCCGGAGGCGCGCATTGTTCGTGCTCAGCGGGCCTGAGATGAACGCCACCTTTCGATGCCCCTTGTCCAGGATGAACTTCGTCATCTCGTATGCGCCCTTGAGGTTGTCGAAATAGACGCCGGGGACATTCGGGAGCTCGTTGATGTAACGCTCGATGAGGCAGAACGGGTAATGCGTCTTCTGGAAGTCGAAGAAAACCTCATTGAACTCGACGTTGTTCTGCGTCGTGAAAAGCACCCCGTCCACCACACGCCCCCGGAGGAGGCGGATGTATTCGTTCTCCTTGTCGATGCTGCCGTCGGTGTTGCAGAGGAAGCAGCCGAAGGACCGCGCATTGCAGACGTCCTCCACACCGCGCGCAAGCTCCGAGAAGAACGGGTTTCTCACGTCGGGGATGATCAAACCGATGGTGTGGGATCGTTTGGTGATCATGCTCCGCGCAATGCTGCTCGGTTGGTAGTCCATGGTGCGGATCATCTGGCGGATCCGCTCGATGGTCTTCTCCCCGACGCCTTCGGGCTTGTTGTTCAGCACACGAGAAACCGTTGCAATTGAGACGTCGCAGAGACGCGCAATATCTTTGATGGTAACTGCTTTTGCCATATTTCTACTGAGAAAACGTTATAGTATAACGTTTTCTAATTCCAGGCAGCATTATCGCTCCCCTGGGAGGATCTGTCAAGGAAAATCAAAAAATAATAAGAAATTGACGAAATCGTTGCAGCACAATATCTTATGAGAATGTAAGTAAACGTTTTACTATAACGTTTCCAATAGGAGGAGGGAATCATGATCGATCGCTGGTCGAGGCAGGCCATTGCCGCGCATATCCAGTACACGAACGTCAATCCCGAGCTGACCCGGGACGGGCTCCGCGAGCACCTTGCGACCTGCAAAGTACACCAATTCCAGGCAGCCATGATTTCACCCTGCTGGGTGGCGGAGGCAAAGACGGCGCTTGCAGGAACTGGCATCAAGATCGCAACCACAGTCAACTTCCCTCAAGCAACAGATACGGCCGCCATGAAGGTCGCGGTAGCCAGGCTCGTTGCAAAGGAGGGCGCCGATGAGTTCGACTTCCCGCCCAACCCCGCCTTTCTCCTGAGTGGAATGGAGGAGGAGTATTTCAATGAGGTTGCCGCGGTCGTTCGGGCAGCGCATGACGAAGGCCTCGTCGTGAAGGCCATGCTTGAGTTCGGCTACCTGCCCACCGTAGAGCTGAAGACAAAGGCTGCCCGCATGGCCTCCGAGGCCGGCGTCGATTGGGTGAAGAACTCCAGCGGCTGGGGCAAAGGCGGCACACCTGCGACGGTGGAAGACGTGCACATCCTCAAGGCTGCGATCGTCGGTAAATGCCGGGTGAAGGTTTCGGGGAAGGTCAATTCGTTGGAGAAAATGAAATCGCTCTTCGAAGCGGGCGCAGAGCTGGTGGGGACCAGTTCAGGCCCTGCGATACTCGAGGGTGTCGTTGGTGCGGCGGACGCCTACTGAGGCGGCGCCCTCACGATCCCCCGCGAGGGGGAAAGAAATTGCGTCCAGCCTGACTCGAACAGGCGACCCACAGCTTAGAAGGCCCGTAGGGACATTGCCAATACCCCACAAAGCAATTCTCGTTGCCCAACTAACCGTGGGATAACACATTATGGACTTGACGTCAATCACGCAGGAGCAAACATTGAATTAGTCCCGAGACGACCCCTGGGACTAAATTTTGACTCCTGCCAAGATCAC
>PLNO01000020.1 GCA_003141795.1 Spirochaetaceae bacterium | reverse complement strand
GGTCGGCTCGTCGAGGATGAGAGTGTTCGCGCCGGAGAGCATGAGCCGGGCCAGAAGACACCGTACCCGCTCCCCTCCCGACAGGACACGGACCGGTTTCAGGCCTTCATCTCCGGTGAAGAGCATGCGGCCTAGAAAGGAGCGCACGAAGGTCATGTCGTCACTCGGACTGTACTGTGAGAGCCAGTCGACGATGGACAAATCGGAGTTGAACAGATCCGCGTTCTCCCGCGGGAAGTAGGACGTGGTAATGGTCTGGCCCCAGACGAAGGTCCCGCCGTCGGGGGTCTCCGCTCCGGTGAGGATGCGGAAGAGCATGGTTTTCGACTGGTGCTCGTGCCCGACAAAGGCGATCTTGTCGCCCGGCCGTACGGTGAGGTCCAGCCCGTCCAGGAGAGGGCGTCCGCCGACCGCTTTCGAGATCTCTTCGACCTCCAGAACGATGTTGCCCACCTCGCGCGTCGGCTTGAACCCTACGTAGGGGATGCGCCGGCTGGAAGGGACGTAATCATCGACCTCGAGCTTTTCCAGTATCTTCTTCCGCGACGTGGCCTGCCGGCTCTTTGACACGTTCGCCGCGAAGCGGTGGATGAACTCCTTCAGGTCCTTGACCTTCTCTTCACGTCGCTTCTTCTCGTCCTTCTGCTGCTGGGCGAGCACCCGGTTCAAGTGATACCAGAAGTCGTAATTGCCGGCGTACATCCGCACCTGGCCGAAGTCGATGTCGCAGGTGTGCGTGCACACGGCATTGAGGAAGTGGCGGTCGTGCGAAACGACGATGACGATGTTGGGGAACTCGATGAGGAACTCTTCCAGCCACGCTATGGAGGCGAGGTCGAGGCCGTTCGTGGGCTCGTCGAGGAGCAGGATGTCGGGGTTGCCGAAGAGGGCCTGGGCAAGCAGCACGCGGACCTTCACCCCTTCGTCGACATCGCTCATGAGCCGGCCGTGGAGCGCTTCCGGCACGCCGAGCCCGGCGAGCAGCGTTGCAGCCTGTGCATCCGCCTCCCATCCGCCCAGCTCTCCGTACTCCGCTTCGAGCTCACTCGCCCGCATCCCGTCGGCGTCGGTGAAGTCTTCTTTCGCGTACAATTCCTCGCGTTCCCTGCCGACCTCGTGCAGGCGCGGGGAGCCCATGATCACTGTGTCGAGCACCTTGCTCTCCTCGAAGGCGAAGTGGTCCTGGCTGAGCACGGACAGGCGGCTGCCGCTGCTCACGATGATGTCGCCCTTGTCCGCTTCCAGCCTCCCGCAGAGAATGGAGAGCAGGGATGTCTTCCCTGATCCGTTGGCCCCGATGACCCCATAGCAGTTGCCGGGGGTGAACTTGAGGTTGACGTCCTTGAACAGGAACCGATTGGAGAAGGAGAGGGTGAGGTCGCTGACGGTAATCACGGTAGCCTCGTTATCGCAGAAGAGGGGATGGTGTGCAAGGGTGTAATATCGCCACGGCATCCCGTGATGGCAAGCGGGCAAGGGAACCCGTTGCCTTCGCGGCGATCCGTTTGACGCGAAGGTGAACGTGCGGTAGCCTGATCGGGAGGGGATGCAGCATATGGAGAACATCGATGTTTCCCGCGCGGGACGGGAGTGTCTGGCTGAAACTGACCGCATCGTCGGCGAGTACGGCCCCCGCCTTGCCGGGACGCGCGCGTGCTCGGAGGCCGCCGAGCAAATCGCCGCGAGCTCGAAGGGGTTCGCGGACTCCGTCACGGTGGAACCTTTTCGCGTCCACCCCGTCTCCTTCTATGCGTACACGAAGGTGCTTCCCGTCTCGTACGTGCTCGGTATGATCGCTCTGCTCGTCGCGGGCCGCTACAGCATTGTCCCGCTCGTCGGCCTTGCCGTCGGCATCGTCCTGATGCTCAGCCAGTTCGCCTTCTACTGGCACTGGGGGGACGCGCTGTTTTCCCCACGGACTGGGAAAAACGTGGAAGCGGTAATCGAGCCCGCAGGACCGGCGGAGCAGGAGCTCATCCTCTCCGGCCACCACGACAGCGCCCCCGTAGCCCGCATCTTCTCGGGGCCGTTCGCCAGGTTCTACGTGGTGGCAATACTCGCTCCGTACGTCTTCTTCCTGTTCGAGCTGGGAGTACTTCTGGCGCATATGATTCGGGGCAACGGCGGGCTTGCACCGGTGTGGACCCTGGCATGCCTGGTGCTCGGCCTCCCGTTCGTCGTCGGGTATTTCTTTCTCGTCAACCTCCGACGGGGAAGCCCTGGCGCGGGGGACAACCTGATCTCGTCCGTCATGGCCGTTCGTATCGGGAAGGAGATCGCGGCGCGCAGGGAGGATCTCCTGCGAAGCACGCGCCTGAGGATCGTCAGCTTCGACGCTGAAGAGGCGGGGCTTCGCGGTTCCGCAGCCTACTTCCGAAGGCACGCCGCAGATCTCGGGAAGCTCCCGTGCGTCCACCTCAACTTCGATTCCCTCTACTCTCTTCGCGATCTGCAGGTCCTCACAAGCGATATCAACGGGACAGTTCCCCTTTCCCGTGAGCTCGTCGAGACGGTCATCGACTGCGCGCGGGAGTGCGGTTTCAATGCGCGACCGTTCGGCATGATCTTCGGGGCGGGCGGCACCGATGCGGCGGAAAGCGCGCGTCGAAGCATTCCTTCGACGTCGATCATCGCGATGCCCACGGAGATCGTGCGCGAAGGGCTCGTGTACCATACGCCTTCGGATACCGTGGAGCACATCGAGCCCGCAATCGTGGAGGCGTGCATGCGGATCGCCCTCAGAGTCCTGGAAAGGGTGGAAAAGGGAGGTGTTCCCGCCGATTCTCCCCGCAAGCATTCACTTGCACAGCGGACTCGGCGCGCATAGTATCGCGGCATGTGCGACACACTGTACCTTCCCCGAACCGGCCGGGCCTCCGGCGTCTCCTGCTTCGCGAAGAACTCCGACAGGAACCCCGACGAGCCGCAGGTCATGGTGCTCTCCGGCTCGGGGGAGAGCGCCTGTTTCCTTTCACGCCCCGTGTGGATGCACGGCGCGGAGATGGGGATCAATGCGCGCGGTATCGTCATCGGCAACGAGGCGGTGTTCTCTCGGAAGAAGGCAGACCCGAAAGGGATGCTCGGTATGGACATCCTCAGAACGACTCTCGAGCAGGCGGGAACGGCCGCTGAAGCGGTGAAGCTCATCGCCAGGAGCGTGGAGACGGGGTCGCAGGGCGGAAACGGGGCGTACAAAGGGACGCTTGTGTACAACAACAGCTACCTCGCCGCTGACGCGCAGGAGGCCTGGATCATCGAGACCGCCGGCCACAGGTGGGCGGCAAAGAGGATGGCGGGCCCCGCCGCCATTTCGAACACGTACTCCCTCAAGGATGATTTCGACTCTGCCGATGCGCAGACCCTTGCAGAAAAGGGACCGGGGTACTCGTGGAAGAGACGGATCGAGAGCCCGCTGTACCGGCTCATCACCTCGGGGGACATTCGAAGGGCGTGCTCGCTCGGAAACCTCGCCGGCATGGACGACGGTGTCGGCCCGGTGTTCGCCGCCATGAGGTCGCACGGGGGCTATTCGCTGGCGCGCCCCAACCTCAGGAACATGACGAGTGTCTGCATGCACGAAGGCGGGCTCGTCAACAATTCCACGACTGCCTCGATGGTCGTCGAGCTCAGGTCCGCTCCCCTGACGTCGGTGATCTGGTACACCGCATCGCCTGCACCGTGCCTCTCCGTGTACAAGCCCGCGGTGCTGGAAGCGGGGGGCTTCAAGCCGCTCTGGACAGAGTACGACTACGCTGAGGGCTCGAGCGGATCGACTGACTACTGGAATGCCCGGCGCGCGCTCACCGCGCGACTCCAGCACACGGCTTTTCGCGATCCCGCATTTGCTGAACGACGTGACGCTGCCCAATCGGCGCTCATCGAGCTCATGAGCTGCCGCAAGAATGCAGCCGCTGATGAGGCGCTTGCGTCGGAAGTGAACAGGATCGTCAGGGATTTCGAGGAGAGCTCTGCCTCTCGATAGCGCTGTTGATCTCCTTGATGAAGCCGATCCCTACCGGGACCGCGAGCAGTAGTGCGGTTACAAGGGAAAAGATGCTGCTGTTGAGCCTGCCATTGCCGGTCTGCGGATAGACCGACTGGGTATACAGCATCGACCCCGCGGCAATGAGCCCGCCTCCCATGGTGATCAGGACGTCGGTGTACCGGGGATCTCCGAAACCTGTCGAATCGAGCAGCTCTTTCGCGATGCCGGCAATGGCGGCCGCCCCCAGCGCCACGGTGGGAAGCGCCATCGGCTGCCCGGCAAACGCCGAAGGATCGCTCATGTCCTGCGTCAACGTTGCAGCCGTCAGGCCGATTGCCATGCCGGCCAGCACGTGTAGGTATTTTCCGGCACTCAGGGCCGGCTGCGGCTGCGCGGCCGCCAGGAGGTCGGTGGCCAGCTCTGCGGAGGCCGCAGCAGGGAAAAGTGCGAGAGCGAGAACGATCGCGCAGAACGCTTTCTTCGTGTGTATCATGCCTCAGTCAACAGCTACTGAATCCGCGGCCGATCGTCAACCGTATTCCTCGTGCTGATTGACCCCCCCCAGGGTTTCCGATAGGATGTGACTCCGCTGAGGGTCTCAAAGCCCCACCGCGTATGCTTCCAGAAAGGCAAGGTCGCTTCCCATCGCTCGCATGAAGCTCAGGGTATTTGATTATGCCGCGATTCTGCTGTCGCTCCTCGTCATCGCCGGCTTTTCCGTCTATGCGTATTCGGGCCGGAACAAGGCGGGAGACGTCGTCATCGAGGCGTCGGGTCAGCAATGGATCTACCCCCTGAACGTCGATCGGCGCGAAGTGGTCAAGGGACCGATCGGGGATACGATCGTCGTGGTGAAGGGAGGAAAGGCTTTCGTCGAGGACTCTCCGTGCCCCGACAAGATCTGCGTCCACATGGGGGCGATTTCGGAGCCCGGGCAATGGGTGGCATGCCTTCCCAACAAGGTGTTTGTCCGTGTGAGGGGGAATAGTGGACAAGGTATCGACCAGCTCTCGTACTAGCCGAGCGGACCTCGTCGCGTTCATGGGCGCCCTCTGCCTCTTCCTCTCGGCGATCGAGTACATGATCCCCAAGCCCATCCCGTTTCTCCGGGTCGGGATCGCGAACCTCCCCATACTCATCAGCCTCGACCTGTTGCCCGTGCCGCTCCTGCTCCTCGTGGTGCTGCTCAAGGTCATCGGCCAGGGCATCATCGGGGGGACGCTCGTCTCCTACGTCTTCCTCTTCTCCGCGGCCGGCTCGTTCGCCAGCGCCTTCGCCATGCTTGCCTTCCGCCGCATTTTCGGAAAGCGGATGTCGCTGGTCGGCGTGGGGGTCCTCGGGGCCCTGTTCAGCAACGCGGCGCAGATCCTCATGGCCCGCTGGCTCATCTTCGGCGAAGGGGCATGGCTGATCGCGCCGCCGTTCCTCGCAATCGGTACCGTGACGGCGGTGGTGCTGGGCATCTTCGCCGAGCAGTTCTCCACCCGCTCGAAATGGCTCGCCAAGGTACGGGAGACGTTATGAAGTCGCCCGAGCCGCGCGCCGCGTCGTTCATGACGACAAACGCATCGCCCCGCGTCCTGTTCCTGGCCGGTGCCCTGCTCTTCCCTGCTTTTCTCCTGCAGCAGGACATCGCCATCCGCGCCCTTCAGATCGCGCTCTTCATGGTTCTCAACGCTATCAGCGGGAAGCGCATTCGCTTCCTGCAGTACTTCATTGTCGCGGCCGGCATAGTGGTGTTCAACCTCGTCATCCCGACGGGGAGGGTGCTGCTCTCCGTGATCGGTCTCCCCATAACCGAGGGAGCGCTGAAGAGCGGGCTGCTCAAGGCAACGGCCATGACGGGGCTCATCGCCCTGTCGCAATTCTCGATACGCTCCGACCTCAGATTGCCGGGGCGGATCGGGGGGCTGATCGGCCAGTCCCTTTTCTACTTCGAAAAGATCATGGGAGAGCGGCGCAGGATCGAGCGCAAGGACATCATCGGAAGCATCGACACGGTCCTGCTGGAAATCTACTCGGCCGGCATCGTGGAGAAATCCGCCACAAAAACGCGCGCGCATTCGACGCTCCCCGGGCTTGCCGTGCTCTCCAGCGTCGTTCTGATCAACTGGGGCGCGTACATCTTCACCCTCTTCCAGCCGCGCCCGATCTGGGGAGGATGAGCCGCTCTGCCTTTCGCCGTGCCCCCGTTCCTCCTCATGGGCCGTTCGCCCAAGAGGCGAAAACCGATCATTCCCCTGGTGATGCTCCACCATCTGGCGTTCGGCGTTCTGTTCTGCGTGAGCTATTTCAGGGGTTGAATAACGGGTCTTCCGCTATCGGCTCATCGAGAAGTCGGGGCTCGTGAGAGTAAACCGTGACCTGAGGCCCGGGGTGACGTAGACCCCCTTCTTGTCCGTGATGAACACAGCCTCTATTGCCCCGTGCGTTGCCTCCACGAGCTTTTTCCCCCGGTCCAGACCGAGGGTGAAGACGAGCGTGTCGTAGCCGTCGGCAGTGGTCGAGTCAGGGGCCCAGATGGCCACCGCGGAAAGTCCGTTCCACGCCGGGTAGCCCGTCCGGGCGTCGAGGATGTGGAAGTAGCGCTTTCCATCGCGCTCGAAGAAGCGCTCGTAAGTGCCGGCTGTCGTGACGGAGCCGCCGGGAATGTCGACGTACCCGATCATCGTGCCGCGCGGCTCCACGGGGTTCTGGATGGCGATCCTCCACAGGGCGCCGCCCGGCTTTTTCCCCATGGTGAGGATGTTGCCCCCCAGGTCGACGAGGGCCACGGTGACCCCCTTGCCCTGCAGCACGCGAACGACCTCGTCCGCCGCGTATCCTTTTGCCACGGATCCCAGGTCGATGGCCATTCCCGGCCTTCGCAGGAACACGGTGGAATCCTTTTCGTTCACGACGATGTCCTTGTAGCCGATCCGGGTGAGGGCGGCACGGATTTCCGAAGGCTCGGGGATTCTGGCGGTGTCGGATCCGATGCCCCAGAGCTTCACGAGCGGAGCGACCGAGATATCGAACGCCCCGTCGCCGTCCTCCGAATATTTCAAGCCCTGCATGATGACGTAGAGAACGTCCGAGGTGACCTTCACGGGGCGCTTTCCTGCGGCGTCGTTCACCAGGTCGACCTCGCTTCCGCCCTTGTTAATCGTCATGCGCGTCTCGATTTCAGCGATTCGCGCGAAAGCGGCATCGAGTGCCGCGGTGTTGCCGCCGGTGTACAGGCGCACCGTGCACGTAGTGCCGAGCAGATTGTACTCGGTGCGCTCGAGCGGAGGCGCGGCCCACGCCGCACAAGCAAAGGAGAGGAAGAAGGCGGCGGCGCACGCCACCGCCGAGTTTCGACGCGTCATGCGCATTCTTATATCACGGATGGCCGATCCGTTTCACGCGGGGGGGGCCTCGATCCAGTTGACAATTTGTAACGTCTCAGTACGATGGAGGAATACCGAGAGAGGAGAACCATGTCAGACACAACCCGCATCGTCGTCTTAGGCGGAGGGTACGGCGGCGTCGAGGCCGCCAAGGTGCTCGAGCGCGGGCTTGGCAAGCGCCACGACGTCGAAATCACCCTGATCGACAGGAACTCATACCACACCCTGATGACCGAGCTTCACGAGGTTGCCGGCGGACGCGCCGAGCCGGAATCAGTTCAGATCAGCTTCCGCAAGATCTTCGGCGCCCGCAACGTCAAGCTTGTCATGGATACGATCCGTACGATCGACTTCCAGGGCCGGGAGCTCGTCTCGGAAGGCACACGCTATCCGTACGACTACCTCGTCATAGGCGCCGGCGGCGAACCCGAATACTACGGGATCGCCGGCATCCAGGAGAACTCCTTCTCCCTCTGGTCGTTCGATGATGCGGTGAAGGTACGTCGCCACATCGAGGACCTCTTCCGCAAGGCATCGGCGGAGTCGAACCCCGCCCGAAGGGCGGAGATGCTCACGTTCGTGATCGCAGGCGCCGGGTTCACGGGCATCGAGCTCGCCGGCGAGCTGAAGGACCAGAGACACGTTCTGTGCCAGCGTTACCACCTGGACGAGCGCGAAGTCCGCATCATCGTCGTGGAAGCCCTCGATACGATCATCCCCAACGTTCCGCCCCGTCTGCAGAAGAAGGCCCAGGCCTACCTCGAGCACCGCGGAGTGGAGTTCATGCTGCGCTCCCCGATCACGGGGGCAGAACCAGGGAAAGTCCTCCTCAAGGGGGGGACGACGCTCGCCACCCGCACGTTCATCTGGACCGCGGGCATCCAGGGATGCGAGTTCGCGGGCAACCTCGCGTTGACGAAGGGCAAATGCGCCAACCGCCAGTGCCGCTTCGCCTCGACGCAGGGGACCTGCGGCGTGAAGGAATGCACCTTCGCCGGTGACCGCTATCTCAAGGGCAAGAGGGGCAGGCTCCAGGCCAACGAGTACATGCAGTCGGTCGACTACGCCAACGTGTACGTCGTCGGCGACGTCGCATGGTACCTTGAGGGCAAGCGCGTCATCCCCCAGGTCGTTGAGACCGCCGTGCAGACGGCCGATACCGCGGCGCACAACATCATCGCCAACGTGACCAACGGTCGCATGAAGGCATTCAAGTCCAACTATCACGGCGTGATGGTGTCCCTCGGCACGTTCGCCGGCGTCGCGAAAGTCATGGGCATCTCCCTGACGGGGATCTTCGCCATCGCAGTGAAGCACATGATCAACGTCGTGCACCTCATCGGCGTTGCCGGAGTGAACCAGGTCTGGGAGTACGTGAAGCACGAGTTCCTCGACGTGAAGAACCAGCGCTCGTTCATCGGCGGGCTCGCCTCGTACAAGATCCGCGGCTATTGGCCCCTGCTGCTGAGGATGTGGCTGGGCTTCATGTGGGTGGTGGAGTCGACGAACAAAATCACGGAAGGATGGCTGAACTTCTCCAGCGGCAAGAGCCAGACGGGCTGGATGTTCTCCCCGGGAGTGGTTCAGGCAGGGCTTCACATCACGGATGCCACGAGCGCGGCATCAGCCGCCGCCGGGGCAGCCTCCACGGCAACGGCTGCGGTGGCCGCTGCCGCCGATGCGACATCCGCCGCGTCCGCCGCAGCTTCGACCGGCGCGGCAGTTGCCGCTGCAGCAGCGCCTGTTGCCACGAGCGCCGCATCCGCCGCGGCGGGAGCCACGGCCTCCGCGGGGGCGGCTGTTGCCGCAACCGCTTCCGTGCACGGGCCGTGGCTGGATACCACGAAGACGATCTTCGACCCCCATTGGGGGATCGTCACGTGGTTCCGCGGCTGGTTCATGGACGGCATCTTCTCCCACATCCCGTACGACTGGTTCCAGGTCATCATCGTGATGACGGAGCTGCTCGTCGGGCTTGCGCTGTTCGGAGGGTTCTTCACGTGGTGGGCCGCCGTGGTCTCCATAGGGCTCTGCATCATCTTCACCCTGTCGGGAATGTTCGCGTGGAACCAGCTGTGGTTCTTCTTCGCGGCGATCCTGATGATGGGAGGGGCGGGCCGAGCCTTCGGGATCGACAGCTGGACGGTGCCCTTCTTCAAGGGCTGGTGGAACGGCACCCGGTTCGCGCGGAGAACCAAATTCTACGCGGACGAGCCAACGAAGTAGACGATGCAATCCTTCTGGGCCGGACACCCGGAAATAGAGAAGGAGCTGGAGGAGGTCCGCGCGACCATTCTCGGCCGCGCGGCCACTGACGATACCGAGGTGCACGCCGCGATCCGACAGCTCCTGGAGTCGAGCGGAAAGATGCTGCGGCCGGCGTTCGTGCTCGTCTCATCGCGCTTCGGCTCCGCCGCAATCGAACGAAGCCGCATGATCGGGATCGCCGCCGCCGTTGAGATGCTCCACATGGCCACCCTCGTGCATGACGACATCATCGACGGAGCGGCCCTGCGGCGCGGGATCGCGACCCTCCATGCGCTGAAGGGGCCGCGCGTGGCGGTGCTCGTCGGCGACTGGCTGTTCGCCGCCTGCTTCTCCCTCGTGGCCGACTTCGCGCGCATGGAAAATGCGCGATCCCTCTCCCAGCTCGTCGCGCGGATCTGTGCGAGCGAGCTCAGCCAGTCCGCCGACAGGTTCGTCCTGCACACGAGCATCCGCCGGTACAAGAGGCGGATCGCGGGGAAGACCGCGGTCCTCTTCGCGCTTTCGTTCTACGTCGGCGCCGTGGAAAGCGAATGCCCGCCTGCCCTCTGCGATACGCTTCGGCGTCTCGGCTATTGCCTGGGAATGGGTTTCCAGATCATCGATGACATCCTGGATTTCAGACAGACCGGTGGAGAAACGGGAAAGCCTACGGGAAGCGATCTGTCGCAGGGGATCCTCACACTGCCGGCGATCCTCGAGCTCGGGGCTGACGAGGGCCGTCTCCGCGCGGAGCTCGTGGCGAGCAAGCGCTCACCCCGTGCCGCCACTCGTGCGGCGAAGATCATCGCCGAGCGCGGTGGACTGGAAAAGGCGCGGCTTCACGCGGAGACCTACACGTGCCGTGCGCTGCATGAAATCGATCGGCTTCCCGAGGGGGAGGCGCGAACGACTCTCCGTGAGGCCACCGAGAGGCTCCTGCACCGAACATACTAGAATCTGACACAGACAATGACTCATCTATTGTGACGGACTGATGCTTCGAGTTGACAGTTGAAGAATCGTTATGCTACCGTAACCATAGACACGACACTACAAGGAGGGCATGTATGCATAAGAAAATTGGCTTAGTGGCGCTCGTTCTGATCCTGTGCGTAAGCATGGGAGCGTTTGCCGCTGAAACGAAGAGCTCCCAGTTTCCCTGGATGGCGACGTACGACCAGCCGGGAAACTTCAATCTCTACGCTTCAGTCGGTTTTTATGGATATGGTATCGACCTCAATGTTGGACCTGAGATCATCATCGGAAAATTCGACATCGCCGGCATTCCCCTGTCATGGGGCGCCACGGTCCGCGGATTGGTCGGTTTTGCGAGCTTCTTCGGATATGCGAGCTGGATCGACTGGGGAGTCGCGCCCATGGTGACTCTGCACTGGGGCGTCGACCTCGGATCGATCTGGAAGTTCGACTGGTACATCGGTGCGGGCGTCGGCGTCTCGGGGAGCACCGGGTCGTATTACAGCTACCTGAACAACAGCAGCATCACGATCGGCTTTGCAAGCGCTGACGGGGTCGCTTGGCACTTCTCCCCGAATTTCGCCCTCATCGCTGACTACGCATACACCGGCTACATCGGTGCAGCGGGCGTCGGCATCCAGATGAAGCTGTAGCTTTCAAGCTCCGAAGCGAAAAACCCCGGCGCAGCGTCGGGGTTTTTTTTCGTCTTGCTTGTACAGTCGGGATCAAGTACCGTCACCGGAAACATGAGCAAGCTCCTTGCGGCGTTCCTCATCGTCGGGATCCCTCTGCTGTTGTCGCTCAGCTGGTTCTTCTACTGGGTGGTGAAGCTCCTCAGGGCATCGAAAAAGAAGAAGCCCCGGGCCGACTCCGCTGGCCCGGGGCAGTAGCTACTAGTCAGCTGGTCTCAGTCGTCGAGGAGTCGCCGCTCCCCCGATAGGCCGCGGATCTCCGTGAGGTCCTGCGTGACCTCGAGAGTGCCCAGATATTTTCCCGCCGGGTCCCTCACGGCAAAATAGCGGATGAACACGAACCTGCCATTCATTGTAATCCAGAAGTCAGCATGATCGCGCGTGCCGTCCTTGAACGCCTTCACGATCTCCACGACCTTGTGAACGCTCTGCGGCGGATGGCAGTTCTGCACGTTGCGTCCGATCACCGACGTGGCACGCACGAAGATACGGTCCTTCGACTGGGAGAAGTATTTCACCCTGTCCTCGGCATCCACGAACGTGATGTCCACGGGCAGGGTATCGAGGACGGCGGTGAGCTCATCGATGCTCATCTTTCCGCTGGGAAGGGTGACGCCGTCCTTCTGGGGCCCGCCCCCGTCCGTGGCGTCCGGTTGGGCGGGTGCATTCTCCGCAGCCAGGATCGCATCGTGCAAGCCATCCCCTGAAAGATACGCGTAGCCGATTTCGTTACAGGCGGTGAGGATCTGGACCCACTCTGCCGGGGGAATGCGCTCAAGGGCAGCGGGGAAAAGGATGCTCTCCTCCTTGAACACCATGCCCTCGATTTCAGTGAGGAGGCTTTCGACCGGAGCCGTGTCCCCAGCGGGAGCGCTGTAGGCCTTTTTCAACAGCTGACGCACCTCATCGTGCTTGCTCCACATGACCTTCGACGGTCCCGGGAACCCGTGCCGCTCCAGGAATGGGAAGAGCGCGTTTTCTTTCAGCGAATAGTGGCGGTCCACCCCGCGGAGCAGCTCGAGCTGCGAATGCAGCGCTGCCTGATCCCCCGTGCGCAGCGCATCGCGCGCCGCCGCACATATGGCTTCGATGCGGCGATTCTCCCGGCGCAGCGCTTTCACAGGATGCGAAGGGGACTCGGGGGATGCCACCGACGCCTCCAGTGCCGACTCGAAGAGCAGGGCGTGGACATTGCAGAACCTTCGGATCTCGTCCGGCTGCACACCCTCGTCGATGAGGGATTGTTCGATATCGGTGATCTCCGCCGAGCTGAGCTTCCCGACATCCCGCAGGATCTCGGCCCTTGCCTCCTCGACGCTGAGCCCCCCGTGCAGCCTGCGGATGATGCCGGCAACGACCGCTTTCTTCCTTTGATCGACCATCCCTGATGCCTCCTCGTGTGCGTGGTTGACGATTCCCGTGGAACCGTCTCCAATGTGCCCATCCTTCGGGCCGCGGACCTTGATGCAGGTCAATCATCGGGCAGCGAGGGCAAGGCAAGGTGTTTTCCGCCATGACGAGCCCCAACGGGCCCCTGCTCCAGGTGAACGATCTCTTCTTCCGCTATCCTTCCCTCGACGGCAGGGGAGGGGCTTCCGTCCTGGACGGGTTCTCATGGTCCGTGGGCGAAGGGGGGATCTCCGTCCTCTTCGGAGGGGCCGACGCGGGGAAGACGACGCTCGGACGCATCCTCGCGGGGCTGATACCCCGGTTCACCGGCGGGAAGCTGACGGGCACGCGCCTGCTGAACGGCCGTGACGTCTCCTCGGCGATGCCCTTCGACCTGATGGAGGAGATCGGCCTCGTGTCCCAGGATTCCGACGAGCAGATCTTCACGACGCGCTGCGATAGCGAGGTCGCATTCGCACTTGAATCTCTCGGTGTGCCCCGCAAGGAAATGCAGGATCGCGTCGATGCCGGACTCAAGCGCATGGGGCTTGCCGGATTCGCCCAGCGCAACCCCGCCACGCTGTCCGGAGGCGAAAAGAAGAGGCTCCTCCTGGCCTGCCTGGATGCGATCGGACCCGGCCTCTGGATCCTCGACGAGTCACTCGGTGAGCTCGACCAGGAGTGGAAAGCGCTCGTCCTTGACGACCTGCTCGCGAAGAACCGCACCGTGCTCGCGATGGATTCGCGCTGGTCGGAGCTCCTCTGCGACAAGGGGAAGAGCTTCGCGCTCCTCCTCGGCGGGCGCATCACGGCCGCCGCCCACCGTCCCGATGACGCACAGCTCCAGACGGCCCTTGCCGATGCTGGTATCCTTGCGCGCGCATCGGGGCACAGGGATGTCGGCGGCGGAGCCGAGCGTCGGCTGCGCGCGGAGGGCATACGTTTCCAATTCAAGGACTCGGAAGACTTCAGCCTCAGCATCGATTCCCTGGAGATCGCTCAAGGAGAGATCTGTGCGCTCGTAGGGCGCAACGGCTCGGGAAAGTCGACGCTCGGACGTCTCCTCTGCGGCCTGCTCTCCCCGGATGCGGGCAGCATCTCCCTGGGTGATGCGTCGGGAATGCGGACGGCGGCCGCGGGAGAGCTCAGCCGAAGCGTGGGGTACCTCTTCCAGAACCCCGACCATCAGATCTATCTGCCCACGGTGCGCGAGGAGCTCAGCCTCGGCCTGAAGCGGCGCGGGGCGGGCAGGCCCGAGACTGATCGAATGGTTGCCGAGGCGATCGAGCTGTTCCATCTCCCCGACGGCGAAGCGCCTCCCGCGCTCATGAGCTACGGCTCGCGTCGCCGGCTCCAGGCTGCCACCTACTACCTGTTGAAGAGGGACTTCCTGATCCTCGACGAGGTGGACTCGGGGCTCTCCTACCGCGAAGTGGAATCGCTGCTCGATACGATCTTCTCCCAGCGCCCCGGGGTGATCCTCATCACGCACGACATGGCCCTGGCGCGAAGCGTCGCCGACAGGCTCCTCCTGATGGACCGCGGTCGGGCGGTGTACGACGCGCGCCGCGGGGACTTCGCCACGATTCCCGATCTCCCGTCGGAAACTGCACTGCCATGATGAACATGGACTTCTACCGGCCCGGCGCGAGCCTCCTCCATCGATTCGATCCGCGCGCCAAGCTCTTTCTGCTCATCCCGGTGTTCGTCTGCTTTTTTCTGCCGATGCCGGTCTGGCTCCTGGCTGCGTATGCCGCGGCGGTCATGGTCGTCGTCGCGCTGTCACTCGGCCCGGCGGAGCTCATTCCGCCGTTGAAAGCCATTGCGCCGGTGCTCATCCTGATCTGTCTGCTCACCCCGCCGTTCCATCGCGAGGGTGCCGCGCTCGTGCGAATCTCCCAGGTGACCATTCTCACCACCGATGGAGCACGGGAAACCGTCCTCATGGTCCTGCGGTTCTTCGGCATCACCTTTGGCTTCTTTGCCGTGGTGCGGACCATCTCCCTCGATGAGCTCGTCCTGAGCCTGCGGTGGTACGGTCTTCCCTATGCGGGCTGCCTCGTCGTCATCATCGCTCTGCGCACGATGCCGTCCCTTGCAGGAACGTGGCGCAATGTGATGGACGCGCATCGGCTGCGTGCCGGGGCCTCCGAGGAGGGACGGCGGCGAAAACTGATCGCCACCTACCTTCCCGTGCTGACCTCCCTTCTCATCGAGGCGGTGAAAGGGATCCCCGTGCTCGCCATGGCTTTGGAGAGCCGGGGGTTCGGGAAGCGTACGCCGCGGACCTCCTTCGCCGAGCTTTCGAAGGGTCGTGTCTTCCGCCGACATGTCGCTGTCTGCGTTGCTCTTACCGTGCTGTTCGTATGGCCGGCTTTCCTCCGGCTGTAGCGCGGTATTTCCAACCCTCGTTCTTTCCCCGTTTCCCTTTTTATCCTATACTGTGCGCGGAGGTGGAAATGAGTGACGATCGCCCGGCAATGTCGCCGGCTTTCCGTATCGCTTCGATCGCTATTCTCGCGGCAGTCACCACCGTGCTGACGCGGGTTGTCCAGATACCGACCCCTGCCCGGGGGTACATCAACCTCGGGGATGTCGCCGTGGTATTCACCGCGTTGACCTTCGGTCCCTTTTCTGCGGCGCTGGCCGGCGGGCTCGGCACCGCGCTCGCCGACCTTCTCAGCGGCCCTTTCGCATTCTGGGCCCCGATATCCCTTGTTGTTCATGGCCTTCAGGGGCTGCTCATCGGTCTCATCGCGAGCGCGCGGCCCCGAAGCATCGTCATGCAGGCCGTGGCGGGAATCGTCGGCATGATCGTCATGGCAGGCGGCTATCTTGCCGCGGGTGCGTTCATACCCCCGGGCTTCGGTCCCGCGCTTGCCGATGTTCCCGGAAATCTGCTTCAGGGAGGCGTTGGAGTCGTCCTCGGCATCCTCGTGTCCATCGCGGTGGCCCGCGCCTATCCGCCGGTGCGGCAGTGGAAATGGTAGAAGCCCTCGCCGCCGTGCGCTCGCGAATCGCCGCGGCGGCGCATCGAGCTGGCAGGCAGGAGTCGGACATCCGGCTCATGGCTGTCACGAAGAACTTTCCCCGTGAGACCGTGCTCGCCGCGGCCGCCGCGGGTTTGACGCTGTTCGGTGAAAACCGGGTGCAGGAGGCTGAAGAGAAGTTCGCCGACATCGGGGTCGAGCACGAGCTGCACCTCATCGGGCACCTCCAGCGGAACAAGGCGAAAAGCGCGGCGGGGGTCTTCTCGTGGGTGCAGTCGATCGACAAGGTGGACACGGCACAGGCGCTGGAAGCCCGTTGCGCCGAGAAGGGGTCGGTGATGAACGTCCTTCTCGAGCTGAACACGAGCGGTGAAGCGGCCAAGTCGGGGTTCCTCGCGCGCGGCGATCTCCTTGCCGCGCTGGAGACCATCACGAGCCTGCCGCACCTGAAGGTCCGGGGGCTCATGACAGTGGGCCCGCTGAGCGAGGAAGAGGCACGGATCCGCTCTTCGTTCTCATCGCTTCGCTCCCTTTTCGACGAAGTCCGCGCTGGCGCCCCCGATGTCGACACCCTCTCCATGGGGATGTCGGGCGACTTCGAGATCGCCATCGAAGAGGGCTCGACGCTCGTACGCATCGGCACCGCGCTGTTCGGACACAGGGTGACGGTGTGAAAGGTCGGGTCCTCATGTGCCTGATGTGCGGCGCCATTGCACTCGGCGCTGCCGCACCCGCACTCGCGGAGGACCATACGCCAACGCCGTATTCGCCCGACGAGTTCGCCGGGTGGATGAAGGACCTGTGGCGGGCCGATGCCATATTCGTCGGCTCTTTTCCCTTCACGATATTCCTCACGCTGGAGGTCTACGACACCTACCGCTTCGTCAACAGCGGGTTCAAGACGGCCTACGCTCCGTGGCCCCTCGGTTCGGGGACCGCTGTCACCTATACGACCGATGAAACCCTGTGGCTCGCCGTTTCGGCCCTGTCCCTCTCCCTGGTCATAGCGGGAATCGATTTTCTGCTCGGCCGCATCAATGAGCAGCCCGCACACGATTGAAGCCCGGGTGGATCTGGCATCCGATGCCGGCATGCGCCTGGACGTCTTCATTGCGGAGAGGCTCGGGCTGTTCTCCCGCAGTCAGGCGCGGGCGCGGATCCTCAGCGTCACGGTGAACGGGGCGGAGGTCCGGCTGGCCCGGCACATCAGGGTGGGGGATCGTCTGGTCGTCGTGTACGCGGATCCCCCCTCCTCCGATCTCGTCGCCCAGGACATACCGCTTACGATCCTGTTCGAGAACGACGACGTGGTCGTGCTGGACAAGCCGCAGGGCCTCGTCGTGCATCCGGGCAGCGGCAACCCGTCCGGCACCCTGGTGAACGGTCTGCTCTTCCATTACAAGGGCTTTTCCGACGGTTTCGAGTCCGGCACTCCACGCCCCGGCATCGTGCATCGGTTGGACAAGGAAACCTCGGGGGTCATCATCGTGGCCAAGAACGTGAGGGCGCACGAGTACCTGGCAGGGCAGTTCCGGGACAGGGGCGTCCGCAAGCGCTACATGGCGATCGTCCAGGGGGCGATGCCGACGCCCGAGGGTAGAATAGAAGCGCGCCTGGCCCGTGACCCGCACGAGAGGAAACGGTTCAGGTGCGTGACGGAGGGGGGACGCTCCGCGGTGACCCGCTACAGGACCCTGCAGGTTTTCGGCACGGGCGCATCGGCGCACTCACTCGTGCTCCTCTTCCCGAGAACGGGGAGGACGCATCAGCTGCGGGTCCACATGCTCCATATCGGCGCTCCGATCGTGGGAGATCCGGTCTACGGGCACCGCGACGCACTATTTCGCGACGCAACCCTCATGCTTCACGCGCGCAGCCTGCGCATTACGCTCCCCGGAGAGGAGGAGGCGCGCCAGTTCGTCGCCCCCGTGCCGGAGAGGTTCCGCTCGATGCTCGACCTGCTTCAGAGCTCTTCGCCGAGCAAGGGGTTGTAGAGGATCTCGATCCCCACCTTGGACGGGGGGCCGTGGCCCGGGAAAACAAGCACCTCGGCGCCCAGGGGGAGCAGCTTGCGGCGTATCGTTTCCAGGAGCAGCCCGCGCGCATACCCGTCTCGGGTCGTGCCGATGCCTCCGGCCGAAAGAGTGTCGCCCGTGAAGAGAAGAGAGCCCACGAGGTAGCACAGGGAATCGATGGAGTGTCCCGGGGTCTCTATCACCCGCACGGAGAATCCGCCCAGAGAGAGCACCTCCCCGTCCTTGATCCGCGTGGCTGGCACGTCCAGGACGCTGGGCTGGTTCGCGTAGATCGTCGCGTCGTACACCTTGAGCAGGGACCGTATCCCGTTGATGTGGGCGTTGTGCGCGTGCGTCACGAGGATGGCCCGCACGTACAGGCGGTTTTCCTCGACCGCCTGGAGGAGCGCCGCATTGAAAACGCCCGGGTCGATGAGGATCGCATCGCCGCCTGCCTCCGGGCCGATCAGATACGTATTGGAAAAGCCGACGGGGGAGAACAGGGAGAGAAACCTCACGAAGTGCCCTCCACGAAGACAGCCTCGGCCGTGTTGGAGGAACGGAAATCCACGTCCCGCTTGTGGCCCTCGTCGAAATGCACCCGAATGAGGTTGCAGTCCTTCATGCTGACACGGTCCAGGAGGGACCCGATGAAGCGGGATCCGTAGAGATTGGAATGATCGAAGCGGGTCTGCACGGCGTGAACGCCGAGGAAATTGACCTGCACCATCTCGCAGTCGACGAAGGTGCACTCCCGCAGCAGGGAACCGGCAAGCACACAGTTCTTCAGCGAGGCGCCGGAGAAATCGCACGCGTCGAGGGTCGCCCTGTCCAGGAAGCAGAGCGTCACCTGCGCCTCGATGAGCTTCACCCGCGCGAGGGTGGCGGCGGTGAGCCTGCAGCCGCTGATCAGCGCATGGGACAGGTCCACGCCGTCGAGCCTGACCCCCGTGAGGTCGAGGTCATTGAGGACGATCCGCCCCTCCCTGGCCTGCAGGAGGCTCATCACGTGGCCCTGGGGGTCCGGGTGGTGCACGACGCAGGCGTCTGCGCCGGACAGGGCGGGCCGCCCGCATCCCATCGTCGAGCACGGTCGGGGCACGAACATACGGCGTACAGTACCTCTGTTGAGCCTGCGGGGCAAGCCAGAGCTGGGCTCTTGCCGCCGGCCGCACCGATCGGGGGCGCCCGGCGGCGATGACGGTGTTGCCCCGGTTCTGGCATTGGTATATCCTGTGCGCATGCACGCGTGCTACTCCTGCGCGACCCCTGTCGACAATCCCCGCGAGGTGTTCCGCTCGTCGACGTGCGCGAAGTGCGGCAAGGACCTCAAGGTCTGCCTCAATTGCCGTTTCTACAGCCCCGGGGCGCACTGGGATTGCGCCGAATCCATCGACGAGCAGGTGACCGACAAGGAACGCGCCAACTTCTGCACTTTCTTCGTATTCCGCTCATCGACTCCGGGCCAGCCGAAAGCCGCCAGGACCGACGCAACGCAGGAAACGAAACGGAAGATCGACAAGCTTTTTGGCAATGAATCCTGATCCCATAGCGTTCATCGATTCAGGCATGGGCGGACTGCCGTACCTCGCCCACACGCGCCGGCTCGTCCCCGACCAGCGTTTCGTCTACGTCGGCGACAGGGAGCACTTCCCCTATGGAGAGCTGAGCCGGGAGCAGATCATCGAGGCCACTCTTTCCCTCACGGAAAGACTCATCGCGCGCGAGCACCCGCGGCTCATCGTCGTGGCCTGCAATACGATGTCGGTGAGCGCGCTCGCCGCCCTGCGTGCCCGGTTCAGCGTCCCGTTCGTCGGCGTGGTGCCGGCGGTCAAGCCCGCGGCGGCGCAGTCGAAGCGGCGCAGGGTCGGGGTCCTGGCGACGCGCCAGACCGTCGAGGGGGATTACCTGAAAACGCTCATCGAGGCCCACGCTTCGGGGTGCACCGTGGTGAGCCTGCCCGCCGCGGGGCTCGTCGAGTTCGTGGAGCATGACCTGTGCACAGCCGGCGCGCACGAGAAGGAGGAGCGCGTCCGTCACGAGGTCGCCCGGTTTCGCAGCGAGAATATCGACGTGCTCGTCCTCGCCTGCACGCATTTCCTCCATCTGGAGCCGGAGTTCCGCACCCTCCTTCAAACAGAAGGGATCGCGCTCGTGGACTCGCGGGAGGGGGTGTCGCGTCAGGTCCTCCGCCTCCTCGGATCCGCCGCGAAAGCCGGGCCCGATCGCGAGCCCGACGCGCTGTACGTGACGGGGCCGCGCCCGCTTGAAGCGCAATACGCGTGGTTCAGCGCGCAGTTCGGCCTCCCGCTGCGGGAAGAGCTCTGAGCTCATGCCCGAGTCCCTCACCGCCGAGGTCCTCTTCGGCATCAACTCGATCTACACCGTTCAAACCCCCGATGGAACGCTCCAGTGCCGCATCAAGGGCAAGCAGCTTCGTGAGGCCGCGCGCAGCTACAACCCGATCGCTCCGGGTGACCTCGTGGAGGTCGTGCCCACCGCCGCGGGCTCCCGGGAAGGGATGATCGGCAGCGTGCGTCCCCGCCGGACGTGGCTCTCCCGCTGGAACAAGAAGGGCCGGGCGCCGCAGGTGCTCGCCGCCAATGCCGACATCGCCGTCTGTGTGACGAGCGCCAGCTCCCCGCCCTTCCGTCCGCGCTTCATCGACAGGCTCATCGTCGCAGCCGAGGTCGGAGGGTTGACGCCCCTCGTGGTACTCAATAAATCGGACCTGCCCTGCCCGGAGGAGATCCGCGATAGGCTCGGCCACTACCAGGCCATGGGGTATACGGTGCACGTCTGCTCGAGCAGGACCGGGGAGGGTGTACGGGAGCTCGCGGCACTTCTGGAGGGGACGACCGCCGTGTTCGTCGGCCAGTCGGGCGTGGGAAAATCCTCTCTCCTCAATGCGCTCGATTCAAGGCTGAAGCTGCGGGTCGGAGCGCTCTCGCTGAAACACGATCGGGGCAACCACACGACGAACTATGCGATCCTTTCGATCCTCGACACGGGGCTGCGCGTGATCGATACCCCCGGCGTTCGTGAGCTCGAGCTCGCCGACGTGCTGCCCGAGGAGGTGGGTTTCCACTTCCGGGAGTTCGGCGCGTTCATGCAGATGTGCGGCTACCAGCCCTGCCTTCACGCCGACGAGCCCGAGTGCGCGGTCATGCAGGCGGTGGAGCGCGGGGAGATCGACGCGGACCGCTACGAGAGCTATCTCAGGATCCTGTCCGAGCTGCAGGAAACGAAGAGGGCCGAGCATGGATGAGCATGGCAGAGCGCTTCTCGAGTTCCCGAAGATCCTCGCCGAGCTCGCCGAGCTCTGCGTCAGTCCCCAGGGAGCGGTGCTCGTGCGCGCCCAGGAGATCCTCACCGAGGAATCGGCGCTGGATGAGAGGCTCGACCTCGTCCTGGAATGCCGTTCCCTCATCGAGTCGTCCTCCTCCCTGCCGGGATTCGACTTTCCCGACATCGAGGGCATCATCCCGCGCCTCGGCAAGGGGGGGATGCAGCTCGAGGGGGAGGAGCTTGCGGCCCTCGGCAGGTGGATACTCTCCGGCCTGAAGCTCCAGAGGCTTGCAGTCACGGCGCGCTCCGTCCTCCGCCTTTCCGCAATCGCCTCGAGCATCCCCGATCTCACGCCTCTGTCGCGGCGGATCTTCAGGATCGTAGACCACGAGGGGCTCCTGCGGGAAAAGCAGATCCCCGAGCTTGCCGCGATCAGGGAACGGATCCGCCGCCACCGCGAAGACGCCGACAAATCGGTGCGCACCCTGCTGGAAGACCACACCTACCGCAGCTACTGGCAGACCACCACGCCCACGCAGCGCGACGGAAGGGTCGTGCTGCCGGTGAAATCGCAGTACAAGGGCAGGGTCAAGGGGATCGTCCACGAGATGTCGGCAACGGGGTCGACGCTCTTCATCGAGCCCATCGAGGTCGTGGAGAAGAACAACGCGATCGTGCAGGAGGAGAACCTCTACCGCCTGGAGGTGCGCCGCATCCTCCGCGAGCTCACCGCCGAGGTCTCCGCGCGCGCAGCCGACCTCGAAACGCTCGTGCACGTCGTTTCCTACATCGACTCCCTGCTCTGCCGCGCGCGCTACGCGGTGTACCATTCCTGCCGGCGCGCCGAGCGCGATGGCCGCACCATCTCCCTCCGCGACGCCCGGCATCCGCTCCTTGGCGCGCGCGCCGTACCGATGACGGTCAGCATGACGAGCGACCTCCGCGTGCTCATCATCACGGGACCGAACACCGGCGGCAAGACGGTGAGCCTCAAAACCGTGGGACTTCTGGCGCTCATGAACCAGTTCGGCATGGAGATCCCGGCCGGGGAGGGCTCGGCGCTGCCCGTCTTCGATTCCGTGTTCGCAGACATCGGTGACGAGCAATCCATCGAGCAGTCACTGTCGACATTTTCCGCTCACGTGAAGAACCTCTCCGGGATCGTGCGCGGCGCGGGCCCTCACTCCCTCGTGCTCCTCGACGAGCTCGGTGCGGGGACCGACCCGCAGGAGGGCGTGGCTCTCGCGATGGCGCTGCTGGACCATTTCGTGGCCGTGGGATGCGCCGTGCTTGCAACGACCCATCACGGAATACTGAAGAACTACGGAGCAACGCGACCGGGCGCGCAGAACGCCTCGATGGGCTTCGATCGGGAGACACTGGCACCCACGTATCGCATCCTCATGGGAGTGCCCGGGGAAAGCCATGCACTGCAGATCGCCCGAAGGAGCGGACTCCCCGAGAGCATCCTCGCAAACGCGACCTCCTACCTCTCCGACGAGAGGACCGATATTTCCCGTCTGGTGACGAACCTCGCCGAACGCCATCAGAAGCTCGCAGTCGCCGAGGAAGAGCACATGGTGCGCGAGCGCGACCTCCGTGAGAAGAGCCGCTCGACCGACCTCAAGGAGCTCACGCTGCGGCAGAAGGAGCTCGAGCTGCGCAGGCAGGGCCTGCGCGAGCTCCGCGACTTCCTCTCCAAGACGCGCGCCGAATGGGAGTCCCTGCGCGCAGGCGCCGCGGCCCCTCCATCGGCGGATTTCGCGCAGCTCGTGACGGGGGTCCAGGAGAGGATCGAGCGGGAGGAGAAGAGGATCGAGGAGGACAGGGACGCACTCGCCCCTGCTCCCTCCTTCGAGGTGCAGGAGGGCATGGAGGTGACGATCGCCCGGACCGGCCGTCGCGGCAGGGTGGTCCGCAGGGACAGGGGGAAGCGGTGGATCGTGGAGACGGAAACGCTCCGCCTCTCCCTCCTCCCCGGTGAGCTGCGTCCCGTGACGGGGAAACCCGAGGAACCCCCGGGGGTTTCCGTCAGCTATATGCAGACCGGTTCGGTCGACACTCCGGTTCTGGAGCTTTTTCTGCTCGGCATGCGGGTCGAGGAGGCCCTGCGCATGGTGGAGAAGCAGATCGACAGCGCGCTGGTGCACGGGCTGCACGAGTTCGCCATCGTGCACGGGAAGGGCGAGGGCAAGCTGCGCACGGCCATCCACGAGTACCTCCACGACATGCCGGTGGTGCAGGAGTACCACTTTTCCTCTCCCCAGGAGGGCGGGTTCGGGAAAACCATCGTCACGCTGAAGGGGTAAAGCGGGGAGGGGGGCCGCCCGGCAGAGCACGAAAGCGGTGATCTGCGCGGCCCAGGGCCGCCCGGCAGAGCACGGAAGCGGTGATCTGCGCGGCCCGGGCTTGCCATCCCCTATGCCGGACGATAGTATTGCCCGATGGATTCCGGGCTGTACATCAAAGTCCTTTCCTCCTGGGAAGTCATCGCAGTTTCCCTCATCCTCATGCTCCTCCTTCCTCTCGTGTTCTACGTGGCCTCCACGAGGAGCAAGCCCCGGAAACCGACGCCTCCGCCACGCAAACATGCACCGCGGAAGGCTGTTGCCGCTCCGAAGCCGCCCGACCCCGACGATGAGCTGCCCGACCGACGGAGACGTGAAGAATGAACCGCATCATCATCAAGGGAGCCCGCGAGCATAACCTCAAGAACATCGATCTCGAGCTCCCGCGGGACGCGCTGGTAGTCGTCTCAGGCCTCAGCGGCTCGGGCAAATCCTCGCTCGCCTTCGANNGCCGAGGGGCAGCGCCGCTACGTCGAATCCCTCTCATCGTACGCACGGCAGTTCCTCGGCCGTCTGGACAAGCCGGACCTCGACTACATCGAGGGGCTCTCCCCGGCCATCGCCATCGAGCAGAAAACGACCCATCGCAATCCGCGTTCCACCGTCGGCACCGTCACGGAGATCTACGACTATCTGAGGCTTCTCTTCGCCCGCGTCGGTACCCCGCATTGTCCGCAGTGCGGACGGGAGATACAGGAGCAATCAGTCGACCAGATCGTCGACTCCCTGCTCGTGCTGCCCGTCGGCACGAAGGTGATCCTTTTGGCCCCCGTGGTGGGGGCGAAGAAGGGCGAGCACCAGAAGATCTTCGAGGACGCAAAACGCATGGGGTACGTGCGGGTGCGCGTCGACGGGGAGATCCTCTCCCTGGAGGACACGATCGACCTCGACCGCAAGCGCAAGCATACGATCGAGATCGTCGTCGACAGGCTGACCATCGCGCCGGACATCCGCAGGCGCGTGGCAGAATCGGTCGAAGGCGCGGTGGAGACCTCGGGAGGAACACTGGTCGCGCTCGTTCGGGACAAGGCAGGGGAGCGGGAGGTCCTCTTCTCCCAGAAGAGCTCCTGTCCGACCTGCGGGATCAGCATTCCGGAGCTGCAACCGCGGCTTTTCTCCTTCAACAACCCCTTCGGGGCATGCCCTGATTGTTCGGGGCTCGGGGTGACCCTCGAGTTCGATCCGTCTCTCGTGGCCCCTGACCTGAGCCTTTCCTTCAATGAGGGGGGGATCGCACCGTACAACCCCAAAGCGAACTGGCACAGGAGCCAGTTCGAATCACTGGCAAAGCATTTCAAGTTCTCTCTGGATACGCCGCTCGCGGATCTGCCGAAGGGGATCCTGGACGTCATCCTCCACGGTACAAAGGAGAAGATCGATTTCCGCTACGAGAGCAAGGACGGCAGGGGGAAGTGGGAGTACGAGTCGGGCTTCCGCGGCGCTCTGGCCGACCTGAAGAGACGCTACCTCGAATCCAGCTCCGAACAGGTGAAGGAGTGGATGGAAGGGTTCATGGCCCAGAAGGAATGCCGTTCCTGCGGGGGACGAAGGCTGAAGCCCGAGGTGCTCGCCGTGACCGTCGGTGGGCGCAACATCCACGAGATGACACAGATGTCCGTGGAAGAATCCCTCTCGTTCGTGCAGGGCCTCCCCCTGACCCCGATTGAGCAGAAAATCGCCCGACAGATCCTCAAGGAAATCTCCGCGCGCCTCACGTTCATGAAGAACGTGGGCCTCTCCTATCTCACCCTCGAGCGGCGCGCCAGCACACTGTCGGGGGGGGAGGCGCAGAGGATCAGGCTGGCAACGCAGATCGGATCGTCCCTCGTCGGTGTCCTGTACATCCTCGACGAGCCNNTGTGGACCTCGGCCCCGGCGCCGGGGTGCATGGAGGGCAGGTCGTGGCCGCGGGAACGCTCGAAGAGGTGTGCGCCAATCCGCGCTCGCTCACGGGGCAGTACCTCAGCGGGGCACTGGTCATCGAGCGGCGCAAGGAGCGACGCAAGGGCAACGGGAAGAAGCTCGTTCTGCGCGGCGCGCGGGAGCACAACCTGCGCGGCATCACCGCGTCCTTCCCGCTGGGCACCATGGTGGCAATCACAGGGGTTTCCGGCTCGGGCAAATCGACGCTCCTCTCAGACCTGCTTTACCCGGCGCTTGCCAACAGGGTCG
>PLNO01000306.1 GCA_003141795.1 Spirochaetaceae bacterium | reverse complement strand
ACGCAGCCCGGCATGACCATCGCCTGCGGGGATTCGCACACCTCGACGCACGGAGCGTTGGGGAGCATCGCCTTCGGCGTGGGCACATCGCAGATCCGCGACGTCCTCGCCACCCAGACCATGGCGCTGACGCGGCCGAAGGTGCGCCGCATCGACGTCTCCGGGGCACTGGCCGCGGGGGTGACGGCAAAGGACCTCGTGATCCGCATCATCGCGGACCTCGGCGTCAACGGGGGAATCGGTTTCGCCTACGAGTACGCGGGGGCCGCGGTCGAATCGCTGCCCATGGAGGCGCGCCTGACGCTCTGCAACATGAGCATCGAGGCCGGCGCCCGTGCAGGCTACGTCAACCCGGATCAGGTCACCTTCGACTATCTGCGGGGCAGGAAGTTCGCTCCCCAGGGCAAGGATTTCGACACGGCGGTGACGTTCTGGAAGGGAATCGCCTCGGACGGGGATGCGCGCTACGACGACGTCTTCCCCCTCGACGGTGGAAGCATCGAGCCCATGGTGGCGTGGGGAATCAATCCGGGACAGGCGGTGGGCGTGACGCAGCGACTCCCCCGGGTGGCCGACGCCAGGCCAGAGGACAGGGAAGTGCTCCAGAAGGCCTATGACCATACCGGCTTCGAGCAGAACAGGCCGATCATGGGGCTTGCAGTGGACGTGGCCTTCATCGGGTCCTGCACGAACGGGCGGATGAGCGACCTGCGGGAAGCGGCGAAGATCGTCCGCGGGAAGAAGGTATCGCAACGGGTGAAAGCGCTCGTCGTTCCCGGTTCACGCGCCGTTGCGCGTCAGGCGAAGGAAGAAGGCCTGGACGAGGTGTTCCGCGCCGCCGGGTTCCAGTGGCGGGAGGCGGGATGCTCGATGTGCCTGGCCATGAANNCGACGTGCGTGGCGGGAGGGCGTCATGATGAAAGCAGATACAAGCGTTCGACAGCGCGTGGAGGGACGCGCCATTCCCATGGTCGGAGACGACGTGGACACCGACAGGATCATCCCCGCCCGCTACCTGCGGGAGATCACCTTCGAGACCCTCGGCCAGTACGCGTTCTTCGACGAGCGGTTCGACGGCACGGGAAAACCGAAGCCGCATCCCATGAACGACCCCCGGTTCAAGGGCGGTTCGATCCTCGTGGTGAACCGCAACTTCGGCTGCGGCTCNNCTTTGCCGAGATCTTCTCGGGCAACTGCACGGCGCTCGGCCTTCCCGCGGCGCGCGTGTCCCACGAGGATGCGACGACGCTCCAGGCAATGGTCGAGGCTGACCCGTCGGTGAAGATCGGCATCGACCTCGACTCCTGCCGGATAGCCGCCGAAGGGAAGACGTTCGGCTTCACCATGCCGCAGGCCGACCGCATGAGCCTCACGAGCGGCGCGTGGGACACGACGGCAGTGCTCCTCTCCAACGCGCAGGCCATCAAGGCCACCGCGAAACGCATACCGTACGTCGGAGGGTGGAAGGAATGAAAAGCGCGACGGAAAAGCTGAACGCACGAAGCACGATCATGACCGGCGGTGTGGCCCGGATGCCCAATCGGGCGATGCTCCGCGCGGTGGGCTTCACCGACGCCGATTTCGACAAGCCCATCGTCGCCGTGGCAAGCGCCGGCAGCGAGGTCTCCCCGTGCAACGTGCACCTGGACGACCTCGCCGCCGTGGCCAAGAAGGGCATAAGGGACGCCGGCGGCGTGCCGCTGAAGTTCAATACGTTCGTCGTCACCGACGGCGAGGCCATGGGCCACGAGGGGATGAAGTGCTCCCTGGTGAGCAGGGAAGTGATCGCCGATGCCATCGAGCTCGTCGTGCGCGGCCACCAGATGGACGCGATCGTGGGCCTGGGCGGCTGCGACAAGACGATTCCCGGCACCGTGATGGCGATGGCGCGCCTGGACCTTCCCAGCGTCTTCGTGTACGGAGGCTCGATCCTCCCCGGCATGCACAGGGGAAAGCCGGTGGACATCGTGAGCGCCTTCGAAGCGGTGGGAAAGTTCAGCACGGGGGAGATCACCGAGGAGGAGCGGCACGGGATCGAGTGCGCGGCCTGCCCGGGACCCGGCGCCTGCGGCGGGATGTATACGGCGAACACCATGGCCGCCGCAATGGAGGCCATCGGTATCAGCCTTCCCGGCAATGCCTGCATTCCCGCGGTGGATGAAAGCAAGCGCGCCGAGCTCCTGCGGGCAGGCACGGCGGTCATGGATCTGCTCGAGCGGGGGATCACGCCCCGGCAGATCATGACGCGGCACGCCTTCGAGAACGCCATCAGGGTGTCCATGGCGGTGGGCGGCTCTACGAACGCGGTGCTCCACCTCCTCGCACTCGCCGTGGAAGCGGGCGTTGCCCTCGACATCTTCGAGTTCAACGCGATCTACGATTCCACCCCCACGCTGTGCGACATGAAGCCCGCGGGCCGCTACGCCATGACCGACCTCTACCGGGTGGGTGGCGTGCAGAAGGTGATGCGCGTGCTGCTGGATGCGGGACTGATCCACGGGGACTGCCTCACCGTGACGGGACGCACCGTCGCGGAGAACCTCGAAGGGGTGTCGGCGGATCTCTCGGGCCAGGACGTGATCCATCCGCTGGAAAAGCCCGTGAGCCCGCGCGGCCCGATCAGCATCCTCAAGGGCAACCTCGCGGAGGAGGGGGCCGTGCTCAAGACCGTGGGCATCGGCGAGTTCGTGCACAAGGGACCCGCGCGCGTGTACGAGAGCGAAGAGGATGCGTTGAAGTCCATCCTCGACGGTGCGATCAAGAAGGGCGACGTCGTGGTCATCCGCAACGAGGGCCCGCGCGGCGGACCCGGCATGCGGGAGATGCTCGCCCCCACCTCGGCGATCGCCGGCGCAGGGCTCATCCGTGACGTGGCCCTTGTCACCGACGGCAGGTTCTCCGGTGGCAGCCGCGGCATGCTCGTGGGGCACGTGGCACCGGAGGCTCGTGACGGCGGAATGATCGCGCTGCTGAAGGACGGGGACGTCATCACGATCGACGCGCATGCGAAAACGATCGACGTCGACCTCACTCCGGCTGAGATCGCGCGTCGGCGCTCGGCCTGGAAACCCCGCGGCATAGCGTATGCGACAGGCGCTCTTGCCAAGTATGCGCGGCTCGTTTCTTCCGCCAGCAAAGGGGCAATTACGGGATAGAAGCGGGTTGAATATCCAAAATAGCAATTCTCTCGAATAGAGTTGACATTTCCCCGAATCGTGTGTTATATTCGCGTTTCCTCTCAAGGAAACAAAAGATGACCTCGCACAAGTCCGAAGGGGCAGAATCTCCTTCCGTTTTTGCGCGATCTCTTCCCAAAAGACTCCCCCCGGGGCCATTGGCGCTTATTGTTATTCTTTTCATCGCTATCGTGGGGATCGGGGTCACATTCATGATGCGGCTGGCCCAGGCTTCGCGGCTCAGCGCCCAGAGCTCCCTTGCCACGGTTGCAAGCCTCAAGACGAGCGAGATAGCCGCCTGGTATGCTGAGCGACGCACGGATGCGCGGCTCATCATGCGCAATCCGATCATCGAGAGGCTTGCAACGAGGGCCCTTGCCGGGAGCGCGGCGCCGTCAGACAGCCGGGATCTCCGGTTCTGGATGCGGAACCTGCGCACGCTGTACCGGTATCGCCGCGTCGTTCTCTACGACGCGCACGGTCGGGCGCTCATCGTCGAACCCGAAGACCGTCCTGATCTCGAGCCCCAGGACGAGGTGCAATTCCGGGCCGCCCTCCACGGCACGGATGTGAGCATCGGCGATCTCATTGTCGACGGGGACGCCGTCGAGCTGCCGGTCTGGATCCCCGTGCGTGAGGATGCATCAGCCGCGGCATCCGGCGCGTTGCTGCTGGACGTCGATCCCTCGGTCTTTCTCTACCCCCTCATCCAGACCTGGCCTGCTGACAGCGCCTCAGCCGAAACGCTCCTCGTCAGACGCGAAGGGGATACGGTGCTGTACCTCAATCCCCTGCGGTTCAATCCTGATGCCGCCATGACGCTTCGGCTCCCGCTCGCAGTGAACCTGCCCGCGGCACAGGCCGTCATGGGACGCAAAGCCGTCGTGGAGGGCCGTGACTATCGTGGGGTGGACGTGCTGGCCGCGCTGCAGAGCGTCAATGGCACACCCTGGTTCGTCGTGGCCAAGATCGATCGTGCCGAGGTCTACGCACCGCTGCGTGAACGATCTCTTCTCACCGCCGCGGTTTTCCTGCTCTTCTTCGTCGCGGCGGGCCTTGGCATCCAGCAGCTCTGGAGGAAGCGCAACAGGACGCTCGTGGAGCGCCAGCTCCTCCTCGCCCGGGAACGGGCGCAGCTCGCCGAAAGGATCGTTCACATCAACAGGTTCGCCAACGACATCATCCTCCTCCTGGACAAGGATTGGAGGATCCTCGAGGCGAACGAGCGCGCAGTCCAGGCCTACGGCTATACGCAGGCGGAGCTGATGACGATGAATCTCAGCGATCTTCGCGTCCCGTCGGAACGGGCGCGGTTCCGCGACATCGAAAACACTACGCGCCTGAACGACGGGGTGATCTCGGAAACGCAGCACCAGCGCAAGAGCGGGAGGGTGTTTCCGGTGGAGACAAGCGTCCGCGCCACAGAGGTGGGTGGTGCACGCTACTACCAGGCCATCATCCGCGATATCTCCGAGCGCCGGCGCGCGGAGGATACGATCCGGCACAACGAGCATCTGTTGCGGTTGTTCGTCGAGCACGCTCCGGCGGCCATCGCGATGCTCGACACCGAGATGCGCTACCTCGTCGTGTCCCGCCGCTACGTCATCGACAACAGGATCACCGAAGAGAGCTTCATCGGCAAATCACACTACGAGGTCCTGCCGGACGTGCCCGAGCGCTGGAAGGCCGTTCATCGCCGCTGCCTGGCGGGCGCGGTGGAGAAGTCCGACGAGGACGTTTTTCCCCGCGCTGACGGACAGACGGACTGGCTGCGGTGGGAGATCCGTCCCTGGCGCACGGCCGCCGGGGAAATCGGCGGGATCATCATCTTCAGCGAGCTCATCACCGAAGAGCACCTCGCCAAGGAGGGGATGCGCCAGAGCGAGGAGAAGCTCCGCGCGTATTTCGATTCCGGCATCGTGGGCAACTTCCTGGGCGACACCGATGGCAGGATCTGCGACGCGAACGACGAGTTCCTGAGGATCGTCGGGTATTCGCGGGAGGACCTCGGGGCGGGCCTTGTGAGCTCGTCCACGCTGACACCGCCGGAGTTCCAAGCCCTGGACGACGCCGCGATACGCCAGGCGCAGGCGCGAGGCTCCTGCGCGCCCTATGAGAAGCAGTACATCAGGAAGGACGGAAGCCGGGCGTGGGTGCTCGTCGGGTTCGTCCTCCTCGGGGAGCGGCGCGACCAGAGCGTCGCGCTCGTGCTGGACCTGACGGAACGCAAGCGCGCGGAGGAAGACATCCACAGGCTCAACATCGACCTCGATCACAGGGTGCACGTCCGCACCGCGGAGCTCGAGGCGTCCAACAGGGAGTTGGAGGCCTTTTCCTATTCCGTGTCCCACGACCTTCGCTCGCCGCTTCGCGGGATCGACGGGTGGAGCCTCGCCCTGCTGGAGGACTACGGGGCAACCCTGGATGAAACGGCGCGCGGCTACCTCAATCGCGTGCGCTCGGAGACACAACGCATGGGCGTTCTCATCGACGACCTGCTGCAGCTCTCCCGCGTGACCCGCGCCGGAATGCGCCGGGCGCCCGTCGATCTGTCGGCCATCGCAGGCAGGATCGTGGAGCGGCTTCGCGAATCGGGGAAGGATCGGGCCGTCGATGTCTCGATCCCGCCCGGGGTGACGGCGTGGGGGGACGAGACGCTCCTGGAGGTGGTTCTATCGAACCTCATCGAAAATGCCTTCAAGTTCACCGCCCCCCGGGACGGCGCGCGCATCGAGTTCGGCTGCGTCGCTCGTGAAGGGGAGAAGATCTATTTCGTGCGCGACAACGGCGTGGGATTCGATCCCGCCTTCGCGGGCAAGCTGTTCACCCCCTTCCAGCGCATGCACAGGTCGAGCGACTTCCCCGGGACGGGAATCGGCCTGGCCACCGTGCAGCGCGTCGTTTCACGCCACGGCGGGCGTGTGTGGGCGGATGCCGCCGTCGACGCCGGGGCGACGTTTTCATTCACACTGTCGGAGGCCCCATGAACCCGAAATGCATACTCCTCGTGGAGGACAACCTCAGCGACATCGAGCTGACGCGCCGCGCCCTGACGCGCAGCCGCATAACGAACGAGCTGGTCGTGGCGCAGGACGGACGGGAGGCGCTCGACGTGCTGCGCGGCACGGGACCGCACGCCGGCACGCCGGCCCTGACCCCGGCCCTCGTGCTCCTCGACCTCAATCTGCCCATCATGGGCGGTCTGGACGTTCTGCGGGAGATCCGCGGAGACCCCCGTCTTCGGCGGCTGCCCGTGGTGATCCTCACCTCCTCCGCTGAAGAGCAGGACAGGGCCGCCAGCTATGACATCGGCGCGAACAGCTACATCAGGAAGCCGGTCGATTTCGTGCAATTCGCCGCCTCCGTCGAGAAACTGGGCCTGTACTGGCTCGTTCTCAACGAGCCTCCCCCGGAGGTATCTCCGGGATGAGCGATCCCCTGTTCGTGCTCCATGCGGAAGACTCTGAGAGCGACGGCGCGCTCGTGCAGCGTGAGCTGCGCAAGGCAGGGCGGTCTGTGGAGTACCGCAGGGTGGAGACGGAGGACGGCATGCGCGCCGCCCTCGAGGAGCGCGAATGGGACGTGATCATCGCCGATTATCGCCTTCCGCAGTTCTCCGCCCCGTCGGCCCTGGCGCTGCTGCAGGGCATGGGGCGCGATACCCCGTTCATCGTCGTTTCGGGGTTCATCGGGGAAGAGATCGCCGTGCAGATGATGCGCGCCGGCGCGCGGGACTATCTCATGAAGGACACGCTGGCCCGGCTCGCGCCGACCGTGGAGAGGGAAATCCGCGAAGCGGCGGCGCGAAGGGAGCGGCGCGGTGCGGAAGAGGCGCTGCGGGAGAGCGAGGCGCGCTATCGCCTGCTCGCGGAAAACAGCGGCGACGTGATCTGGACGATCGACATGGTCTCTCAGCGTTTTACCTACGTGAGCCCCTCCGTTCGCCGCCTGCTCGGCGTCTCTCCCGCCGAGCTTTCCTCACGCACGCTTTTGGACATCGTACGCCCCGAGGACAAGGAGCGGGTGATGTCGCTCCTCCACGAGCGGATGGATGCGCTGCAGGCACACGAAGAGCCGACGCGCGTCCGTATCGATGCGGTGGAGCTGACACGCGCGGACGGCACGCTCGTGGCGACGGAGATGGTCGTGACGCTCCGCAACGAGATCTCGGGACGGGGCCGGGAGCTCATCGGAGTGTCCCGCGACATCACCGACCGTATGCTTCTGGAGGGGCAGCTCGTTCACGCGCAGAAGATGGAGGCAGTCGGCCAGCTCGCCGGCGGGGTCGCCCACGATTTCAACAACCTCCTGCAGGCCATCCTCGGGTTCGCCCAGCTCGCCTCCGACGAGCTCCCCGAGGGCAGCACCGTGCGCCAGTACCTGGCGGAGGTCCTGCGCGCTTCGGACCGGGCGCGGGCCCTGATCGGCAAGCTCCTCACGTTCAGCAGGAGAGAGACGAGCAGGCGCAGCGTGATCGATCTCGACGATCTCGTGGCGGGCATGTCGGACATGCTGCGGAAGCTCATCGGGGAAACCTGCCGGTTGTCCACCTCCAGTGACGGCCCGGGCAAGCTCGTGACGGCGGATCCGGGCCAGATCGAGCAGGTGCTCGTGAACCTCTGCGTGAACGCGAAGGATGCAATGGCCTCGGGCGGTACGGTGCAGATTTCGACAAGCCTCGCCCGGTTCGACACGGAGTCCTGCCGCCGCAATCCGTGGGCCCGCCCGGGTGAGTTCGCCGTGCTCTCCGTCACCGACACGGGCATCGGGATGTCGGCGGATGTGGTGCGCCACATCTTCGAGCCCTTCTTCACGACCAAGCCACGCGGCCGCGGCACCGGCCTGGGCATGGCCATCGTCTACGGGATCGTCACGCAGCACGACGGGCTCATCGACGTGCAGAGCCTGCCGGGGCAGGGGACTTCGATCTCGATTCACCTCCCGCTGGCCCGGGTCGACGCAGCGCCGCAGAAGGCCGTGCAGCCCGTCACGGCCGCCCGGGGCGGGAACGAGATCGTCCTGCTCGCTGAAGACGACGATTCGGTACGGACGTTCGCAAGCCAGGTCCTCAAGCAATCCGGCTACACGGTGCTCACCGCGGCAGACGGGGCGCAGGCGCTGGAGCTGTTCCAGTCCCGCGGCGAGTCGGTATCCCTCGTCGTGCTGGACGTCATCATGCCGAGGATGACGGGTCCGGCGGTCGCCGATCGCATCCGATCGCTGCGGCCGCGGCTGCCCATCCTCTTCTGCACCGGCCACGACTTCCGCCTGCTGGAAGCCGGCTTCGCCCCTTCCCCGGACATGGACGTTCTGCCCAAGCCTTTCACCACGGCGGATCTGCTGCGCAAGGTGCGCGGCCTCATCGACATCGGCCGAGCCGCTCCCGACAGTTGACCTTCCCGTCCTCTTGGAGCACAGTACCCCCCATAGGACTATGATTGAGCTGCCCACATCGGCATCCGCCCGGAGCGGAAGGGGGGAAAGTGTCATGAGCGTGATCCTTCGGAGCGGCCCATTCGCCGCGAAGGTGCGGGAAAAGGGCGCGGAGCTCTCCAGCCTCGCCGACCTGTCCACCGGCAGGGAATACATCTGGAACGGGGACCCGGCATGGTGGACAGGCTCGGCACCGGTGCTGTTCCCCATCGTCGGCGCTCTCCGCGGCGGCTCCTATACGTTCGAAGGAAAGAGCTACAGCCTTCCCAATCACGGTTTCGCCCGGGGAAGCGAGTTCACGATCGTCGAAGAGCGTGAAAGCTCCGTGCAGCTCCAGCTCGCCTCCAGCCCGAAGACGCTGGAGGTCTACCCGTTCGACTTCACGCTGCGGGTCGGTTTCACGCTCCAACCGGACGGCCTGTCGGTGAGCTACCTCGTCACGAACACCGGCGCGCGGCGGATGTACTTCTCCATCGGCTCTCATCCGGCGTTCGTCGTGCCTTTCGCCGGAGGAAGCCTGGAGAACTATTACGTGCTCTTCGACGAAGAGGAGAGCGCGGAACGATGGTTTATCCGCGACAACCTCATCGTCGCGGACACCACGGAACGGGCGTTCACCACCCGCCGGACCATCGACCTTTCCCGTACGCTGTTCGACAGGGGCGCCCTCGTCCTCAAGCACCCCCTGTCGCGCGTGTTCTCCCTCCGAACGAGCTTCGGCCCCCAGGCCGTCACCGTGAGCACCGAAGGCGCACCCTTTCTGGGGATCTGGTCCAAGCCCGGAGCGGCATTCGTGTGCATCGAGCCCTGGCATGGGATCTCCGACAGCACGAAGGCCACGGGAGTACTCCAGGAGAAGGAAGGCATTCTCTTCCTAGATCCCCTGGGCACGTTTTCCACGGGCTATCGAGTCACCATCGCCTGATCTGAAACTTCACGCCCGTTAAGTAATTTTCCGCCATTTACGGATTATCTTTGCCAAAACATAATCTTGATGCTTGCAATGCCATGTACTATGTAATACATAGTAGTGCATGAAGACGCTTAGTAAGAACGTCTCCAGAAGGAGTTGAAATGAGAATCCTGCTCATAGACCCGTGCACGCAGCCAGCGGTTGCGCCCCGGAAGAGGGGAATCGGACGATTTCCCCAGGTGTCGCTCCAGTACATCGCGGCACTCACGCCCGCGGAGCATGAGGTATCGATCGTCGAGGAGGAAACGCAACCCATCGACCTGAACGCGGAGTGCGACCTGGTGGGTATCACGTGCATGACCGCCACCGCGCCGCGCGCCTACGCGCTTGCCGACGAGCTCAGAAGGCGGGGCAGACGCGTCGTGCTGGGCGGCGTGCACCCCACTGTGCTGCCGGACGAGGCGGCCGCTCACGCGGATGCCGTGGTGATCGGAGAAGCGGAGCCGGTCTGGGGAACGCTCCTGGCCGACGCGGCGCGCGGCGCCTTGCAGCCCGTGTACCGCTCCAACAACGAGTGGTCCCTGGACGACTATCCCACGCCGCGCCGCGATCTCAGCCATTCCCGCGCTATTCTGGGGATCACGCCGGTGGTCACCTCGCGCGGGTGCCCCTACGCGTGCGAATTCTGCTGCGTGCGCAACGTTTTCGGTCGGGCGATCCGCCACGTGTCGGTCGATCGTGTCATGGACGACATCGACCGTTCGGGCGCGAAGCGCGTGATGTTCCTCGATGACAACATCGTCGGAGACCCCCGCTACGCACTGGAGCTCTTCACCGCCCTCGAGGGGAGGGGGATCCAGTGGGTCGGCCAGGCATCGGTCTCCTTCGTACGCAACGAGGAGCTCCTGCTGAAGGCGGCGCGCAGCGGTTGCACCGGGTTGTTCATAGGACTTGAGTCCGTGTCGGAGGCGAAGATGGCGCGCATGCAGAAGAGCATGAAGAGCGTCGCCGCGACGGAGGCCGCCATCCGGCGGATCACCCAGGCCGGCATCCTCTTTCACGCATCGATCGTCTTCGGGTTCGACGACGACGAGACGTCCATCTTCGACGAGACCCTGGAGTTCATGTACCGAACGCGGATGTCATCTGCGACCTTCAACATCCTCACCCCGTATCCCGGCACGGTCCTCTTCGACCAGTTCCGCTCCGAGGGGCGGCTCCTGACGAACGACTGGAGCTCGTACGACCACTGCACGCCGACTTTCATCCCGAAAAACATGTCGGTCGACCAGCTCGCCGAGGGGTGCCAGCACGTACGGCGCAGCTTCTACTCCCTCCAGAGCATCGCAGCCCGTTTCCCCGCCAACTGGCGCACGCCCGTCATCTACGCCCTTGCGAACGTCGGACAGCGAGCCGGGGTACGCAAGGAGGAGCGGAAGGCTCACAACGGGTCGATCTTCGAATTGGCCCTCTCGGCCCTCAAGAGCATTCACAGCTGACCAGGAGGTGACATGAACATACAATTCAAAAAGGGAGTCCTGGAGCTGTGCACGCTCGTCCTTCTCTGCCGCAAGGACTACTACGGGTACGAGCTCGTGCAGGCCATCTCACGCAACGTCGACATCGCCGAAGGCACCGTGTATCCACTGCTCCGTCGGCTGACGAAGGAAGGCTACTTCACGACGTACATCCAGGAGTCGGCAGAAGGGCCTGCGCGCAAATACTACCAGATCACCGAGAAGGGCAAGGAGTACCAGGCGGTGCTCCTGGAGGAATGGACGCGCTTCATCGGTGGGGTGAATACCCTGCTCGGAGGGGAGGCAACGGCATGAATAAGGCACGATTCATAGCGGAGCTGCGCCGCACCCTCGGCAGGATGCCGGAAAAGGAGCGCACCGAGGTCCTCTACGATTACGAGGAGCATTTCCGCATGGGCGCCGCCGACGGAAGGACCGAGGAGCAGATCGCAGCCTCCCTGGGAAACCCGCGCGCGCTCGGCGCCTCCTACGCTATCGATACGCTCCTTGAGATGCCGAAGGAGGGGGGCGCGGTGAGGGCGGCGTCGGTCGTCCGCGCCGTCTTCGCCTCGGTGAGCCTCACGTTCTTCAACGCCATCTTCGTGCTCGGTCCCTTCCTGGGGCTCGTGGTGCTGATGATCGCGATGTGGGCAGTTGCACCCGCGCTTGCGCTTTCGGGTGTGGCGCTGTTCTTCGCGCCCATCGCAGGAGCGATCCTGCCGGCCTGGATCTCCACGGGCGGGTTGAGCACGGCCTTCCTCATGTTCGCAGGCATCGGCCTGGCAGGACTCGGAATGCTCGCCGGCATCGGGATGTGGCAGCTTTCGCGGCTGTTCGTGAAAATGATCGCCGCCTATGTGCGGTTCAACGCGCGCGTTGTCGCGCGCAGAAAGTAAGGAGGATTTTCCATGTCTGAGGAGAAATCCGCCAGGAGCGGCGATAACAAATCCGCCAGGAGCGGCGGGAAAAAGTCGATTGCCCGTGTCGTCACGATCACGGCGATCATCACCGCGGCGGCCCTCGTGATCGCGGCGGCCGTCGGGTTCGCGACGGGGGGGTTCATCCCCGGCAGCCGCGGGCGGGCAAGCCTCACCATCGACGAGCGCAAGTCCCTCCCGCTGGACGGCATCGACCTCGTTTCCATAGCGGCAGTGAGCGAGCATGTCTCCATCGTCCCCGGCACGGGATCCACCGTCGATGCGTGGCTGCACGGGACCGTGGATGCGAGCTCCCGTGAAGGGCTGCCCCACCTCGTGGCCGAGCGCACGGGGACGACCGCGGACATCCGCAGCGAGCGCCCGTCCATGAGCGTCGGCTTTTTCTGGGGCGACCTCGTCCTGGAGGTGAGCATTCCGGCCGCGTATATGAAAGGGCTCGAGGCGAAGACCGTTTCGGGCGACATCGACGCCGCTGACCACACCTATGCGGGACTCGCGATGAGCACGACCTCGGGCAGCATTCGCGCGGGACATATGAGCGTCTCCGAGCTCTCCGTGCATACGACCTCGGGAGGCGTGACTGCCCAGTCGGTGAGCGCCAAGAGCTCCGACATCAGCGCGGTGAGCGGGGACGTGAAGGTGAAATCATTGACGGGTGATGCCACGGTGGGCACGACCTCGGGGGGCATCCAGCTCGCCTTCGTGGCGGTCCCCTCCCGCGTGGACGCGGGAAGCACCTCGGGCGACGTCAAAGTGTCGTTCCCCGCCGCTTCCCAGTTCGCACTCGATGCACGCTCGACGTCGGGCGACGTGAGATGCGCGTTTCCCATCACCATCGGGGAGAACGCATCGGGTGGGGGGCATCACGTCCTCTCCGGCACGATCGGAACAGGAACGGGTGCCGTCACCCTGCACACGGTGTCAGGCGACATCAGGGTGGAAAAGTAGAACGAAGCGGGGCGCGGGAAAACCGCGCCCCCAGGGGTAGGTCAGAACGCCAGGCCGATCCCGACTCCGCCGAACGCCCGCAGCCCGTTGCTGCTGTAGTCGCTCATTGCGGCGAGGGGGCTGAACAGGCCGTAGGCCACGGCGGCGTTCGCGCCCAGGTAGAGGTTGGCGGTCAGCCAGTAGGCGAAGTAGCCACCCACCCCCACGCCGAGGGAGAAGGATGTGTACGAGTTCATCGTATACGAGGTCGGCATGAGCATCTGTTCGCCGAAGTACAGGCCCCCTCCCACCGCGGCGGTCCACAGGCGGCTTGACGGGATGCGGAAGCCGAGCCCGAAGATGGCATCGACCCCGAGGTTGACGTCGTAGATCGAGAGGTCAAGCGCGGAGCCGTTGTACTGCGCGCTGACGGCGGTTCCCGCGGACATGTCGAGGAACATCCCGACCGGCTCGCCGTAGAGGTAGCTCATTTGGAACGCGACGTTCACGAGGTCCAGCTTCTCGGTCGCCGAGAGATCCTGTGTTGAATAGCCGACGCCCCCTCCGAACATCATGAAACCCAGGGCGGGTGCGGAGACGGCAACCATGACGAGCACAACTGCGCTGCAGGCCAACTTCTTCATTCGTTCCTCCATGTAAAGAATGATTGTACCGGGTCAGATTACAATTGAATAAATGGATGTTTCAAGTGTTAGAATCCGGGCGGTACACACGCCGATCTCAATCGCCAGAAGCGTTCAATGTGTCTTATTCAACGAGGCGCAATCAGGGTGAAGGAAAAGGAAAGCACCGGCCAGACCATCCGCGAATGGATGCCGCAAGAGCGGCCACGGGAAGCGCTTCTCCTGGCAGGCCCCGAGTCTCTTTCACTTTCGAAGCTCATGGCCATTGTTCTGGGTACGGGGAAAAGGGGTCTGAATGCAGAAGAGCTCGGTCGGAGGCTGCTCAGGGCATTTTCAAGCCTGCGTGGCATCGACTTCGCCTCGGTCTCTGAGATCCGCAGGATTTCTGGAATCGGGCCAGCCAAGGCTGCGCAGATCAAGGCGGCGCTTGAACTCGGAAAGCGGCTTTGCCGCGAAGAGGCTGGTGGTCTGCCAGGCGCTCCGGACCCCGCATGGGCATTTCGGTACGTCATGGATTATTACGGACCCTACCTGAGAGACTCCGCGGTCGAGTCGGCATGTCTTATCCTGCTCAACAGACGGCATGCACCGATTCGTGTCGTGGAGCTGGGCAATGGGGACTTTGCCGGGGTGATTGCGGATCCGATCCGGATAGTGCGGGAGGCAATCCGCTCAGCTGCATCCTCCATCATTCTGGTCCACAACCACCCCTCGGGCGTGGGAGAACCGTCTGAGGACGATGCAACCCTCACCATTGCCGTCCACGATATATGCGCCCTTTTCGGAATACATCTCCTGGATCACATCATCATCGGCGGCAATCCGAATGACTGCCACAGCCTTGTAATCGAAGGACTGCTCCCGAACGGACAATGAGCCGGAGGCAGCGCCCAACTGTCTCCACCAGACCATTCAATCTCGTCCCGAGCTGCCGGGGTTGCTATCTCACTGGTTTTCTCTCGCGGCACCGCCAAGCACCTCCCGAAGGGCCTTGACCGAAAACGGTTTCTGAAGGTATCCATCAGCCTGGGAGCCTAGAAAGAGATCCGCTGCCAGGAGGCCCGTCATCAGGATGATCCTGGACCCTGGGCTCACTTCCCGAACGATCCTGGCAAGCTCCAGGCCGTTCATGCCGGGCATTTCGTAATCGGTGAAGATGACGTCGAAGCGCCGTTGGGCGATGATGTCGAGCGCTTTCTCGGGTCCGTCGGCGACTTCCGCATCATACTGTTGCTCTTCGAGGAGCACAGGCAGGATCGTTCGAACAAGGTCGTCGTCATCAACGACAAGCGCACTCCTTTTCACTTCACTCCCCCGTGCCGTCTGCCGAACGTTCGACTATACAACCTATGGTTGTAATGGTCAATCCTTGATACAACTGTAAGTTTGTAGATGCTTCTGCCTGGGCCAGAGTAACGTGGTCAGGCAGGTTGAATAGTGGAACCCAGCGGGATCGGGAAGCGGATCAGATTTTACCGGCTGCAAAGCGGACTCACTCAAATGGAATTGGCCGACCGCATCGGCGTTTCCTACCAACAAGTCCAGAAGTACGAGAATGAAAAGAGCCAGGTCACGCTCCGGCGGCTTCTCGTCCTTGCAAATGCACTCAACACGCCACTGACAGCGATCCTTTCCGTTCCGACGGGGTCCCGTTTGTCGGACAAGGCGGGGCTGCGGGCGCCCGTCCGTAGTCGGGAGGAACGCGAGCTCTTGGACCTCTACGCAAGGATCGAGAGCCCGCAGTTGAGGCGTACCGTGCTCCGGCTGATGCGGAATATCGTCGAACAGCAGCAAACACAGTGATACGCGTTGTCTCCGTGGCCGCACTTGCTGCTGCGGCCAAAGCTGTATAACCCTGGTCCACGATTACCGTGCGCCCTTTCCATTTTCAGCGGTGATGAAAAACCTTCGAATCGGTGTTGGATACCAGGAACCGCAAAGCGTTTCGTCGGAAAGTCTCCGCGTGGTATGCTGCGGGTCTTCCACCCTCTGTAACGACGCACAAACATCGAAGGGAGACGGTAGAGAGCATGGTACTGCAAAAATCCTCCACGGCGCAGCTGAACAGCGGGCTGCGGATCTTCTTCTCAGAGTTCGTCAGGGTGAGCCTGCGTCATCCGTCACAGGCGCTGTTCTTTGCCCGGACCGTCCTCTGGCAGGCTGCCGCGGCACGCCGCCGGGCCGGGCTGGCGCGGGAAGGACTTCACGTTCCTCCCATCGCGATCTTCAGCATCACCCATCGCTGCAACCTGCGCTGCAAGGGCTGCTACGCCCATGCCATCAGGGGAGACGCCGACGATGCGTTGTCCACGGGGAAGCTCGCCTCCATCGTCCAGGAGGCGGAGGACCTCGGGGTCACTTTCTTCATCATCGCCGGGGGGGAACCGCTCACCCGGCCTGAGATCGTGGATATCTGCGGCGCGCATCGGCGCATGATCTTCATCCTCATCACCAACGGCCTGCTTCTCGACGCATCGCTGATCGAGCGGCTGAAGAGCCAGCCCAACACGGTTCCCACGCTCAGCATCGAGGGCACGCAGGTGGAGACGGACGAGAGGCGCGGGGCCGGCGTGCACGAGCGCCTGAGGGGCAAGATGGCAGAGCTCAAGGAGGCGGGGATCTTCTTCAGCCTCTCCCTCACCGTGACGCGGAGCAACTTCGACATCGTCACGGACCCGGCCTTCATCCACGACGCGGTCGACCAGGGCTGCCGCCTCTTCTTCCACATGGAGTACACGCCGGTGCAGGGCGGTACGGACGATTGGGTCATCACCGACGAGCAGCGCGGCCGCATGAAGGGCCTCGTGGCGCAGTTCCGCAGCCAGTTCAAGGCTGTATTCATCGCGGTGCCGTGGGACGAGGAGGAGCAGGGAGGCTGCCTCGCCGCGGGCAGAGGTTTCGTGCACATCAGCGCCGCAGGGG
>PLNO01000022.1 GCA_003141795.1 Spirochaetaceae bacterium | reverse complement strand
CGGCCCGACGTGAGCCGCCCCTTCCACGGACCGCGCCGCGGGGCGCGGAGCGCACCCGCGGCGAGCAGGTCATCGATCGCCTCGCCGACCTGCTCGTTGTTCCAGCCCCGCAGCGCTGCGAATCCCGGAACGCAGTCGTTGAAACCGCGCCAGGCACGCGGCCCCTGCCGCGCGCTGAGGATGTCGGCAGCTTCAATCGGCGTGAACCGCCGCGTGTGTCGGGACACGAAGCTGAGTATTTCCCGACGCCCCGGCGGGTCGGCATCTGCCGTTCCGTCGCACACGTCGCAGCCCGCGCAGGCGACATGCTCCTCGCCGATGAGGGAGAGCAGGGCGTTCCTCCGGCAGCGCTGCGGGCCCGCCGCGTACTCCATCATGCGCAGGTAGCGCTGTCGGGATACGGGGTCATCGATGCGATCCGCGAACCCCGCCTGATCCCGTGACACGAGCAGCACGGCCCGCGCCCGGTTGCCGTCGCGCCCCGCGCGGCCCGACTCCTGGAGGTATGCCTCCACGGACTGAGGGACGTCGATGTGCGCAACGGTCCTGATGTCGGGTTTGTCGACCCCCAGGCCGTAGGCGCAGGTGGCCGTCAGAGCCCCGTCGTGCGAGGAGAGGAACCACTCTTCCACAGCCGAGCGCTCCTCCCGGGAGAGACCGGCGTGGTAGAAGCGGACGGGAAGCTCAGGCCGGGTTGCACGCATTTCTCGTGCCGCCCTTTCGGTGTCGTTGCGCGTGTGGCAGAAAACGAGGAGGGGCTTTTCCGCGGTCATGGCGAGGTTGGCCAGGGCGTGGCCCCGGGAGAGGATGGGCTGCACGGCGTAGGTGATGCCGGGCCGATCCGCGCCGCCGGCAACGACACGGACCTCGCCTTCACCGAACAGGGTATCCTTGATCCGCGCGATCACCTCCCGCGAGGCGGTTGCCGTGAACGCGCTGATCATGACGATGCCGAGCTCCCGCGCAAGCCGTCCGACCTCCTTGTATGCCGGACGAAAGGTGTCACCCCATTCCGAGACGCAATGCGCCTCATCGACGACAAGGTGGCCGATGTGGCACGCGCGCAATGCGGAGAGGTTCGGCTCGGCAAGGCAGGCCTCGGGGGTAGCGAGCACGAGCCGAATCGCCCCTGATTGCAACCCGTCCCAGAGGCGCCGCTTCTCCTCGACGGGCAGCCCGCCCCGCAGGCATGCAACCGGGACGCCGCCCGAGGAGAGCTTGCGCATCTGATCGGAGAGTAGGGAGAGAAGGGGCATGAGCACCAGCGTGGGCCGGGGGAGGAGCAGCGCGGGAAGCTGGAAGCAGAGCGACTTTCCCGCGCCCGTGGGCAGGATCACGATCTGCGGGTGCCCTTCGATGACGTTGGCGACGACGAATCGCTGCACGGGGTAGAGGTAACCGATCCCCAGACGGGAAAAGGCGAGTGCATCGACGGGATCGCGCGCCGCGACGGAGTGCTCAGGCTCCTGCGGGGGAGGCCTTTGCCCGTCCCTGGATGCTCTGTCGGAAGAAGTAATCATCGACTATTTCAATGAGCTCGGGGGTGAACTCGATTGGCATCGTGACGAAGACCTGTTCGCCTTCGCCCCGCTGCAGGGCGCCCACCNNCACCTTCCCGTTCGCCGTGAACTGATAGACCTGGAAGTACAGCCGCGCCGAGCAGGTCTCCCCCTCGGTGAGCCCCGGAGGAAGCGCCGAAAGACGAAGCGCGAGTGAGTTCACAGCGAGGCTTACCAGCTGCGCCCGGGCCTTGATCGTCCCGAACATGAGCTCCACGTAATTGTTGAATCGCATGAGCTTGGCCGAAGGCTCGTCCACCTGGATCGCCTTGCCGCTGAAGTTCTCATACTGGCTCTTCAGGCCTTCGAAAGCGGTGATGTAGTCACCGATGATCTCCATGAGGTCAGGCGGGCACGCCTTCAGGGTGGCGTCCATCATGCAGACGTTCTGCTTGCCCTTCACCGGCCCGATCCGCTCGATCGTGCCGCGGAGGAACAGGTTGAGGGGCTTCTTGTTGCCCGTTTTCTGGAACGTGAGGTTGATGGAGCAGAGCTTCTTCTGGAACTGCTGGAAGAACGTGATCTCCTGCGCGCTCAGGACGACGAGGAATATGCCGCGTTTCATGGAAAGCTGGAACGGCGCGCAGATGAGGAGGTAGTCCTCGATCTTGAGGAACACCTGCGATTGTACCAAGCCTGTCTTCTTCAATGCGTACGGCGTAAAACGGATCGGCTGCTCTGCGAATTTCTCCAAGTAGTCCTGGACCCGCGTTTTTGCCATGCGACCATAGTAAGCTGCCGGGCCCGTCTGATCAAGCGTAGACCGCGACGGACCGGGCGGTCCCCGGTACGCGCCGCACGTGCAGCCGCGCGTCCTTGACGAATCGGGGCAAAGCCCGGATTCTACCGTGTATGAAACAACCGCTTGCCGAGGGCAAGCTGCCGACGGAGCTGCTCGAGCGCCTCCTGCGCCACACCTCTCATTCGCCCCTTCTCAGCGTCGGCGCCCAGCCGGGGGAGGACGCCGCCGTTGCGCCCGGGGCCCCGATGCTCGTGATCACCGCGGACCCCATCACCTTCACCGACGAGCGCATCGGCGCCTACACGGTTGCCGTGAACGCCAACGACATCGTGGCCATGGGCGGAAAGCCCGTCTACATGACCACGACGATCCTCCTCTCCCCGGGTGCGACAGAGGACGATCTGGAGCGCATCTTCACCGACATCGCGGCCGCCTGCGAATCGGCCGGCATCCTCTGGGTCGGGGGCCATACCGAGGTCACCCCCGTTGTGCGGCGCACCGTCGTCTGCGGTCAGGCGGTCGGCTTCCTCACCGGGTCCCCGCTTGCCACGGGCGGCGCCCGGCCGGGAGACAGCATCTGCATGACGAAGTGGGTGGGTCTGGAAGGAACCACGATCATCGCCCGCGAACGGTGCGATGAGTCCCGTGAGGCTCTCGGCGAGCAGCGGCTCACCGCGGTCCTCGGCTGGCTCGACTCCCCCGGCATCTCCATCGTTGCCGAAGGCAGGGCGCTGGAAGGCCTCGCCCTCAGCAGCGGCCATGACCCCACGGAAGGCGGCGTTGCCATGGGCATCCAGGAGATCTGCCGACGGAGCGGCGTCGGCGCCGAGATTCGCTACGAGGCGCTGCCCATCCGGGAAGAGACGCGAGTTTTATGCGGCCGCTACGGGATGGACCCGCTGGGGCTCCTCAGCTCGGGGGTTTTCCTGTTCACCGCGCCGCCCGCAGTTGCGGAGGAGGCATGTCGGGTCGTGGAATCCCGGGGCATCCCTGCCTGCGTCATCGGGGAGATCCTTGGCGTCGGCGAGAGCGTGTGGCTCAAAAAAGAAGGCAAGCGCGCGCCACTTGCCTTCTCCGAACAGGACGAGATCGTGAAGCTGGGCAGGTAAGTCTTAGCTCCCCATTCCGCTCGATGCTGCCTTGATGGTGAACGTGAATGTGCCGCTGGCGCTGTTGCCCACTGTCACCGTAGCCGTATGCTGCGACTGGTCGCCGTTAGCTGTCGCAAGGTCGATGACGACATAGCTCTGACCGCCGTTTGCAGCAACAGGGCTCGTGGGCTGTGAACCCATCACAAACGCTCCATCGGGAGAGTCGATCGTGACGGGTGTGGCGTCGAGGGTGAGCCCATTCTGGGTACTGTTGTTCGTTATGTAGAAATAGAACGGATAGGCGAGGTAGTAGCCGGATCCGGCGTCGTAGGTGCTCCCGGGGGCTATCTGCGTCTCAGTCGTCAAATTTGATCCGTCAGAAACGATGATCTGCCCCGTCCCGCCGTATCCCGTCACCGTGACGCTCTGCGGGGAACCGGCAAGGGGCTGCATCGTTACCGTGGCAGTACTGTTCCCATTGCCGCTCGGGCTGAAAGTCACGTCGAATGTGACGCTATTGCCCCCCTCCACAGTCGATGAGGACAGTCCGCTCACCTTGAACGCTGAAGCTCCGCTGCCGGTCACGCTGATCGCCGAGTTGCCGCCGAAATCGAGCGGCAATCCTCCCGCATTCCTGATCGTGAACTCCACCGGCTGCGAGCTGGTGCCGACCTCGACGGCTCCGTAGTCATAGCTGCTTACGGCCTTGCCGCCTGCCAGAACCTGGACCGACTCGAAGAGCCCACCGAACAGCGTGCATCCGCCCAAAGTCAGAACGGCGCCAAGGGCAAGAAAAGAGATGAGAAAGGCGCGGCTACTTCGCGTCCTCCTCCCGGTTCGTTTGTCTTTCCGGAAAAATAGGTAGGTGATCATAATTGTCATATATAGACACGCACGGAACAATCGACAACACCCTGCGAGGTTCCTTGCGAAGGGCGAGTCATTACCCGGCGTTGCCTTGCGCAGTAATCGTGAAGGTGAACGTCCCTGTTGCGCTGTTGCCAATGGTCACCGTCGCTGTCTTCTGGGCATAGTCGCCGACCGCCGTCGTAAACATCAGCTCGAAAGACGACTGCCCGCCGTCGAGAGTGACCGGGCTCGCGGGTTGGGAGTATACAGTGAAGCTCCCATCAGAGGAGTTTACCGTCACAGGCGTCGTCGATAGGGTGAGGTCATTACTCACGTCAATGTTCGTAATGGTGAAGAAGTACCCATGGCCCGACACTGCATAGACGATACCGCCCGGGTAGTTTCCGCCGTCTGAAATCGGAGCTCCCTGCCCATCTGCCACCGCGATCTGTCCCGAGCTCGATCCCGTCCCGCTTGCCGCAAATGACGAGCTGCCGCCGCCGCCCTCAGGCTTGATGGTAACCGATGCGTTGCGGCTCCCCGCAGCAGTCGGGCTGAAGGTGAGGGTGAACGTGACGCTTCCCCCGGGCTGGATCGTATCGCCTGAAATGCCCGAGACCACGAAGTCAGAGCCGGCGTTGCCTCCCACGGTGATCGCCGAGGCCCCGCCGAAGGTCAGTGGGAAAAGCCCCTTGTTCACGATTGAAATCGTCATCGGCGCGCTTGATGTAGTGAGCATGACTGAGCCGAAATCGACGGTCGAGGCAGTTGCCCCGTTCACTTGGACGTCGATCGAGTCAAGGAACCCGAACAGGGTGCACCCTGACAGAAGAACAGATGCCGCAAGCGCAGCCCCGACCACAAGCCGCTTTAGGGTAAGATGTGCCATAAACATGAGTATAACACTAATGTATTAGAAAACTATACACATCTATATATTTCAAATATACTCAGCTATTATTTTTTGAGAGGAGCCCTTGCAGGAAAACGGGAACACGCTATTTCGGCGTCTTGGGGTTATTTCTTCTGTTCCGAAACGAGGTCCGCCTTCAACTCCCATATCTTGGATTCGATGAAGACTTTCACGAGCTCGGGGTCGAGCTTCGATTCCTTCACCTCGGCGTTGAGGATGTCGAGAGCCTTTTGGGCGGGAACGGCGCGTTTGTAAGGGCGGTCACTCGCCGTGAGGGCGTCGTAGATGTCGGACACCGTCATCATGCGGGTCTGGATCGGGATCTCGGGCGCGTGGATGCCGCGGGGGTAGCCGTCCCCGGTGAGCTTCTCATGGTGGCCGTAGGCGATGGTGGGGATGTTGCGCATCTCCTTGGTCCACGGAATGGTGCGCAGGAAGAGGAACGTGTGCGTGACGTGGCTCTCGATCTCTTTGCGCTCCGCCTCGTCCAGGCTGCCTTTTTTGATCTTGAGCTTGACGTATTCATCGTCCTCCAGGAAGTGCAGGGATTTGCCCTCCTCTTCGATGAAGGTCTTGGAATGGATCTCGTCGAGGATCCGGTCAGGCTCTTCGGCAAGGACCGACGGCTCATTGGCGGTGACGATGGTCTGCAGGTAGCGGTCGATCTCCGCAATCGCCTCGGCTTCCCTGAGGTCGATTTCCGGTTTGATCTTCAGGTATCCGTCCTTGCCTTCCGCTGAAAGAGCCTCGAAACGTTCCCTGAGGATTCCGTAGAGCATCGCCTTCTGGATGTACTCCATGCGCAGCTTCAGGATGTCCATCTGCTGGGGATAGAGCTTCTTCGCCTTGACCAGGACGTGCTCGCGCACGCCGACCTTTCCGAAGTCGTGGAGGAGGCTCGCGTAGCGGATTTCCTTGAGGTGCTCAGCGGTGAAGTGGACGTCCGCGTAGGACCCGTCACCGACCCTGTCGACAGCTTTCGCCAGGCTCACCGTGTAGACGGCGACCCTGTTGGAATGACCAGAGGTGGTGGGATCCCTCGATTCGATCGCCTGCACGGAGGCTTTCACGAAGCCTTCGAACAGGGTCTCGATCTCCTGGTAGAGAAGGTTGTTTTCCAGGGAGACCGCCGCCTGCGAGGCAAGGGACAGGACGAGCGGCTCGATGTCCTTGCTGAAGGGGACGGCGTACTTTTCGGCATCCTCCGGTGTCCCGAGGCGCTGGGCGTTGTCAGCCTTTCGGTTGATGAGCTGGATGACGCCGAGGATCTCGCCCTTGTGGTCCTGCATGGGAACGGTGAGCATGCTCTTGGACCGGTAGCCGGTGGACTTGTCGAAGCCGATGTTGAATCCGTATTCCCTGTCCGAAGGGATCTGGTAGGCATCCTCGATGTTGAGGACCGTCCGGGTCGTGGCCACGTACCCCGATATCGTCTTCTTGGAGAGCGGCATGACGAACTCGGAGTAATCCTGCGGGTTGGAGTCGTTCTGGGTGATCTTGAAACGCAGCTGCTGGTCACCCGTTTTTTCGTCGTGCTCGAGGAGGTACAATGTTCCCGCATCCGCGCGCGCAACGTGGCGCAGCTGCCGCAGGATGTAGTCCAGGAGCTTGTTGTTGTCGCGCTCCGCGGACAGCGCAATGCCGACCTGGAGGAGCTCGGAGTTCTCGTTTTCCCGCGCGTGGAGGAGCTTCTCCTTGTTGACGAGCTCCCGTTCCAGGTACAGACGACGGAAGAGGTTGCGCACGGTGCGCAGGAAGTAGGCGGGAGTCTTGAAGGAGAAGACGTCGTCGAAGACGAGCTCTGCGGGGACAGCGTCGCCCAGGGGCGCATCGCCGTCGGGATTCCAGATCAGGAGGGATCCGGGCGCAAGACCCGCAGAGTCGATGGCAGCGGCGTGTTCCACAACGAACGCCGAGTCGACGAACCATGCCACGAGATCATCAGGATCTGCAGCCGGCGTAAAGGTGCGCGCGCGGTGTACTGAGAGGCCCTTCTCTTTCTTCAGGCCGGCAGGGAGTTCGGGAATGGCACGTGAGACCATCAAAACGAGCTTGGGCACCGAGTCTCCTTCATCGCACTCTACTTATAGTTTAGTGAATGGAGTACAGCTCTTCAAGGATAGTCTTTACAACGCGCGCGGAGCGTGCAAGAATCCCGCCACCGGCAGCGACCTTGCCTGATCGGATGGTGATCGCCGTGGCCGTATCCGTTGCCGACCAGCGCACACCGCCATCCGATTCGGCGGTGATACGTAGAGTATAGCGCATTCCCGGGCCACAATCCGATCCGCTCCGCTTCAGGAAGCGTTTGGTGAGGCCCCTCTCCATCCAGCGCCAGCCCGAGCCGCCGAACTCGAGCTGGAGCGGCAGGCCGATGCCGGCCTGCGGGAGGGCCCCCGGGTTGATCCCGTAGAGCTCTGCGATAGCCTCACGTCGACGTCCGGCGTGCTTTTCGCCCCTGAGAATAGGGATGAGGGTGAGAAGAGTCTCAGCTGTGGGCTCGCGCTCCCAGAAGGGGTCGAAAACGGGGAGCGCCTGCTCGAGAAGGGCGGGAGAATGCCGTACCTTCCCCTCCTCCGAGGTGTAGAACGGGGCTGCATGGGGGGTGCGTTTCGTCTCCAGCGCGCGCGCCATGCCGAGGTACTTCAGTGCAACCTCGGCATAGCCCTCGTTGCCCTTGTAGAACTCCCACCACGCATCCTCCTCGTCCCCCTGGTCGAGGTATTGCGTGCCTGCCTCCAGCGAGTACAGGTGGAAGTGCTGGTCGTGGTACCAGGCGATCGCCCGGTAGCGTGCCGCCGTGACGAGCGCGGAAACGCGGTCGAACGGGCCCGTGGTCGGCCTGCGGAACTCCCGCTGCGCCAGGCCCTGATAGATCGATGAAAGAAGCTCGTGCATGTCCTTGTAGTGGCGCGTGAGATCGGTCCCGTAGTTCGCGAGCCACGCGAGGTCGCGGGAGCCCAGCACCTCCTCGGCATAGCGCCGGGCGAGGTCGAGCCTCCCGAACTTCTGGTAGAGGATGGCGAGATTCACCTTGGACAGCGGGGTCGTGTCCTTGTCGTATCCGTTCTGGTACTCCTGCTCGGCCGCGTCGAAGTCCATGCGGGACTGGAGGAGCTCCCCCCGGGCAAGATGCCCCGACGGCCTGTCCTCCATGGCGATCGATTCCTCGGTGAAGCGCAGGGCGGAGTTGTAATGGAAGAAGTTGTGCTCCAGGAGTGAGAGGTTGTAGTACGCTATGGCGGCGAAACTGCGGTCCCCCGCGCGGATCGCATCGTTCACCGACTTCTCGTAGTATTCCTTCGACTTGTCATACCTGTTCATCCCCGAGTACACGGTGCCAAGCGTCATCGCGATCCCCCGCTGCATTCCCAGGCGCTTGATCCCTGAGAGGAGCACCTGCTCGCCCTTGTCCAGCTGGTGCGTCTTGAAATACATCCAGCCGAGGTCGTCGATCGTGTCCGCACTATCGGGGTACTCTTTCAGAATTCTCATGAGGTACTCGATGGACTTTTTTTCCTGGTTGAGCTTGCCGTAGCAGCGCGAAATCTGCGTCAGGGTCGCGAAGTCAGTCGCCCCCCGGGTCTCCGCCTCCCGGTACTCGCTCAGCGCCAGCGGATACAGCTCCTTGTCGTAGTACAGATCCGCCAGGGCAAGGCTCGCCCGGGGCGATGACGGGAAGCGGGTCTTCGCCTCCGTGAGGAGCTTCACGGCAGACTCGTACGCGTTCTGTGAAATGGCATCCCTGGCCTTGGACGTCAGCCCCTCGAGGGTGTCCCCCGCCGGTGCCTGCCCCCAGCCGGGAGTCGAAAGCGTGATGAGGAGGATCGCCACCGCCCGCAAGCGCGTCACCGCTCAGGACCTCCGCACCATTCTCGGGCTGAGAGCGCCCAGCGCCCTGCGCGGCCAGGCAATGCCGTTACGGAACGAGTACAGGAATGCAGCGTACGCTGCGCGCCCTTCGGCGGAATCGGCGGGGTCGAAGCGATCGGCGAATGCGGCCCTCAGGTACGACTGGACCAGGGGAGTGACCGTGACGTTCCTCTCACGAAAGATCCGATCGGCATGCTCGAGGGGCGACTCGGAGGAGCGCCGCGCGGCACCGATGCCGGTAAGCCTCACGAGGCAGAGCCTGTACGACGCTTTCATCCACCGCCGTGAGTTCCGCGAGAGAAGCCCTCCGAGGGAGGGAAAGAGCTTGATCGACAGGAGGTACAGCACGTACAGGCCGGGGATGACCACGTACCAGAGACGGGCGACGAGCAGGGCGATTCTCGCGATCTCCCGCCCGATCCGGGAGACGGATCCGACGAAGTTCGGCGTCTCCTGCTGCCGCTCCTCCTGACCTGTCTGGTTGTTCACGATCTCGGAAATGAGCCGGGCCATCCGCTCCCTGTCGGGACCGGGGAAGGGTTGGAAGTCCTCGCCGGGGGCCGGAGTCTCCGAGGTCGGATCGAACTCGACCCAGCCCTGCTTTCCGAAGTACACCTCCACCCAGGCGTGGGCCTGGAACGCACGCACCTGGTAGAAGTTCAGCACCTCCGATTCGGGATCCACGTAGAAGCCCACCGCAACGCGCGCGGGGATGCCGAGGCTGCGGCACATGAGCGCCATCGCGAAGGCGAAGTAGGAGCAATAACCCTTCNNGTCCTCCGCGATGCCGGGCTTCAGCGAGTAGAGGTAGTTGTCCCTGAGGTACTGCTCGATCGCCCTCGCCTTGGCGTAATAGCCTTTCGCATTCGCCGTCACCGTCACGGCGAGGTCGTGGATCCGTTCATCGCCCCCTGTTCGGGTGTACAGGGCGAGGTCGTCGGCGGAAATCGGAGGACGATCGACGGTCTGCTTCGGCCCCCGCGCGGAGCGCATGACGCGCGAGTCCACCTTGTAGACCCTGAGGAACGAGGATGATTTCCAATTCCGAAGCGGCGCCACCCGTACGGGGTAGTTCAGCGATATGAGCGACGTAGGGTCGATGGTGAGGAAGTAGTACTCCTGGCTCACGGGCTGACGATCCGTGTACCCGGGGTCCGGGAACGTCTCGGGGGCGTCGGGGACCACGGACGGGTACTCGTCGAATCCCTTCCCCCGCTGCATGAAAAATCCCTGGTTGGCCTCGTATCCCGACAGCACGAACCTCCGCAGGAGGAACCTGTCGGCGTGCCCCTCTGTCCGGAAGAGGAGCACCGTCTCGTCGGAGGTGCGGATCTCGCTTTCCAGCCGCACGTACGGGGCGAAGTCGAACCGGAAGAGCGTGGGCTTCATGAGCCCGCCCCCTGCCATGACGGCGCCCTCCCCGTATTTGCCCAGGAGGAAGAGGAAGAACACGAGGAGCAGCGGGATGATGACCCAGGAAAAGCCGAGCACGGTCCGTGTCCGGATCCGTTCCGCGGGCTCGGGGCCCGAAGCTCTCTGCCCGGCCAGGAGGAGCACGAAGAGCTCCGCGACGACGAACAGGGCGAGCACCCACGCGAAGATCGACGGGTGCGGATACATCGTGAGCTTGTACCCTGCCTGGGTCCAGAAGACGGACAGGAGAAGCAGGGAATTGAGCGCGACCTCGACGACGATGAAAGACCGGTAGCGCCGGCTGAGGAAGGTGAAGAGCCACGCCACGGCGTACCCCAGGAGGGAGGGGAAGAAGTCCTTGTCGAAGAGGAAGAAGAGGAAGTCAGTTGCAGGCGCCGAGACAACCGCACGTTGCACCCGGAACACTGCGAAGAAGAGGATTCGGAGCACCAGGGGAACGAGGGCCGCGAGGAGCAGAGCCGGAAG
>PLNO01000385.1 GCA_003141795.1 Spirochaetaceae bacterium | reverse complement strand
TGCGCGTCGCCGGGGAAAAGAATTGCGAACACGGAACCACGGAGTACCGCCTCAGCGCCCGACTCCCCACCCAGATCGATGCAATCCCCGTCAGAGGAATATTCACCTTGAGGGACGAGCGAAGAGAGCGGCGCCCAGAGCAGAGCCTCCGTGCCATGGAGAAGGAACTGGATGTCGATATACCTTCGATGCGCCTCGAACGACTTCGATGAAGGTTCCGCCGTCTCGTATTTCGAGACGACTGCGTACACACGGTCTCCGCGGATCGGGTGGCGTCCCAGCGGCGGCTCGACGGTGAGCGCTTCGAGGAGGAACTCCAGACCAGCGGCAAGATTGGTGCTGAAGCCTTTGTAGAGGGGGATACTGTCGACTGTATCTATGATCATGGGGCGAGGGATGCTGAGCTTCGCCCGTTCAGGTCAAGCGTCGGCGGATCGGGACGACTGAGCGCTTGCGCGTCTCAGCTGATTCTCCCTATCAGCCGCAGCAGCCCGTCGAGAAGCGTCAGAGGGTGCGGCGGGCAACCGGGAACGAAGAGGTCGACGGGAAGGATGTCGGTCACGCCGTCGCACGCTTCCGGAGCGCCGCGATACAGGCCGCCGGAAATGGCGAGCGCCCCCGAGGCGATGACGATCTTCGGTGCGGGAACGGCTTCGTATGTCTTGCGAAGCGCCAGGAGCATGTTCTTCGTCACGGGCCCCGTCACGAGAAGGCCGTCGGCATGCCGGGGCGATGCGACGAACTGGATCCCGAACCGCCCCATGTCCCAGCCCACGGTGGAAAGCACGTTCGCGTCGGCCTCGCAGCCAGCGCAGCCGCCCGCGCTTACCTGCCGCAGCCGCAGGGACCTTCCGAGCTGACGGCGGAGCTGGCCGCCAAGGGATTCGGCGAGCTTCAAGGCGTTGCCGGCAAGGAGGAGATCGCCCCGTGCGCGCACGGCGGGCCGATAGTCTTCGGTGAACGTGATGGCGCCCGGAGGACATGCCACCGCGCATTCCCCGCAGAAGATGCATCTGCCAAGGTCGATGGAAACGCTTCCGTCCTGCCCCCGGGAGAGCGCGCCCGTCGGGCATGCAGCTGCGGCGCCTTCACACCCCTCGGCGCACTTCTTCTGGTCGATGACCGGCAGCCCTCTGAAACGCTCCGGCAGCGCAGGCGGTGCGCCTTTCGGGAAAGAAATGGTCCTGAACCTCTGGAGCAGTCGCTCACGTGCGATTCGAAACATGTCTCATCCCCTCACAGGTCGTGCCCGCAGTAGGACAGGTTGAAGCTCTTGTTGCAGAGCGGGAAATCCGAAACGGGCGCGCCTCTCATGGCCAGGGCGAGCCCGAACCAGTTGCGGAACGACGGGTCGACGACTTTGTAGCTGCTGAACGTGCCCTCAGGGCCCGTGACGCCGCAATGACAGATCATCCCGCGCCACCCCTCCACAAGACTGACGGCAAGAGCATTCCGTGCCGGCTTCTTCACAGGAACGCGGGTGTCCCCCTGCGGAAGGGTCGCAAGCTGTTCCTCGATGAAAGCGAAGGACCGCTGCACCTCGAGCCACCGGACGTAGGCGCGCGCGAAAACGTCGCCCGTACGCCACGATGATACGGTGAGCTGGGAGAAACGCCAGAAGCCCGAAGGCAGGTCACGTCGAACGTCACGTTCGACGGCACACGCGCGCGCCGCGGGGCCCGTGAGACCGATGCGGAGCGCCGTTTCACGATCGAGCACGCCCGTTCCTTCGAACCGGGCCAGAACGGACGGTGTCCGCCAGAGGAGCTCGCAGGCTCCGGTGGTATCGCGCGCCGCCGTCGTGAGCCTCTCATGAAGCTCGGCCGCCATACGGTCGTCCAGGTCGAATGCGACACCGCCGGGGCGCACGAGCCCGCGGCCGAACCTGCTCCCGCAGATCAGCGCGCTCATGTTCAGGACGTCTCCGCGGATGCGGCCGCACCACGACGCGGTGGGAAGGAACCCGACGTCGCCCGACAGCGCGCCGAGGTCTCCGATGTGGTTGGCAAGGCGTTCCAACTCCAGCGCTATGGCCCTGATGGCCTGAGCGCGCGGCGGGGACTGGATGCCGCAGAGCGACTCGACCGCCTCGCAGTACGCCGTTGCATGCCCGATCGTCGTGTCACCGGCAAGCGTCTCCGCATAGTGGATGCTGCGCACGTCCGGGCCGCCGATGAGCGCGCGCTCCACGCCCCGATGCTGGTAGCCGAGGGAGATCTCTAGGTGGAGCACCGTCTCCCCGTGGCACTGGAAACGGAAATGCCCCGGCTCGATCACCCCGGCGTGCACCGGACCGACCGCGACCTCGTGGATCTCGTCGCCCTCCACGCGGAAGAAATCCGCATCACCGATCACGGGGGATTCCCTGCCCTGCCGCGCTCCCTCCATGGGGGGCTGGAACCTGACGGGCTTCAGCCACGGATGCCCTTCCGGCACGATGTTGTACTGCTCCCTGATCTCCCTCTCGAACAGATGCGCGCTGGGGCACGCGGGGGTGAGCGATTCCCAAGTCTCCTGGACTCGCGTCGATGCGATCCTCACGGCGCCATTTTCACCGTCTGCGCAGATCGCGGTGAGCAGGAAGCCGTTCTCGGGCCGGACAAAGAGGGAGGCAAGCTCCGCCCCACCGGCACACTGCCCCGTGAGCCAGTCACGAAATGCCGCGAACGGGAGAACGGGGACCTGGCCGACGGGCGTCGTGTCGCCGTTATGGAGAAGGAGTGGGGTCGTCCTTGCCATCTATCCTCCGATCAGCACTGCGGCCTGGCGCAGAGCATGGTCGAGAAACGGGGGGACGTACAAGCCGAGCACCGCCGAGCATGCCAGAAGGGCGGCTGGCGCGGCAACGTCCCAGATCCGCTCCCGTGCGGGTATAGGCGCGCCCGCGACGACCGCGACTGGCCCGGTGTGCTCCGCGCCTCCGGTGCCCCCGACGGTTTCTAGCACCCCGCCTGCAACGGCCGCCTTGGGGCTGCCCTGAGCCATCCTCACGAGCACGACGATCATGCCGGCAAAGACGACGCTCAGCACGAGGGAATACGCCACGACGACGCCCCACATGCGTGCGTCCACCGCCGCGCGGAGCACGGTCAGTTCACTCGTGAAAACGCCGAAGGGCGGCGATCCGACGATCGCGAAAATCCCCGCGATCCAGAGCACGCCTGTCACGGGGACCCTGTGGAGGAGCCCTGTCACGTCGGCGCGCTTCTTCGTGCCGTAGGCGGCGAGGATGTTGCCCGCAAGGAGGAACAGGGCGGCTTTTGCAAGGGAATGGTTCACGGCGTGGAGAAGCGCGCCCCAGTCACCGACCCCGCCGATCCCAACGCCCAGCGCGAGGATCCCCATATGCTCAACGCTGGAATAGGCGAGCATCCTCTTGTAGTCCTGCTGCCCGATGATCAGTCCGGCCGCAACTGCCATCGAGCACAACCCGAAAGCGATCAGCGTCTGGCGGCCGAAAGCGCCCAGGCCGGCGGAAGAACAGACGGAGAGGATGCGCAGCACGGCGAGAAAAGCGCAGTTCAGAAGCGCGCCCGAGAGGAGCGCGGAGACCACGGACGGCGCCTCGCTGTGCGCGTCGGGAAGCCAGGTGTGCATCGGCGCGAGGCCCATCTTCGTGCCGTAGCCGACCAGCAGGAGCAGGAAGCTCGCCTTCAGCCACCGCGGATCCAGGAGCGCCGCACGGGCCTTGAGCCCTGCGAAGGTGAGCGAGTCCGACCCTCCCGATCCAGAGGGAACCGCCGCTGCAAGGAAATACGTGCCGAGGAGCGCGACGGCGATGCCGACCGAGCAGATCAACAGGTACTTCCACGTCGCCTCGAGTGACCTGTGATGGCGATGGTAATGGATGAGCGGCGCGCTTACGAGCGTTGTCGCCTCGATCGCGATCCACAACAGAGCGAAGTGCTGGCTCGACGTCACGAGCGTCATCATGGAGAGGAAGCCCAGGAGGCACGCCGTGAAAACCGCTTCGGGGATGTTGTCGAAGAGGAAGCCCTCCTCGGGGTCGGCCTGAGTCACGCCGTTCTCCCGGCGGAGGAAGGAGACCGCCGAGACGGAGGCGAGGAGGAACAGGAGGCTCGCGATGGCGAGGAACAGCATGCCCAGGCTGTCCAGGGCCAGCCACCCGCTGAGCGGCGGGAACCGCGAAGGATCGATCCAGAGCCACGCCACGAGTCCGGCGTGAACGGCCGCCGCCGTGACGAGCAGGGCGCGGCGCACGGGATGCCGGCGGATGAGGATTGAGACCAGCGCCGCAAGGGCGGGCTCGGCGATGAGGACGACGATCATCATGGGGAATCCTTCAGATTCGTCAGCCTGTCGGCGTCGATGTGGTCGAACTCCCTGTTGATGTGGAAGATCGTGATGCCCATGACGAACACCGCGACGAATGCGTCGAGGAACGTCCCCATCTCCACGAGCAGTGGCTCCTGTTCGGCAAGGGCCATGCCGAAAGCGGCGATCCCGTTTTCCATCGCCAGGTACCCCAGCGCCTGCACGATCGCAGACCTGCGGGCCATGATCATGAAAAGCCCCGTGGATGCCGTGAACAGCGCTGCGGGCACGAGCAGCACGGGGGCCGCGTGCGTCGGCAACGACAGGCGGGGGCCCACGAAGAGGGAGATGCCGAGCAGGCCGACCCCGATGAGGAGGGACAGCGAGTAACCGACGTAGGGCTGCACCTCGCGGCGCACGTCCACGGAGCGCACGGCACGCATGAGGAGGAGCGGGAAGACGACGCCCTTCAACCCGATGCCGATGACTGCCTGCAGGACGATCCGCCAGACCGGGATGTCCACGCCGGCGACGAGGGGAAGCAGGCCCAGGAGCACGCCCTGCGCTGCGACGATGGCGACGCACGACATGAGCCGGCTCGAGCCGAGCAACCAGAGGCTGGTGAGCATGAAAATCACGAGATAGCCGTCAGCCCACATCGTCACCCCCTCACCTCGCCAGCGCCAGGGTCAGGCCCAGCGCCGACATCGCGATCGCGGCAACGAGAAGCTGCGGCACGCGCGCCATGCGGCTGCGCGCCATGACCGATTCGACGATACCCGTGATCACACCGACTGCCAGGAGCGCGCCGAGCCCTGCGGCCAGATCGGGAAGCCAGAGGCCGGTCTTGGGAACGAGCATCGACGAGAAAAGCCCCCCCAGCACCCAGAGCTTCACGCTCGCCCCGTACTGGATATAAGCGAAATCGACACCCGAGTGATCGAGGACCATGACCTCGTGGATCATGGTGAGCTCGAGGTGCGTCGTCGGGTCGTCCACCGGCATGCGCGCGTTCTCCGCGAGAAACACGATGTAGGTCGCGGCGGCGGCGAGGAAGACGGCGGGGCTGCCGAGGTTGCCCGCGCCCAGCCCGACGAGGAGTCGGGAGAGAGTGAGGCTCCCCGCGACGTGGGCAAGGGCCGCGACGGCGAGGAACAGGGCGGGCTCCGTGAGCGCGGAGAACCACGCCTCGCGGCTCGCCCCCATTCCCTCGAACGCGGAGCCCGTGTCCAGCGCCGCGATGATCGTGAAGAACCTGCCGACGCCGAGAAGCCCGACGAAGAGGATGAAGTCCCCGTCGAAGGAGAGGAGCCCCTCCCCCCCTCCCCACGGCAGCATGGTCAGCGCGACCGCGGCGGTGGCAAGGCCGACGATCGGACCGGCCCTGAAGATGATGGTGGTCGTGCGGCTGTAGACCGGGGACTTCGTCAGAAGCTTCGCAAGGTCGAAGTAGGTCTGAAGAAGCGGCTGGCCCTTGCGCCCCGCGACAATCGCTTTCACGCGATTGATGATGCCCGGCAGGAGCGGCGCACACACGAGGGCAAGTACGATCTGTACGACGGCGATTCCCGGCTCACTCATGGGATCAGGCAAGCCTCCACACGAAGAGGATCACGATCGTGACAGCGATATACAGGACGTAGAGCTGCAGGTGTCCGTGCTGGAGCCAGCGCAGCCGCGAAAGCAGCGCGCCGAATCGACGAAAGCCGGGACGGAAGACGTGCTGGGAAAAAGTGTCGGGCGTCTCGGTGGTGAACCTCGACTCGGCGGGGAACAGCGCGGCTATCGGAGCCCCGCGCCGCCGCGAGGCAAGGAGACCGCGGAACATGTCGACGAGGGGTTGGGCGAACGAGGAGGCGGTGTACTGCATGCGCGCCGTAGGCTTCACGTACCCGCAATCCCATGTCCCGGACTCCACGGTCGTCCTGTTCCTGAGCAGCAGACGGCGAACGAGCGCAAGGGCCCCCACGACGCCGAGGGAAACCAGCGCCACGAGCGTGACGCGCAAGAGGAGTGGCGTGACGGAAACGAACGCTCCGGCCGCCGCCGTCGGATCGAGCCCGGCAAGGCTCCCCGCGAGCGGCGCGAGCACAGGCACTGCAAGCGCGGAGAGGAGCCCTACGGCAATGCAGAGCACGGCAAGAACGAGCATCGGCACGAGGAGCGTCCTCCCCTGCTCTTTTGCCGCTGCGGCGGCGGCCGACCGTGGCTCGCCGAGGAAGACGATGCCGAACGCCTTGGCAAAACACGCCGCTGCAAGCCCGCTGATCAGCGCCATGGCGCCTATGGCAACGGCGCCGGCTGCCGCCTGAACGGCCGCAGGATCGGTTACTGCGTGAAAACCGCCGGAGAAGATGAGGAACTCGCTCACGAACCCGTTCAACGGCGGCAGCCCGCAGATACTGATGCTCGCGACGAGGAACGCGCCGCCCGTGACCGGCATCCGCCGCAGCAGGCCGCCGAGCCGGTCGATCTCACGCGTGCCGGCCGCGGCGGACGCCGAGCCCGCGCCGAGGAAGAGCAGCCCCTTGAACAGAGCATGGTTGAGCACGTGAAGCACGCCGCCGGCGAAGCCCAGAACGGCGACCTGCGGCGCGCGGTAGCTCACGCCGAGGAGGCCAACGCCGATGCCGATGCAGATGATCCCGATGTTCTCCACGCTGTGGTAGGCGAGAAGCCGCTTGATGTCGTGCTGCGCGAGGGCGAACAGCACGCCGATGACGCCTGACAGCGAGCCGACGATCACGAGCGTCCACCCCCACCACGCGGGAGGGGCGCCGAGGATCATGATGACGCGCAGGAGCCCGTAGATGCCGGTCTTGATCATCACGCCGCTCATGAGCGCGCTCACGTGCGACGGCGCCGCGGGGTGCGCCTCGGGAAGCCAGACGTGCAGCGGGACGATCCCCGCCTTGGTGCCGAAGCCGACGAGGGCCAGGAGGAAGGCGACACCCGCCGCGGGGCCCATCACGCCTCCGAAACGGGAGAAATCCAGAGCGGCGTCGGAGAAGCCGTTGACGTCGGTCGGGCTGCCCTTCGATCCGAGCAGCAGAAACAGCACGAGAAGGAAAGCGGTGCCGATCTGCGTCGCCACGAGGTAGGTGACCCCCGCGCGGCGCACGTCGCTCTTTTCGTGCTCGAAGGTCACGAGGAGCCACGAGGACAGCGACATTACTTCCCAGGCGATCAGGAAGAGCACCGCGTTGCGGGAGAGAACGACGAGCGCCATGCTCGCAACGAGGATACTGTAGAAGAACCAGTGCGAGCCCAGACGGTCGGTATGCCCGGTATGCGAGAGGTATCCCTTTCCGAAGACCGCCGAAAGTGCGCCCAGCAGATAGATCGGGAGGAGGAATACGGCAGTCAAAGCGTCGAAACCGACGGTGAAAGAGGCGCCCAGCCCGGTGTTCCACGGCAGGGAGAGCGACGGTGCGGTGCCTGAGATCAGAACCACGACCGTGCCGGCAAGCCCGAGGAGGCTCGCCACGGCGGCCCCTGCGGAGCCGAGCAGGTGCGCGCGCGCGGGTGTGCGGCTGCACGCGAGCGCCACGATGCCAGTGACGACGAGAAGCCCCACGGGGGCCAGGAGCATCACCATCACTGCGCCTTCGCCGGCTCTGCCGGCCGGGCCGCTTCATCCACCGCCCGCGCGGCGGCGAGCAGTGTTTCGCGAGGAGCCTGAGCTTTCACCGGGTCGCGCAGCTCGGGCCGCCGCAGCCCGAAGGTGAGCCGGGAGAGGAGGTGCAGATGCGCGCGCACCGTCGGGCTCACCATCGTGAAGAGCACCGATACCGGCTTGCCGTCTATTGCCCCGAACTCGACCGGTGTTTCCAGGAAGCACAGCGTGATCATGGGACGCGGGATGTGAAGGACGATGGGGTTGCGCACGTGGGGAATGGCCACCCCGTC
>PLNO01000330.1 GCA_003141795.1 Spirochaetaceae bacterium | reverse complement strand
TATATCCTCCTTGGACTCGAATCTCCCCGGGCATCCTTGCCCGAAGTTTCTCACCGCGCCACCGGCGCGGCAGCCTGGAGGTCGCGCGGTTGCCGGGACCCTTTTTTCTTCCGATTTCCCTTTACCGACCTTCCAGGCAGGCCGATAGACAGAGTGGCGGAAGAAGGAAAGGGGGGACCGGGACGTGACCGAAGCTACCCCCAGTCATTTTTTCGACAGGGGGAAGTTTAAAAATAAGGGCTCTTTCGGAATATTTTTTTAGGTGAGATCCTGTATATAGCGGGCGGCGATGCGGTCCTCGGGCTCGATTTCAAGCACTGTACGGAAAAAACCAAGCGCCTGTTCCTTATCCCCCGCCTTCAGGGCGACAATCCCGAGATTGCTGATGACCTTCGTATTCTCCGGTTCCAGGGTGAGAGCCTCTTCCAGGCGTTTTTTGCTCTCAACAAGCTCGCCGAGCTCCATGAGGCAGATTGCCAGCTCGTTCAGGAGATCAGCGTGCGGGGCGCCGATAGTGAGCGCCTTTTCGAAAGCGGCGCGGCCTTCGGCGTACCGTTGGAGGCGCCTGTTGCCCCAGCCGAGGAGGAACCACGCGTTGGGCACGTTCGGCTGGGCGGCGAGGAACTTCTGGATGTGCGCAACGCCCTCTTCCTCTTTGCCCATCCGGATGGCGTCGAAAGCCCTCTTGAACAGGCCGTCCAGGAGTCCCTGATCGTCGATTTCCCGTATGATGCGTTTCGCTTCCCGCACGCGCTTTTCGTCGGTCCCCGTCTTGACGAACACCTCCAGATGCTCGCGCGCCTTGTCGAAGGAGCGCTGGTGCAGGTAGAAATAGGCCACATTGTAGTGCAGGGCGGGCTCTGTCGGGTCAGCGGCCAGGGAGGCCTTGTACGCTTCGAAGGCGAGGTTCTGGTATTCCTCCGCCTCATCCTCCCGGTGGATCCTTTCCAGTTGACGCGCGCGCTCCTCATACGCGAGGGCGAGGTTCATGCGGACGATGGCGTCGTCGGGGAACAGGCCCTCCAGAGCGCGAAAGATCTCGATGGCAACGACAGAGTCCCCGTTGCGGGCCTTGAGGATGCCGACGTGGGTGAACTCCGTCTTGATGTCGGGTTTGACGGCAAGGACGAACTTCCGATAGTAGTCCGTATTGGCGTTCGTCGTGTCCCAGGCGAGCACCTTGAGGGTCCCCGCGACGATGGCCTCCCAGGTCAGCTCTCCCGCGGAGATCGTCGTGACTCCGGCGGGCATCTCCACGGGGAGGAGGATGTTCTCGTCCAGCGTGAAGTTACCGATCTGTCTCTGCGTGGTCTTTGCAACCGAAACGAAGGCGACGTTCGCCATGTGTTCAGCTTCATCCATTCGTGCTGTCATTTCCTTCGACGTCGGGGACGTCCTCGGGCACGAGCATCGGAGCATCCGCCGCGGGAGCGGCAGGCTTCGGTGCTGCGGCGGGCTTGACTTCCGCAGGGGTCTCCTGCGGCGTTTTTCTCAGGGACGAGAGGTAGGAATTGATGAGGAGCTTGTACGTCATGGGCGGATCGCCATCGTACTCGAGGCTCACGGCGAGGATGTCCTTGCGGCCGCCCACCTCGTCCACCCTTCGGACCGAGCCCTGTACGGTGATCTCCGCCGCCTGGTCTCCCCGCGTGATCTTCAGGACTGCGCGCTTGCCCATGAAGTACGCCGCGCTTCCCGAAGCGACCACCTTCGCGCCGCTGAAGGAGAGGTCGCGCAGAACGCACCGGTGGGACGTCGTGCCGATCACCAGGCCCCCTTCGCGGGTATCCAGGCCGAGACGCTTCATCGTCTCCGGGGTAATTTCGATGCGCTCGTCCTTACGGCGGTGCGCGTTGGCGTTCGCCTCCAGGAGGCTCCCGAGGATGAGGATGAGGTCGTCAGGCGGCCGCTGGGTGAACTCCGCGGTGACGATCTGCACGTCGGGGCCCTGGACCGCATAGTGGGTGAAGCTTGCGGGGTGGCAGGTCACGAAGAAGGTGATGGGCTCCACCTTGTCGGGCAGCTTGAAGCACCACCGCAGGGACATGCGGTTGTTGACCTGCTTGAGAGCCATCATGACCGCCGGCGACATGGTGGCGATGATCCGTGCCCCCGCCATGGAGCTTGAAAACACGGCGCAGGGGATCTGCCGATCCTGGACTTTGAGGTACACGTTGCGCGCGACGAGCCCAGTGGCGCTGATCACCTGCTTGTTGAAGGTGACGTCCATGGTCTTGTACTGTTCGTAGTACCGCGCGAGCTGTTGGCTTGTGACGATGGACATACGGGCATCGCTTCCTTAGTATTGAAGACTATACGTCGCGCCAATCACTGGTGTCAATTCTGTGATTCCGGGAGGACCATTCGTGTATTCGCTCTACGCAGTCGAGAATCCTTTGATGGATGTGATCGCGCATGTCGACTATCCCTTCCTTCGACGTTTCGGGAAAAGCCCGGGGACAATGCATCTGGTCGCCTACGAGGAGATCGCGGCCCTGCTCGCCGACGTCGGCACTTTCCAGACCACGCCGGGCGGGAGCGCCGCCAACACCGCGCGCGGCATCGCCTGGTGTGCCGGCCCTGCGGGCCGCGAGCTCCGACGAGGCCTGCTGGGGGATGGCGACGACGCCACCCTGTCGGAAAAGCCCGTCTTCAACGGGGCGATTGGCAGGGATCCCAGGGGCGATCAGTTCGCCGACGGGATCCGTGATGCGGGCGTCGAATCAGCGCTCGTACGGAAGGATACGCCGACGGGCACGTCGGTCATCCTCGTCACGCCGGACGGCGAGCGCACGATGAACACTTTCCTCGGGGCGTGCAGGGATTTCCAGGCCTCGGATCTGGACCTCGACCGGCTTTCCAGCTCCCGCATCATTTACCTCACGGGGTATCTCTGGGACACGGACAACCAGCGCCGCGCGGCGGAGAAGGCCGTGGATTTCGCGCGGGCGCGGAACATCGCCGTGGCCTTCGACCTTGCGGACCCTTTCGCGGTGAACCGCTACGGGGAGCTGTTCNNCGATCCCCGGGCACGTGGACATCCTCTTCGGCAACCGTGACGAGATCGGACTGCTCACCGGCAGCGCGTGCGACGAAGATTGCGTGAGGGACGCCTCAGCCATCGTGCCGCTCGTCGTGATGAAGGTGGGGGCCAAGGGCTGCATCGTGGGAGAGCGGGGCAGGTGGGAGGCGGTGCCGGGCGTTCGTGTGCCCACCGTGGATACCACGGGGGCGGGGGACGCTTTCGCAGCCGGATTCCTCTCCGGGCGGCTCTCCGGCGCGGATCCCGTGTCGTGCGCGCGGCTGGCAAATGCCCTGGCGGCGCGTGTGGTCAGCGTCGAAGGGTGCGTGTACGGCTGAAGAACGGGGGAAGTGCTATGAGCGGGGGGGCTCGTCGGTATACGGGGTGTGCTCCAAAAGCTCGTCGTCAATGCTGCTGATGAGCTTTTCGGCGAGGATGCCGATGTCCTCCCCCTGGCTCATCGACTCGCGGCCTTCGCGCGTCTTGAAAAGCTCATCGGCGATGTTCAGCGCGGCCAGGACGGCGACGGTGAGCGGGTCCGCGAAGGTGTAGCGGCCCTTGACTTCCTCCACCTTCNNGCGCGAGCTGCTCCGTGCTCTCATCGGACTGGATGACGAACGACGAACCCAGGATTTCTATGCGGAGCTGCCTTTTTTCCATTGGACGACCTAGAAGATGTCGAGCTCTTCCTTCGCCGGCCGCGCAGCCGTGTCGCGTGACGCTACGGGCTCCGCGGGGGGGGAAATGCCGCCAGGAGCGGCGGGCGGCGTGTCGACGGGGGCCGTCCGTGAAGCCGGCTCAGGCCGGCTGGCAGCGGGTTCAGGCTTTGTCGCAGGGACCGCGGACGGACTGCCGCCAGGAGCGGCCGCGCGATCCTGACGCTTCGCTGACACGTTCTCCTCCACCTCATCGAGGGTGTGGAGCGTGCGGACGATGACGGATTCAATTTCCTTCTGATCGGTCTTGAATCCGTCAACGAGTGTTTCGAGTTCCTTCATCCGCTTCTGCGCGGACTCCAGCCCCTTGTGCAGGGACGAGTTCTCTTCCTTCAGGACCCGGATGAGCTCGATGGCTCGAGCGATCTTGCTTTCGAGGAGCCTGATCTGCTCGAGTGTGATCATTGAGCCGGGGCGCCGACCGCCAGCGCCTCTTTGGCGCGCGTGACGATCGCCTTGAAGGCGACCGGATCCTCGATTGCCATGTTGGAGAGCGCCTTGCGGTTGATCACCACTCCGGCCTGCGTGAGCCCGTAGATGAACTGGGAGTAGGTGACACCTTCAGCGCGGACGGCCGCAGAAATGCGGGCAATCCAGAGCCTGCGGAACTCACGCTTCTTGCGCCTGCGGTCCTTGTAGGAGGACGCCATCGCCTTCATGACCGCTTCTTTCGCGGTCTTGAAGAGACGGCTTCGGCCTCCCCAGTACCCCTTGGCGCTCTTCATTATCTTGTGTCGGCGTTCGCGTCTCCGCGTTCCGTTTTTCGATCTGGGCATGGATCAGAGTCTCCTTTTCCTCTAGTACTTGCCTGCGTACGGGCAGAGCTTCTTCACCCTCTTCTCTTCGACGTGGTTGAGGGTAGCGGGCAGGCGCAGTCTTCTCTTTCTCTTCGCGTTCTTCTTCGTCAGTATATGGCGCAGGCCCTGTTTCTTGAAGCGCACTTTCCCCGTGCCCGTCACGTGGTAGCGCTTGGCCGCGGCCTTCTTGGTCTTCATCTTCGGCATCGCTTATCCTTTCTTTGCCTTGCTTCCTTTGGGATTGAGGAGTATTGACATCGTCCGCCCTTCCATCTGGGCGGGTTTCTCGACAATGAAGGCATCCCCGAGCATCACGAGAATCTGGTCCAGGACGTCTTTGCCGAGCTCCGTATGGGCAAGCTCGCGTCCGCGGAAACGGACGGTGACCTTGACCTTGTTGCCTTCGTCGAGGAACTCCTTGACGTGGCGCGTCTTGAACTCCAGGTCGTGCTCGTCGATCTTCGGCTGCATACGGATCTCTTTGATCCGTATCTGCTTCTGATGCTTCCTCGCCTCACGGGTCTTCTTCTCCAGCTCGAACTTGTATTTCCCGTAATCGAGAATCTTGCACACCGGCGGCTGGGCCTGGGGGGCTATCTCCACGAGATCCGCACCCGCCTCCCGAGCCATCTGCAGCGCTTCGAAGGTCGGCACTATTCCCTTCTGATTCCCGTCCGCGTCGATCAATCGCACTTCGCGGACCCGTATACCTTCATTTATTCTGAGATCCTTCTCGGCCAATATACCTCCTTCCCGTTTCCAGGGGATTTGCGGCACTATAGCATCATGGGTTGAAAAGGTCAAATGGCCGGCGGCTTTTCGCCAATAAAGCCTATAACTTTCCCATCAAAGCGTTCCATCTCTCCTGCAGATACTTCTTGAACACGTATTCGTCGTGATAATCGGAGGCGATGTCCTCCACCGCGCGCGAAATCTCGCTGAACAGCGTTTTCAGTGTGGAGGCCAGCTCCAGCGAGCTCTTCTCCCCGGGAACGGAGAAATCCGGCACGAAGATCGACTGCTTGAGCTTTTCAAGGCTCGAGTCGCGCAGGACGCCCTTGCTGGCGGCTTCCTTGTCCGGGGTCTCTTTCAGCTTGGCAAGGTCCACGGTGACGGCCTCGGGGGAGTAGGCGGTAATGGCCTCCTTGATCCCTTTGACCTGTATCCTGCCGAGCTCCGTGCAGCGCACGTAGTCCCGGATCTGCTGGAAGGTCGCGTCCGTCAGAAGGATGTCACCGGGGGTCGCCACGCTCTGCATCCGGGAGGCGATGTTCACCACCTCGCCGAAGATGTCGTTGTCTTTTCGGATCACGGGACCCGTGTTCAGGCCGATACGGGCCTGGAACTTCTCCTGCTCCACGCGGACTGCGCTGTAGTCGTGGATCTTCTGCTGCACGGCCAGAGCCGCGACGGTTGCGTTCAGCGGGTGCTTGAAAACGGCGAGGATCCCGTCCCCCATCTTCTTGACGATCGATCCCCTGTTGGCGTCGATCGTGGAGGTGACGATCTCCTCGAAGGCTTTTATGAGCTTCAGCGTGTAGGACATGTCGAGTCCGGATGTCTTCTCCGTGAACCCGGCGATGTCAATGAAGAAGACCGTGAAGACCTGCGTGTTCTCCCTGCGGAACTTGAAGTCGAGCTTTGCCTGATCGAGAGCGCTTTCCGTCTTGGGAAGCGCTCGGTCGTCCGCCGGCGTCTCCGACTTCCGCGCCTCTCCGGGAACGGTGGTGAGAGCGGCGAGGAGGCTCTGGCGAAGCTCCTCCGCGAACGCCCCCTGGCTCAGCTCGGGAAGGAGCGCTCGAAGCGCCTCCTGCACGGCAAGATCGTCGAGGCGGATCATCTCCACCACGAGCCCGAAGACCTCCCGGGACAGCGGCTTCGTCAGCCCGTGGAGGATCTCTGCGGCCATTCCCACGTCGGCGGTCTGTACGTAGTCGCTGACGATCTGCGCGGCGTAGTCGTCCTTCATGGACAGGAGGGCGAGCAGCGCCTCCAGGCGCACGGACCGGTCCGCGTCTTCCAGGAGCAGGTAGAGCCTGTTGGTGACGATGTCCGTCGGTGCGCCCGTGCCCCGCGCCGCGAGCGCCTTGATCGTCCTGATTGCCACCCGTCGGCCCGCCGGTGCGGCGTGGGAAGTGAGATCCATGGCGAGGGGAGCGATGGTGGCATCCGCGTAACGCGCGAAAAGGTTGCCGATCCTCACCTTCACCTCATCCGTCACGTCGCGGAGATCGAGGACCTTCAGGAGGGGCGGGAGCACCCGCTGCATGCCGGCAAGATCCATGTTTTCCATTGAATCGATCGCCAGCTCCCGCGAATGGGCGTTGAGCGCGGGATTCTGCATGATGTGGATCAGTGGACCCACCATGATGCGCGCAGGGATGAACCGCGCCCCGCGGATGTAGCCGTTGAGGGAGCGCGTGTTGCGCCCGGGCTCCTTGAAGTACTCCCGGGAGAGCTCGATGATCGAGCGCGTGAGGAGCTGGCAGAGCGTGACGATGCTCGTCTCCTCCAGAAAATGGATGCGCTCCGCGCGGGCGAAATCCAGTATCTCCTGGATCTTCTTGGAGGTGGTCTTGATCTCCAGCGATCCAGCGACGCGGATGAGGCGGTTCAACCTGCGGATGTAGAAAGGCCTGCCGAGGTCGATGCGCGTCACCTGGTTGAGGACGGTGACCTTGTCCTTCTTCTCCGTCAACGTGAAGAGCGGGATGCATGCCTCGAACCGGTTCTGGTCCTCCCTGGGCGCTGTTGCAAGGAGGGATTTGATCTGGGCCACCGGCGGCGTGCGCCCCCCGGAATCCTCATCCTTGAAAAAGGCCTGCACGTCGGCAAGCACGGAGGGCGTGGCGTACCTCTCCAGGAGGGTGGCAAGCACTGTCGCGAGCAGCACCTCCTTGTTCGTGATTCCCTGAAGGGAGATGTACCCCTTGCGGATCTTCCCGAAGACCGTGTCCAGGTGGGCCGAGGCGATGACGGAGAACTCGCTGAGGAGGTGCGGTGAGGCGCTCTTCACCTCCACCACGATCTTCTTCAGGAAGTCTCCCACCAAAGCCTCGGTCTCCGCATCGACGTAGGGCATGATGAGCAGAAGACGGAAGACGCGGGTCGGAAAGCGCAGCCTGCCCTGGAACTCCGAGAGNNCGTCTGCCTGTCACCCTTCTGCAGCGACTCCAGGACGTAGTTGCCCTGGGGGTTCTTCGTCTTGAGCGTGTAGACGCAGAGGTAGCGGCCGAGGGCTGCGGAGCCGAGTGTGTCCCCGTTGATCTCGAGGACCTCCTGGCTTCCGGTCTGCAGCATCTTCGCGAATGCCGCCTCCTGCACCCCGGGAAGCGCGCGGGGGAGCGTTTCCTTCAGCATCGTGTAGCGCTCCGCCTCGACGAGCGCTTCGACCGCGATCTTCTTGACCGCTTCCGTCTGCTTCGGATCCGCGTAGACGGCCTGGTTCAGGTTGAGCACCTGCTGGTCCGTCGGGGAGATCGCGTTGATGGCGCGAAGGATCTCCGTACGCACCGACTCTTCCGGGAAGTGGTTGAAGTACTTGATGAGCATCCCCGTGGAAGACGGGGCGCGGATTGCCATGAGCGACTGTGTCGCCGCGATCCGCTGCGACACCCTTCCCCGCTCGATGATCTGGTAGAGATGGGGGATGGCGATTTCGTTTCCGAGTGACCCCGACGCCTTGATCGCGGCTTCGCTGACGCCGATGTCAGCGTTGTAGATCTCCTTCACGAGGAGGGTGAAAATCTCTTCGTCATAGAAGTTCTTGAGCAAGGTGAGAGCGGTGATCCGGGACTCCCGGCTCAACGCGCCGGCGACTTTCTTTTGGAGAGGGTTTTGCGCCATAAAAACCATATTCATGGTAACTAACGACCGAAGGGTTGTCAACCCGAACATCGCCGGCGCCGTGAATCTGCGTCCCGTCTCCGTTGTCCGCGCGGTTGTGTCATGGCCGATTTCGCCCTATAGTCGGGGCATGAAAGGCGCGTTTGTAGCGGCGGCGCTGGCCGCGGTTCTCCTCGTCAGCGGTTGCGCCACCACGTCGCAGAACCGATCGGTGGCGTCCGATTTCTACGACCTCGGCAACGCGTACGCGGATCTGGGGCAGTACGACAAGGCCATCCAGTCCTTTCAGGAAGCGGTGCGTATCGATCCGGGGTTCACCAAGGCGAGCTACAATCTCGCACTCGCCTATGCACGCAAGAAACGGACGGACGAGGCGATCGTCGTGCTGAACCAGCTCCTTGCCGCCGATCCCCAGAACACGCAGGTGCTGTCCGCGCTCGGATGGTCGTACCACATGGCGGGCCGCGAGCCTGACGCCTTGCAGCAGTACGAGACGGTGCTCAAGCTCTCCCCTGCCGATCAGAACGCCCTGTACGATTCCGGCATCATCCTCTGGAAGCTCGACCGCAAGAAGGAAGCCCTCGATCGTTTCCGGTCCCTGCTCGACCGCGCTCCCGACGATACCGATGCTCTGTTTGCCGCAGGCTCCCTGGCCCTGGCCCTCGATGACCCGTCAGGTTCCGCGGAATTGCTCTCCCGCTATCTGGACAAGAAGCCCAGCGATGTGGATGCGTGGTTCATGGTCGCCGCGGGGGCGGAAAGACAGCAGAAGTACGCCAAGGCCCTGGACGCCTATGACAAGATAGTCACTTCGAATGCGGGTCAAGCCGATGGATGGTTCGGGGAGGCGCGCCTTCTGCTGACCGTGGTGCAGGACCCCCAGAGGGGCCTGGATGCCTTGAACAAGGCCCTCGGGGCGGGCTTCAAGGACGCTGCGGCGATCAAAGTGCTTCTGGATTCCACGATACTCCTGGAAAGGGACAAGGTGGAGGCCGCGCTGAAACAGCACGACCTGCTGCCGACCGCTGCTGCTCCGACCACCGCCGCTCCTGCCGCAGCGCAGGGAGCGCCAACAGCGACGCCGGGTGCCACGCCCGCGGCGCCGGCGGCAACCGCCCCGTCCGCCTCGCACTGACGCGCGAGGCGGACGGCGGCCGTTCTACTTCAGTCCTGAAAGCACCTTTACGATCTGCTTGTGCGTGTCCTCGGGAGACTTGGAGGAATCGATGTCCTTCAGCAAGCCCTTGCCCCGATAGAACGCGATCAGGGGCTCGGTCTGGTTGCGGTACACCTCCAGCCTGTTGGTGATGGACTCCAGCGAATCGTCGGGCCGCGTATAGGTGGGGCCGCCGCGCTTGTCGC
>PLNO01000346.1 GCA_003141795.1 Spirochaetaceae bacterium | reverse complement strand
CTCCGTGAATCTCTACCCCTACAACCCCGGCCACCTCCTCCTCTACCCCTGCCGGCACGTCGAGGACGTGCGCGAGCTCACGACGGACGAGGAAAGCCGGCTCATGGCGCTGCAGCGCTGGTTGCTGGGGTTGCTCGACAAGGGGTGGGCGCCGCACGCCTACAACATCGGCTTCAACATGGGCCCCGCCGCGGGGGCATCGATCGACCACCTCCACCTGCACATCATCCCGCGCTACCCGCGGGAGACGGGGATCGCTGACCTGATCGCGGGGCGGCGCGTGCTCGTCGAAGACCCGCGGGAGACGACCCGACGGTTCAAGGAGCTGGTGGCTCAGACCCCCTTTTCTATTTCCAGCACCTGATCGAGCAGCTTGAGGAACCCGCCGATTGCGTCCGACCGCGTATTGAGGATCTGCCCCAGGGTCTGATTGCGCCCCCGGTAGAGGTGGAGGACCTTCAGGAGGGACCTCGTATTGTCGAAGGTGCTCGTACGTATGTCGTCGAACACCTTCCTGATGGCCGAGAGGTGGTCCCGCGATTTCTCGATAAGGTCCCTGGCGTCCCGGTCCTTTTGTGCGATGAATGCGCGGTAGCTCTTCTGCAAGAGGAGGTCAGTTGCCACGTTGAACCTGAACCGCGCGAGCTGCTTCCCGTCCTCCTCGTCCGGGGAGAGGGCCCGGTCGAACAGCACGATCCTCGCCTCCAGGTCCTCGAGGCCCGAGATGCTCTGCGTCAGCCTGTTCTGCGTGATGCGGTTGTTCGCGAGCACGGTACCGGAGACGATCTGCGCCGCCTCCTGAACGACTCCCTTGAACTGCTGCAGGATGTAGTTGTACATGAGGCCCAGGCTGCGGATGGAGGAGAAATAGGGAAGACTGAGCTTGCGGAAGTCGAAGTCGGGATTCTCCCTGTAGAAACTGAACTCGACGATCCGCTGCCCGCGCAGCATTTCCTGGATCTTGCGGCCAATGACCCTCTCCTTGATCGTGCTGAGCTTTTCCTCCAGCTCCTGGTTCAGCCGTGCCTTGAGCGTGGAGAAGTACTGACTGCGCAGGTACAGCCGCGGTGTGTTGAAAACGAGCTCGTACCATGGGTCGCGGCGGAAATAGCGCACGAGATCCAGCAGCGGGATCGCCTCGTCGAAGGAGCCGATCTCCTTGGTGAGCGCAACCACGTCGGCCCGCAGATGCTCGAGCTCGGTGGCGATCGATGCGGCGGTTCCCTCCGTCCCGGGCTTCACCCCGGCGCGCACGAACAGGTAATAGGAGATCGGTTCCTCCGCGTAGATGAAATCCGGCGCGGCACGCCGAATGAGGGTGAAGGCCACGTGCAGCTTCTCCATGAGGTCCAGCGTCAGCATCACGGGAGCGTTCTCGAAGGCGGGATACTTCCCGTCCGTGGGCTCCGAGAGGGTGTAGTTGAAATAGCGGAACAAGGTGGCGAAAGGGAACGCGGCGAGCCGTCCGAGAGAGAGGTGGAGGTGCGCCTCCTCTTCGAGCTTCAATACGAGGCTTTCCGGCAGCAGCCGCACGTACTCGTTCAGGCGCAGGGACAGCTTCTTGCGGATGTCCTCCGACTGTCCGGTCTGGCCGAAGATCTCCTCCATTTCCTCGGTGCCGACGAACTCTTCCACGCTGCGGCGCGCTTCGGCCCATCGCTGCTCGACGTACCACGCGTAGGCGGCTCCGCGCAGCCCCTTGTCCGAACCCAGCGCATGGTAGATGCCCATGAGGGGCTCCACCTTGGCGTACAGGTCGTAGAGCTTGCGGGCGAACTTGGCGGAGAGGTCGCGCGTTTCGAATCCCGTGATGCCGGGGCTCACCGAGCGGATATGGGTGCGCAGGAGGCGCAGACGGATGTCGAGGAAGACCTCCTGCCGCGACCGTCCACTGACAACCGTCCGCAGCCACAGGAGGAACCGAACCCAGGATCCTGCCTTTTTCATCTCGAAGGAGATGATCTTTTCCCGTTCCCCCGCGTGGAGCTCGACAGGGACCGCCTCTTCGCTCTCCTCACGGTCCATGCGCTTGCCGATGCGCTCAAGGAGCTCCTTGCGCTCTTTTTCGGGCAGCTCCTTCGAAAGCTCTTCGAGCCGGCTCTTTTCCAGCATCATCAATCCTTCGGATAGGATTTTATCACGAGAAGCCGCCCCCTGCCCACGGTGATGCGAACGCGGTCGGCAACAGCGCGATTGCTGATCCCCGCTGCACCGCGCGGGAACGCAAGACCGTCAAGCGGCCAGTACAGCCCCTCCGAGTGCATGTCAGCCGCACCCAGGGCCAGCGGGAACACGGAGATCGTGGCGCCCGTGCACCCGTCGAGAGTCGCCTCCTCCCGCACGAGACGAATGTCCTCATGATCGGTGAGCCATCTCAGCGGCGGGTTTTCTCTTTCGAACAGCGCGGCGACGCCCAGGAGGTGGTCGATCCGCCCGCCCCCGCCCCCGGCGATGGTGAGCTCCCGGCAGCCCTTTTCGAAGAGCAGACGCATCCCGATCTCCGTGTCCGTCTCGTCCTTGTCGCGCGGGAACCTCATGACGCTCGCGGCGGGCAGGCCGTCCAGCAGCGAGGGATCGGAAAGGGAGTCCATGTCGCCGACGACGAGGTCGGGAAGCAGGCCTGCCGCGCGGCAATGGTCGTAGCCGGAATCCGCGGCTACGACCACATCCATGCCGCGCGCGCAGAGGAGAAGCTCCCGCGGCCCCGGAGCAGCGCCGCCGATCACGAGAAGACCCCGGGCGGGGCCTTTCTGCGGGTCACGCGCGTCGAACGACATCCCAGCAGAGTAGCGGTTTCCGTTGGCATGCGCAATAAAAGAAAACCCTTAAGCACTTTGGGATTCGTCCGAGCATTGAAAGTGGATCAACACCGGACAGGGACGTCCGGCAGATACTTTCAAGGAGGATTCGATGATCATCAACCACAACATGAGCGCCCTCTTCACGGAGCGCAACCTCAAGTTCAACAACATCGCTTCGGATGCGGACATGGAGAAGCTGGCGTCGGGCATGAGGATCAACAAGGCCGGCGACGACGCCTCGGGTCTTGCCGTGTCGGAAAAGATGCGCTCGCAGATCCGCGGCATGCAGAGGGCGGGAAGCAACGCCCAGGACGGCATTTCCTTCATCCAGACGGCTGAAGGCTACCTCCAGGAGAGCCAGGACATCCTCCAGAGGCTGCGGGAGCTCTCCGTGCAGGCGTCCAACGGGATCTATTCCAACGAGGACCGCATGCAGATCCAGGTCGAGGTGTCCCAGCTGGTCAGCGAGATCAACCGCATCGCGTCGCACGCGCAGTTCAACGGGATGAACATGCTCACCGGCAGGTTCGCCACCGCAACGGGGGAGAACGTCGTCACCGCCAGCCTGTGGCTGCACATCGGGGCGAACATGGACCAGCGCATCCGCGTGAACATCGGCACGATGACCGCGCAGGGGCTCGGGGTGCAGGGACCCAACGGACGGCCGAACACCGCAACGTTCATCTCCCTCTCCTCCCCTGACAGGGCCAATGCCGCCATCGGAGTGCTCGACCACGCTCTGCGCATCGTGAACAAGCAGAGGGCGGACCTCGGCGCCTATCAGAACAGGCTCGAGTATTCGATGAAGGGCCTGGCGGTGGGAGCGGAGAACCTGCAGGCGGCCGAGTCGCAGATCCGCGACACGGACATGGCGCGCCAGATGGTGGAGTTCGTGAAGGACCAGATCCTCGTTCAGTCCTCCACGGCCATGCTCGCGCAGGCCAACACGAAGCCCCAGTCGGTTCTTCAGCTCTTCAAGTAAAGACGGGTTCGTTCATGAAAACCGCCCCTCCCGGGCGGTTTTTTTATGCGCCGGCATTTATTGACACTGCGTGCGACTGACCGGATACTCCTTCGCGTCATGCGCGTGCCTCGTGTGGTTCTGGATTTCGCTTCGCCATTCCGCGCCGCCGGCTTTCAATGCCACCTGGTGGGCGGAGCCGTGCGCGACATCCTGATGGGCAGGCCGAGCTCCGATTTCGACATCGCCACCGATGCGCACCCCGAGCAGGTCATCGGTCTGTTCCGTCACGTCATCCCCACGGGGATCAAGCACGGCACCGTCACGGTGCTCTTCAAGGGCACGACTTTCGAGGTGACGACGTTCAGGACCGAATCCGTCTATACCGACGGACGGCGACCTGATGCGGTTTCATTCACCCCCTCGATCGAGGAGGACCTGTCACGACGGGATTTCACGATCAACGCCATAGCATTCGACCTGCACACGCAGCGTATCTTCGATCCGCATGACGGCCGCCTGGACATCACGAAAGGGATCATCCGCGCCATCGGCGCCCCCGCCGACAGGTTCCGTGAGGACGGGCTGCGGCCGCTGCGGGCGTGCCGGTTCGCCGCGCAGCTATCCTTCGTCGTCGAGCCTGCAACACTCGAGGCGATCCCCGGCAGCCTCGACATCCTCGCCCTCGTGTCCGCTGAAAGGGTGCGGGACGAGGTCTGCAAGATCCTGCAGTCCGCCGTTCCCTCGGTCGGTCTTTTCCTCATGAAGGAGACCGGCATCCTGGGTGTCGTGATCCCCGAGCTCCTCTCGGGAGTGGGAATGGCCCAGGGCACGCTGCACTGCTACGATGTTTTCACGCATTCGCTGTACGCCTGCGACGCCGCTCCTCGCGAGTCCCTGCGACTCCGCCTTGCGGCGCTCCTCCACGACGTGGGCAAGCCTGTATCCCTCGGCGCAGGCCCCGAGGGACGGCCGACGTTCTACGGACACGAAAGGGTGTCCGCGGAAATGGCGGAGGCGATCCTCCAGCGGCTGAAGCTCCCCAACGCCGTGATCCACGACGTGTGCCACCTCATCGCAAACCATATGTTCAACTATCAGGAGGAGTGGACCGACGCCGCGGTTCGCAGGCTCATATCCCGGGTGGGAGAGGCGGCGATAGCCGATATCGTCGCGCTGCGCAGGGCTGACCAGATCGGGATGTGCAAGGAGAACGCGGAAGTCTTCCCCCGCGGGCTCTCGGATTTCTCGGCGCGCGTCCGCGCGGTTCTCGAAGCGGGCAAGGCTTTCAGCGTTTCACAGATCGCGGTGAACGGCACCGACATCATGAAGGCCCTCGGCATTCCCCCCGGGCCGCGCATAGGGGTGATACTCAATGAGCTCCTGCAGTCGGTGCTCGAGGACCCGGACCTCAATGAGAGGGGGAAGCTGCTGGAGATCGCCTCAAAGCTCTATCAGGAAAGGCTCAACCAGGGGTAGCGGAGCCTTCACGCCGGCAGCCGCCGGTTCGTGAGCGCGCTATCCGCGGTGCTGCAGAGCGTGCGCCGCGGCGTTCGACTTCATGGGTTTGTCGACCACGTTCATCGCCTCATAGGCCAGACGAGCGGCCTCCTGCTCGGCTTCCTTCTTGTTCTTTCCCTTGCCGGCCCCGAAAGACTTGTCCCCGATGTGCACCTCGATCCAGAAAGTCTTGTCATGGTCAGGACCCGTCTTCTGCACCACGCGGTACTTCGGATAGGTCTTCATTCGTTTCTGGACGTGCTCTTGCAGCAGGGTCTTGTAGTCCTTCGCATGTTTGTTCTCGAGGACCTTGTTGATCTCGGGAATCAGCATGAAATGAACGAAGCGCTCTGCGGCCGGGAACCCCGAATCGAGGTAGTAGGCGCCGATGATCGCTTCCAGACAGTCCGCGAGAATTGTCTTCTTGGAGCGCCCGCCGGAGTATTCCTCGCCCTTGCCGATCAGAATGAAGTTGTCGACGCGAAGCCCGCGGGAAATTTCCGAAAGGCTCGCCTCGCTCACCACGAAGCTCTTGATGCGGGCAAGCTCCCCCTCCGGCTGGTCCGGCAAAGTGGTGTACAGATAGTCCGCCACCACCAGGCCCAGGACCGAATCCCCGAGGAACTCCATCCTCTCGTTGTTTTCCCCCGTCTCCCCCAGCTCGTTCGCGAAGGAGCGGTGGGTGAAGGCCTGATTGAGGAACTCCAGCTCGTGGAATCGAATTCCCGCGTGCCTTTCGAAGAGCTGGAGCTCCTTCTTGCGCTCAGGCTTCAGCGTGACGGAATGGACACGCTTTGCTTTCTTGAACAAAACCTTGCTATTTCTTTACCTGGGAGCGGATGTATTCCAGGGCGTCGCGCACCGTCTCGAACTCATTGGCTTTTTCGTCCGGGATACTGATGCCGAGCTCCTCCTCGATCGCATAGACCAGCTCGTACGTATCGAGGCTGTCAGCCCCGAGGTCTTGGCGGAAGGAAGAATCCAGAGTGATCTTCGATTCATCGATCTCGAGCCTGTCGGCGATAAGTTTCTTCATTTTTTCGAACAGTTCGTCCATAGAGTTCAACCTCCTGTAAGAAAGATATGTGAGAGAACGCGAGGGGGTGTTCCGTGGATGCACTCACCAGGAATGATCACGCCATTTCCTCGGGTTTGAATACCTGCTTTCCCCTGTAGAAACCACACTTGGGGCAGATACGGTGCGGCATTATTCTGTTTCCGCAGTTGCTGCATTCGACGAGGGTCGGAACGGCCAGGCGCAGGTTTGCCGACCGGCGCTTGCGTCCCCGTGCCCTCGATATTCTTCTCTTCGGCAAAGCCATGTCAAATCACCTCAAAAAGTGGATTAATTTGATAAAGATACGGAAGGCTACACTATAGCCCCTGGAATGTCAAGGCGCGCCGTTACTTCGCGCTCTCAGCCTCTCGTGCAGGGCCTTGGCGACGTTCGGAGGCACCATGCCGGAGATGTCTCCGCCGAATCCGGCGATCTCCTTGATGACGGAAGAGCGTATGACGGAGTACTTCTGGTCGGTGGGCATGAAAATCGTTTCGATCTTCGGGTTCAGGGAGCGGTTCATGAGGGAGAGCTCGAACTCGTAGTCGAAATCCGCCAGGGCGCGGACCCCGCGCACGATGACGTGCACGCCCGCCCGGTCCGCAAAATCGACGATAAGGCCGCTCCACGTCGACACCGACACATTCGGCAGACCTTGAGCGAGCTCCGTCATCATCGCAAGCCGCTCATCCGCGTTGAAAAGGTAGGTCTTCGAGGGATTCACCGCGATGACGACCTGCACAGCCCCGAAGAGTTTCGACGCGCGCCTCAGGATATTCAGATGTCCGTTCGTAGGGGGATCATACGTCCCCGGAAGGAGTACCTTGAACATGGCCCCGAGAATAGCCGAGCTCTTTCACTGAGGCAAGGGCCGCCCGGCAAAGCACGGTAGCGGTGATCTGCGCGGCCATGGGCCGCCCGGCAAAGCACGACAGCGGTGATCTGCGCGGCCTGGGGGCCGCCCGGCAATGCACGGTAGCGGTGATCTGCGCGGCCATGGGCCGCCCGGCAATGCACGGTTGCGGTGAACTGCACGACCATTGGGGGGAAATATCTTTGACAAATGCCGTTCCGACGAATAGAATTAACAGTAATGAAAGTGGAGGGACGTCTCATCGCCAGCCTGGTTCTCGCTACCGCACTCCTGGTTTCCTGCACGTCGCAGCCAGCGGAGAAACCGGCGACAACCGAGCAGCAGCCTCAAACAACCCCTGCCGCGCAGCTGGGGCCTCAAACCACGGCCGATACCGCGCCCGCACAGGGGTTCGTTGCCACGGAAGAGCTGTACCGCAAGACCTTTGCAGAGGTGCAGGTGGTCATTGCCGCCCTGACGAAGATCATTTCCGACGGAGACTACGACCAGTGGCTCGCGTACCTCACCAATGACTACGTCAAAGTGACGGGCAGCCCCGAGTTCCTCGCCCAGGCGTCGAGCGCAGGGGTGTTGAAGAAGAACGGAATAGTGCTCAAGAGCCTCAAGGACTATTTCAGCCAGGTCGTCGTCCGCAGCCATCTGCAGGCGATACTCGACGACATCACCTTCGTCGACGCGACACACGTCAAGGCGTTGACGAAGATCCAGGGCACGCCGGTCATCCTCTACTACCTCGTTCGCGAGGAAGGACGGTGGAAGGTGGGCATCCAGCAGACCGTGCAGAACACACGATGAGAAGGGGAGACGTACTATGAGGATGAGCGGATCGAGAAACGGCGCACGGCGCACCTTCTCGTGGCGGACGTTCGCCGTTGCGGCGTGCCTTTTTGCGGGTGTGGCTTTCCTCCTCCCCGCGCAGCAGGCCGCCTCGTCGTCCCCCAGCAATGAAATCACCATCGAGGAGCTGTTCCTCAAGAGCGTCGAGTTCCAGATCCTCAGGGAGAAAGCCTTCTCCGACGACTATGACATCAAGATGAGCGCGCTGGATGATCTGGACAAGAAGATCAACGACGGCTCGTTCAAGTCGAACGACCAGCAGGTGGAGTTCGTCCTCGAATACCTCGCCCTCGAGGGATCGGGGCACGTGACGCGCGACAGCGGCCGCCAGGTCAACAATTTTCCCGAAGTGCGCAGGCGCTCGGCGAACATGCTGGGCAGGATCGGAACCGAGGATGCGAAAAATGCGCTGGTGCGGGTGCTCTTCATCGACGATGAGCCCACCGTGAAGGCGGAAGCCGCCTAGTGCCTGGGAGTCATCGGCAAGAACGACAACAATGAGGTCGTGAAGGCGCTCGCCTTCGTTTACAACAAGGAAGACCCCACCCGGCCGGATAACAACCTGGGCTATGCGCTGTGCCTCGCCATCGAAAAGATCGCGCAGAAGTCGCAGGGAGGGATCAAGGATCCTTCCGCATATCAGATGCTCATAAAAATCGCCCAAGGAAGCTATTTGCGCTCCGTGAAGACGAAGGCCCTTCAGGTCCTCGACGAGCTGAAATCAGCCCACTAGGCCTACTCCGGCGGACGGTCCGCTGATGCCCCGACGCTGGTGTGGATGTCGTCCATGACCTCCTCCAGCCACTGGTTTTCGGCCTCCAGGTGGATGATCCCCTTGCGGATGATCGCCTGCAGGAAATAGTCGATCTCGTCCTTCAGGGACACGAGCGTCCGCTGGAAGGTCTCCTTCTGGAGGACCGTCTTCTTCTGCTGCACCTTCAGGTAATCGAGCACTTTCTCGGGCGGGAGCTTGCTGAAGAAGAGGAAGCGCAGCGTGAACTCGTCCTTCACCTTGTACGTGCTTCGCAGCGGCTTGAGCAGCCATTCGTCGAGTTTTTTCCTGCCCTTGTCCGTGATTGAATAGATGTTCTTTTCCGCGGCTTTCTTGCCGGGCTCGGTTTTTTTCGTCACCCACCCCAGCTCGGAGAGCCGTCGAAGCGTCGGATACAGCTGACCGTAGGAC
>PLNO01000196.1 GCA_003141795.1 Spirochaetaceae bacterium | reverse complement strand
GGCTCTCCGAGCTCAGCGTCTACCAGGAGCACCAGCAGCTCTCCATAAAAGATCTGGAGGCCACGTTCGCCTCGGACGCCCTGATCTCAGGCGTCACCCTGCCGGCCTGTCTCAGGGGCACCCTCACGGGAAGCAACGAGAAGAAGGCCCCGCTCTCCGGCAAAAAGGCGATTGCATGGCGCGTCGTCGCAGAGCCGCTGGAGAGCCTGGCGAAGGTGGGCGGGCAGGTCGTCCTTGCCGACAGCTACTGGAGCAAAATGTCCCTGGCGGATGGGACGGGCTCGGTGGTCCTCTCGGGTCCAGGGGTCCTCGACGGCTCCCGCCTCACGGAGCGCGTTTCCACGCTGAAGCACCTGCAGGAGGACCTGCCGGAAATCGCTTCTCGGGTCGAAGACGGGCTCGGCATCGCTGAAGGCAAGGAAGCACAAAACGCACGGATCGCGCTGCGCGAAATAGCCCTCTCCTCCGCGGACAAGGTGATCGTCTATGGAAAGGCCGCCCAGGCGTCGGGCCGGCTGATAGTGTCAGGCAGCGATCGGCCCGGTGACGCCGATGGTCTGCTCGTGCGGGCGGCGGTGTCTCCGGCAAGCACACGGATCCCCCGACGGACCGTGCGCATCATCGCTTTCGCCGCCATCACGGTGTGCCTTTTCGCCGGGCTCGGGGTCTTTGCCTCCCAGACCGTCATTGCCGGCATGTTCAGGCCGGGCGGGCTCATGGACCCCTCCCGAACCGCCAAAGTCAGCCTCGATCTGGACGGGCGGCCCCTGAGGATCACAATCGGTGCCGCGCACTGGGACTATGAGCAGGGAAACACCGCACAGGCCGTTGCGCTTACCTTGAGTAACGCCCCCTTCCAGGCTGCCCGCGAAAGTCCCGTGACGATCCAGCTGGTCGGCAGGACGACGCGCATCATCGGCAACGGCGACCCCGGCTACCCGCGCTGGGACGGTACCGCATGGGTCTACGATGCTTCCGCGGCGGGACCGAACGGTACCGCCACGGTATCAGGCCTGTCGGGCCGCTTGTATGTCCGCAACCTCACCAGCGCCCTGGTAACTGTCAGGGTACTTTCGTCGAACGGCTCACCGGTGGCCGACACGGGCTGGTACTTCGATCCGTACGAGGCGGCGAACGATCCTCAGGGTCAGTACCTCGAGCTGAAGGGCAAAGGGCTCCTGGTTTCCGCGGACAATCGGCTTGAAATCATCATGAAGAACGGCTCTCACAGGATCTTCCCGCTTGCGGCTGTCGCACATTGGGGACCCTCCGGCTCATGGCTCCTGGAAATCGTCCCGGAGCGGCTCGCCGGGGCGGGAAAGATCTATGTGAAAAACTCCGGCACGACGCCGATTCGCCTCTGGCTCATGGGAGCAGAGGGACGGGCGCTCTACGGCGAGGAGCCTTGGACATTCGAGCCGAAGGAAGGGACGGGCGAGGACAGAGGGCTGAGGCTCCAGTTCGAGGAAAAAGACATCACGATGACCGGCCGCGAAGCGGTGAAGCTCGAAGTGCAGGAGCTGCGGACGGTTTTCACGGGGCCCCTCGAACGTGTTGCCACATGGAGTGGCGGCGTCTGGACGATCGACCTTGCCAAGGCGGTCCGCTGATCATCGACAAAATCAACAAGGTGTGAAATCGCTGCGCGGAAAAGGGCTACTGCGCAGATTTTTCGCACCCGACAGAACGGGCTCGCCGGCAAACGCCCGTTCTGTGATCATAATGGGCCACTATTGGCCTGTTTTCCGCACTCCATCACTCCACGCTTGGCACGCTTCGTGCAACCTCCCTGGTACAAACCATGAGGAGGAAACACATGGGCAAGAAGGTATTCACAGCAGCGCTGATCCTGGGGCTGGCGCTTTCAGGTATCGCCTTTGCAAGCGGTCAGAAGGACCAGACAACGCAGGGGCCGGCGGCGTCGGGTCAGTCCGCGCAGGATCAGGTGGGGCCGGGGATGATGGGTCCCGGGCACGTCATCGTCACGACGGGACAGAAGCTCGTGCTGACGGGCAGCGTCGCGTGGCACAATCTCATCCATCCGGTGCTGAAGAGCGCGGACAAATCGTACGAGCTCCTCGTTCCCCGCGTGCTCGTGCGGGAAGCCGGCGTGAAAGAGGGAGCGCAGGTCACCGTTGAAGGCTATCAGGTCCTCACCGCACCCGGGCTCGATCAGGCCGACGGAGTGACGGCGAATTACCTGTTCGTCACGAAAGCGACGATCGACGGCAAGTCCTACGATCTCAGCCAGCTCCGCCAGACCCGCGGAATGCGCGGCAGGGACGGCGACGGCTATGGGCCTCGCGGCATGATGGGCGGGTACGGCCCCCGCGGCATGATGGGCGACGACTTCGAGGGCGGCTTCTAGGACTGACTGTCACCGAGCGTTTCAGGGAGCCAGCGGCAACGCTGGCTCTTTGTGCAAAGAGGAGTTACCATTGCAGGCGATGCGCACCCAGGCGATCAGCAACCGACTCGTGATTCCCGCGGCCGCCGTGCTTTTCATCGGCCTGGGGTTCCTCTCGTTTTTCTTTATCGCGGGGGAATCAAGCAGGTCACGGATCCTCGTGGAATACGAGGCGGATAGGATCGCCGCAGGGCTGCTGGATGCATATCGAGCGGAGGGGATCGCCGATCCGTCGTCCGTCGATCCACGGGTGATCGGCTTCGGGGTCTACCGGCCGTCGTCCAAGCCGATCATGAGGGTCGGGAACGCGCCGGCCTTCCTGAATCCCGAAGAAGTGCGGTTCCCCTTTCGCTACGATGAAGCCAGGGGAACTCTCGCGCTCGTACGGCCTCTGGGCATGGTTGGCAGGCCTCAAAACCGTAACCCTCCCCCCGACACGCCCGGCGGCCCCGGAATGGGAATGATGCGCGACATGGGTGCCATGGGAGCCGGCCACGGCGGCACGATGTTCCTCGCCATGGACATCACCTCCTACTATAGAACACGCACGTTGTACGCCGTGTCGGCAATTGCAGCCCCTCTCCTCGTCGCGCTGCTCGCCGCGGCGTTCTTCCTCCTGCTGGCAAGCAACACGCGCTATCGCCGCAGAGCCGAGGAGCGGGAAACCATGGCGAGGCTCGGTGAGTCGGCGCGCACCCTTGCGCACGAGATCCGCAACCCGCTCGGAGCGATACGGATCCAGACCGCGCTCCTCCGCAGGAAGCTCCCCGCGGGCTCCGCTCCCGAGATCGACGTCATCGACGAGGAGGCGGAGAGGCTCAACGCGCTGTCCCGCAGGGTCGGCGAGCTCCTCAAGAACCCCGCGGGCGTTCCCGAGACGATCGCTCTGCCGGGCTTCATCGCCGACTGCGTTGCGCGCTCCCCGTTTCCGGTGAGAGTTACCGCGCCGATACCCGGCTGCTCAGTACGCTTCGACGGGGAGCTCCTGCGCTCCGTGCTGGAAAACCTCGTGCGCAATGCGTACGAGAGCTACGGGGAAGAGGGGGAAGCTCCGACGGAGAGACCGGTGGAGATCTCCGCGGTCGTCGAAGGGGCACGGGTCGTGATCTCCGTGAGCGACATGGGCAAAGGAATCGAACAGGGGCTCGAAGAAGAGGTCTTCGATCCTTTCTTCACGGACAAGGTGCACGGTTCGGGCATCGGGCTCAGTCTTTCCCGACGATACGTGGTTGCCGCAGGCGGCACGCTCGTCCTGCTCCCCAGGGTCGGCGGAGGGACCGAGGCGCGGATCGTCCTTTCCGCGCGGGGGGATGCATGAGGGTCCTGATCGCCGACGACGAGAAGAACATCCGCCAGTCCATCGCGCAGTACATCCAGGCGGAGGGGATCCAGACCGCGATCGCCGCCGACGGCATCGAAGCGCGCGCGCTCCTGGAGTCCGAGGCATTCGACGGGCTCGTGCTCGACCTGCGCATGCCCCGCATGGACGGCCTCGCGCTCCTCGCCTGGCTGCAGGAGTCAGGGCCCGCGGTGCCCGTCATCGTGATCTCGGCGTACGGCGACGTGCGCGACGCCGTACAAGCGATGAAGCTCGGCGCGCGCGACTACCTCGTGAAGCCTTTCGATCCCGAGGACCTCCTTCTGCGCCTGAAGCGTCTTTTCGCTGAGAGCCTCCTCTCCGGTCAGGCCGAGGCGGGACAACGCGCCCTGGCGCCCGACGGCATCTGGATCGGGGACGGGGATCGGATGCGCGCGGTGCGCACCCTCGTGCAGAAGGTCGCACCGACTCCCTCCACGGTGCTCATCACCGGCGAGAGCGGCACCGGCAAGGAGGTCGTTGCCCGGCTCATCCATTCGCTTTCCTCCACGCCCCAGGGACCGTTCGTCCCCATCAACATCGGCGGCATCCCCGACACGCTTCTGGAGAGCGAGCTGTTCGGCCACGAGAAGGGCTCCTTCACGGGCGCCACGGAGCGCAAGCGCGGCATGTTCGAGCTCGCCTCGGGGGGCACGCTCTTTCTCGACGAGATCGGGGAGATGCCGATGCCTCTGCAGGTGAAGCTCTTGCGGGTGTTGCAGGAGCGAACGATGCAGAGGCTCGGCAGCACGCAGCCCCTCCCCATCAACGCGCGCATCATCGCGGCCACCAACTCCGACCTCGAATCTCTCTTGAAGGAGGGGCGGTTCCGCGAGGATCTCTACTACCGGTTGAACGTGATCCGCATCGAGGTCCCGCCGTTGCGGGAACGACGGGAGGACATTCCGCGCCTCGCCGGTTTCTTCGTGGAGAAGCTCAACAGGGAACGCGGACGAAGGGTGACGGGGATCGACCCCGACGCCCTGGCACGCCTGTCCGCCTACGGCTTCCCGGGAAATGTCCGGGAGCTGGAGAACAGGATCGAGCGCGCCTACATCCTCTCTGCCGGGAACGTCATCACGGCGCGCGACCTCGGGGAACCGTTCAGCACGCCTGAGCGGGCGCCGAAGCAGGGCAGGCTGAAGGAGCAGGAGCGGTCACTCATCGAAAAGACGCTCGCGAAGCACGGGGGCAACCGCACGCGCGCCGCGGAGGAGCTCGGCATCAGCCGGCGCACGCTACAGAACCGCATCAAAGAGGCGGGGATGGAGTAGGGGCCGGGGGGTGGAAGAGCCCTTCGTCACCCCCCAGTTCCCGGATCTGATCAAGCGACTTTCCAATTTCACTCCCGTCGGGCCAGCCATGTGATGACCTGCCTCCACAGCCTGTCAAACCCGGCCCATTCGACGAACTGCATCGGGCACCAGTGAGGTCCAATGTCCGAGGCCCAGGCGAGCGAGCGCCCTTTGCCGTAGTCCCAGCATGCCAGGAGGGGATGGGAATCCTCGACTCTCGCCAAAAGCGTCGCTTCCTCCTTCAAGATGAGGTCCTGATAGCCCAGGAGAGCCGGCCATGTCGGGGGCAGGCCAGCGACAATTGGATGATCCGTGTCGACGACGCTCGGGATGGCTCCCTCGGGGGTCTCAATACGGTCGTCAAAGGTCTGCAGGTTCACCGGCAGGATCTCCTCGATCGGCGTACGGTAGAATTTCGCCGCGCCGCCGAATCCGGCGAATGACATGTATCCGCCGCACATGGCGAATCCGCCGCCGCCGGCAACCCATTCTCGCACGACCTTCAATCTGTTCGGCATCGTCTTGCCCTGGACAAGGACGTCCGGGTGCAGCAGAACGCTGTTCGCCCCGATGTCGCTGAAAATGACGACGTCGAACTCGTTCAGGTCCTTCACCGTGAACGGAAAACACGTCATGACGAGATGAGACGGCAAATGTTCGAGGACGACGTTGTCAAGCGATCCGAGGGCCTTTTTCAGGAACTTCTCTCCTGTCTCGAACTGCACACTCGAAAAATGGTCAAATCCCTTGTAATGAACAGAGGTCGAGATCCACGATTCACCCACGAGCAAAACGCGAACGGGTTTCTGCATTCCCACTCTCCCTTAAGATTCGATTCCGCACCAGTCGATCATGGCCGACGCAAAGACCTTGGCCGCCGTGATGTACTGTTCAACGGGAATGTGCTCATCGTAGCTATGCGTTCCCATCGAGATTGCCCCAGGTCCGAATGTCACCACGTCAAGGCCCCGATCGACAAAGTAGTTGCCGTCTGTGGTACTGATCATGACCGCGCAGTCCACATTCGTGACGCCCTGCTGGCGCAGACCGGATTGGAGGGCCACGCACAGCGGATGATCGGCGGAGGTATTGATGGGCGGCTTGGACGGAAGCAGGTGGGGAAGCTCGAGAGCCGGCGGGTGCTCGCGAAGCCAGAAATCGCCCTGGACTACCCTGTCGATCGCCCTTCTGAACTCCGCCTTTGCTTCACTCTCCGACATGATGGGGCAGTACAACATGCTTCCGACGATCTCGCATTCCTCGGCCATGGCGGAGAAAATCCCCCCACCCTTGATGCCCGACACGTTGATGGTTGTCGCCCCGGGCTCCATCAGAGGATGCTGGATGTGCAGTCCCAGCTCCCGCTCCAGGTCCTGGAATGCCTGGATGAACTTCACCGCCTTCTCGATGGCATTGAAGCCGGGCGCGCTCCCGGGGTTCGGTTTCCCGGGGTATATCGAGAGATGCCGAGCCGCGATATGGGCGCTGCGTCCCTTGATCTTCAGTTTGAAGTAGAACTCGCCGTTCACAGCCGGCGTCACCGTGAGGTCCGTCGGCTCCATGACGAGGCAGGCATCTGCGGAATAGCCCCGATCGACGATTGCATCCACCCCGAACTTGCGGTTACCCGTCTCCTCCGTCATGACAAAAGACAGGTATGCGTCGCCTTTCAGCTTCACCCCACTCTTTGCCAGGGCGATGGCCGCCATGATCGCGGCGGCGCTGCCGCCCTTCATGTCGGAGGCACCCCTGCCCCAGAGCTTGCCGTCAACGACCGCACCGCTCAGGGGCCCGGCGTCCTTGCGCCACATCTGGACTTGTTCCGCGGTGATCGGAACAGTATCCGTATGGCCGGCGAGCAGCAGACTTCGCCCGCCGCCGTTGCCCTTGAGATTCGCAACGACATTCGCGTACTTGTCCGACTCGGCCCAGAAATCCACCTTGGCGAATGCCTTTGATGCGCTCATCTCGTCGGCGAGCCACCTCTGGCAGCTGAATGCCTCACCCGTTTCGTCCAGATCCGGGTTGACGGAGTTGTGCTGTACGTACGACGACAAGAACCGCACCAGCTCCGACCGATGCGCGTCGATGTGAGCGAAGGCCCTGCTCCTGGCATCCGATTCCTTCATTTCAAGCCTCCCTGGGACACTGCCACCTTCACTGTGATCGTCCCGCGACGTCGCGGCCATGAGACAACGTGAAGCCGGGCCCGCGTCCAATGCCCGCGGGCCCGAAGTGTGTCATCCAATTCGTGTTAGTTCTTACCCGTCGGATTGAGAACCTTCTGGATCTCGGGGGTATTCATGTTGTCCCGTGTCACGACGACGACCTCGGTCGCCACCTTGTTGGGTACTGCCTCTCCGTGCTTCGCCTTCATGATGTACTCCACGGCAAGTCGTCCCATCTCGTAGGGCTGCTGCACGACGAGCGCGTCAATGGCCCCTTCCTTGAGGAAACGCACTTCGTCCGGAGCGGCGTCAAAAGCCACCACCTTCACCTTCCCGTCCAGGCCCTTGTTCTTCAGACCCTGCACCGCGCCGAGCGCGCCACGATCGTATGCTCCAAAGATGCCCGCGATGTCGGGGTTGGCCGTCAGAATGTTCTCGGTATTCTGGAGGGCGGCTGCCTGGTCCGGTCCCCTCTGGATCTCCAGCAGCTTGACATTCGGATATGCCTTGACTGCTTCCTGCGCTCCCGTGGTTCGCGCGTCGTTCGACGGAATCCCCGCAAGCGCATTGATGACGGCAACCTTCCCGCTGCCGTTGACCAGCTTGCAGAGTGTCTCCATCGCCAGGCGCGAAGCCGCGACGTTGTCCGTGGCGATATAGCTGGTCGTTCCGTCCCAGTTGATCGGACCGTCAACGATCACGGTGGAGATCTTCGCGGCCATGGCCTTCTTTGCCGGAGCCACGAGCGCATTGCTGTCCAGCGGTGTGATGATGATCCCGTCGACCTTGCTCGTGATGGCATTCTCGACGAGCCCGACCTGGCCCTGGATGTCCCCGTCGATGGCCGGACCGGTAAAGATCAGCTTCCCATTCAGCGGCTTCAGGGCCGCCTCGGCACCAGCCTTCACGCTGAGCCAGTATTCGCTGTTCACGCTCATCACAACGAGCTCGATGGTCGGGCCACCAGCTTTCCCCGCACCCGTCCCTTCCTTTGCGCCATTCGCAACGGCCAGCTCAGCCACAAGGAGCATCACCGCTGCGACAGCACCAAGCCACAAAACCCTTCTCTTCATCTTCAGCCTCCGTTTTTATCACGAAACCCGATTGAATGATTCCGAACTCACGCCGAGAAGTCCCCGGCGCACAAGAACGAACGGTCACTCTACACGATTCACCTCCTTGCCCCTGCCGGTTACCTGCGCCGTCTCTGCAGGACGTCGAAGTAGACTGCGAAGATCAGCACCACGCCGATCGCCAGCTGCTGGAAGAATGTATTGAACCCGACGAGCGTGAAGCCGTTGCTGAGCACTGCCATGATGAGCGCGCCGACGATCGTCCCCACCACCGACCCCGAGCCGCCCATCATCGATGCGCCGCCGATGACCGCGGCCGCTATGGCGTTCAGCTCGTATCCGTTGGCCGCGGTCGGCTGAGCCACCGAGAGGCGACCAAGCAGAATGACCCCGGCGATGCAGGCGAGTACTCCTTCTATGGTGTAGATCGTACGCGTGTACCGCGCGGTCTTGATGCCCGAGAGCCTCGTTGCCTCGACATTGCTCCCGATTGCGTACGTGTAGCGACCGAGGACCGTGTGGGCAAGAACGTAGTGGATGACGACCGCCACGACCGCCATCACGACGATGGGCACCGGAATCCAGAGAATCGACCCCTGCCCGAACCAGCTGATGTGGTCGGGAAGCTCGGACACGGGTAGTCCGTTCGTGACCACGAGCGCCACGCCCCGATAGACCCCGGTGGTACCCAGCGTAGCGATGAATGGCGGAAGCTTCATCGTCGTGACGAGAAAGCCATTGATATAGCCGAGCACGGCCCCGCTGCTGATGGAGAGCAGAAGCGCCGCCCACAGGGGGACGCCCGCCCGCATCAGGTAGGCGGCCAGGATGCCTGACAGGGCGAGGTTGGCACCGATCGACAGATCGATACCCCCGACGATTATCACCATCAGCATTCCGAGGGCGAGCACGGCGTTTACCGAGGTCTGCACACCCACGGTCAGGAGATTGTTGAGGGTAAAGAAGTAGGGCGAGGCGACCCCCATGATGCCCATCAGGACGACGAGGATGAGGACTGACGCGTACTTCTGAAAAAGCACGCGTAAATGGGACTGTTTCTGACTACCTTGTTCCTGCATCATTTGGTTACGCTCCCTCACGTTTGACCGCTCTCGGTCATCTCTTTCATCGCGAGCTGCATGATTCTCTCCTGAGTGAATTCGTCGCGCCCGAGTATGCCGGTGAGCTTTCCTTCGCTCATGACCGCCATGCGGTCGCTCATCCCGATGACCTCCGGGAGGTCGGAAGAAATCAACATGACGGCCTTGTTGGCGGCCGCGAGGGTGTTGATGAGCTCGTATATTTCCATTTTCGCCCCGACATCGATTCCCCGGGTGGGCTCGTCGAGGATGACGATGTCAGCCTCACGACAAAGCCAGCGCGCAAGAATCACCTTCTGCTGGTTTCCGCCGCTCAGGTTCCTCGTGATTGCGTCATAGCCCGGTGTCTTGATCTGCAGACTGTCCACGAAATGCTTGGTGACGTGGATCTCACGGCGGTGAAGAATGGTGCCGAACCTCGCGTAGCGCTCCACGTTGGCCAGCGTCATGTTGACGTATACGGGCTGATCAAGCAGCAGCCCTGTTCCCTTTCTGTCCTCGGTGAGAAACGCTATGCCGTGTCTCACGGCGTCGGCGGGCGTGTCGATCTCTATCTCCTTGCTGTCCTTGTAGATCTTTCCTGCGGTCTTCCTGTCAGCCCCGAATATCGCCCGCATGAGCTCCGTGCGGCCGGAACCGATCAACCCGGCGAACCCGAGCACTTCACCGGTATATAGGCTGAAAGAGACGCCATTGGGCTTCTTTCCCCGGGTAATGTTCTCGACACGCAGCATCTCCCTGCCACGGGAGACAGGGCGCGTCGGGAAGTGGCTGCTGACTGCACGGCCCACCATCATCTGGATGATCTCGTCTCTGGAGACGTCCCGGACATTGACGGTCGCAACGATCGACCCGTCTCGCATGACCGTCAGACGCTCGGCGATGCGCGCTATTTCCTCAAGCCTGTGCGATATGTAGATGATCGAGACTCCGCGTGACTTCAGCCGCGCGATCTGGCGAAAGAGCTCGTCGGTCTCCTGAGCGGTAATCGCCGCTGTCGGCTCGTCCATGATAATGACCTGGGGGTTGCGCTCGGAGGTCACTTTTGCAATTTCCACCATTTGCTGCTGAGCGATGCTGAGGGTCTTGAGGGGTGCACGGGGGTCGATCGACAGGTGCAGCTCTTCGAGCGTCCTCCGGGCGTCCGCATGGAGAGATTTCCACGCAATCAGCCCGTTCCACCGCCTGGGGAGCGGACGGCCGAGATAGATATTCTCAGCGATGCTCAGCTCGGGAACGAGATTCAACTCCTGGTGTATGATGTATATTCCCGCGTTGTTCGCCGTGCGCGTGTCGCGGACCAGTATCTGTGTGCCGTTGAGGAATATCTCGCCGCTGTCCGGCGTATAAATGCCTGCGATGATCTTGACGAGGGTCGACTTGCCCGCACCGTTCTCACCGACAAGGACATGCACTTCGCCCTCGCGGACTTCGAGGTCCGCGTCTTTCAGCGCCTGTACGCCAGGGAAGTGTTTCGAAACCCGCCTTGCCTCGAGCCTGGGTGCCACGTCGCTCCTCCTTCGGGCTCTCCCGAACAGAGCGGGCGATCCCGGGTCAGCCACCGCCGAAATGACCACTCTTCAACACGACCGTGGCCATACAGCGGAGGCGATTATGCGATCCCGCATGCAATATGTCAAGCAATATTTCTGTAACGTTACACTTGAATGACGTAATGGTTCTGCTATAATGCAGGAAGAACTGTGGACGTCTGCCACCGTTTCTATGCCAGCAAAGGAGAGGCTTTGTGCACAAGAGAAAGAAGTACAACCTTATCGACATCGCGCGCATGGCCGACGTGTCAACGGCGACTGTTTCCCGAGTGCTCAACCGCAATCCCAATGTGAAGGTGGAGATCAAGCGGAGGGTCGAAGAAGTCGTCAAGCAGCTCGACTATAAACCGCCGCACAAAGCGTCGTTCAACTCGAACAGCATCACGGTCGGCGTCGTCGTTCCTGACATCGCAAATCCCTGGTTCCCTTTGCTCGTGAAAGGAATAGAGAACACCGCGCGTGTCCATGGTTTCGCGATCACACTTTGCGACTCCAATAACGACCCTGAAATCGAGAAAAAGCAGCTCAGCTCACTCATGGATCGGGGCGTGGACGGCCTCATCCTCATACCGACGGACTCCTCGGGGAGTCGATTGAGGGAGCTTGCCGAAGGATACGTTCCTGTGGTGTTTCTTGACAGGGACATCGACCACCCGGGGACTCATTACGTCACGAGCGACAACGAGGGCGGAGCCTACCAAGCCGCGAAATACCTGATCTCTCTTGGTCATCGCTCGATCCTCTATCTGGGAGGGCGGACCGACATCAACACGGAACCCCAGCGCTATGCCGGTTTTCGGCGCGCTCTGGAGGAGGCAGGAATCAGTCCGGACAGCCATGCGCATCTTCTGGGGGAATACTCGTTCGACAAGGCCCGTGAGCTGGTAGCCAAGGTCGCGCACCATCGGCCGCGTTTCACAGCCATCTTCGCCTCCGACGACTTCATGGCACTGGGTGCAAAGCAGGCGCTCGAGGAACGTGGCCTGCGGGTCCCTCAGGATGTCTCTCTCGTCGGCTTCGACGACATTCCATTCGCGTCGCTCATCTCACTTACCACGATTTCGCAGCCCGCGTTCGAACTCGGCAAGAGCGCCCTCCTCCTGCTCAACGACGTGATGAACAAGCGGGTAGTGGCGCCCCAGAAGATCGTGCTTCCCACGAGTATCATCATTCGAGGATCATGCGTGAGGATCTGAGGGCCCGTCCGTGGCCCCCCGGTTCGGACCTGCCGGCCGGTGCGGTTTATTGCGGCATTTGTGACCGGTACAGTAACTTCATGATTCGCGCCGAGGTCGGGCCGTTCAAGGCGGAATCATCTTCGGCGGCATCCCTGACACCCTTCTGGAAAGCGAGCTTTTCGGCCACGAGAAGGGCTCCTTTACCGGTGCCACGGAGCGCGAGTGCGGCCGGTCCGCGCTCCCAGCATGTCCCCTGCCCTGCATCCCCTTGACAACCCCGTGGCCATTTGGCAATATGGCCACATCATCATGGACACGAAAACGCGGGCCCGCTACACCGGGCGCGCTCGGGTGATCAAGTCACTCAGCCACCCCACGCGTCTCTTCATCGTGGACACTCTTGCCGCTGGTGAGAAGTGCGTCCGCGACCTCACGGAGCTCGTGGGCTGCGACATGTCCACCATGTCCAAGCATCTTGCCGTGCTGAAGACCGCCGGGGTCGTGCAGGACGAAAAACGTGGCGCGTGCATCTACTACACGCTGCGTTGCCCCTGCATCCTGGATTTCTTCAGATGCGCGGACAAGGTGCTCGCCAGTTCGTAGGAAGGTTACCGAGAATCCCGTGGAGGAAACATGAAGATCGAGGTGCCGGGAAAGGGCTGCGCGAAATGTTTATCCACGATGGACAACGTGAAAGCCGCACTGGGCGAATTGAATCTGGAAGCGGAGCTGGTGAAAGTCACCGACATCTCCGACATCGTGCAGAGGGGGATCCTCTCCACGCCGGCAGTCGCCATCGACGGAAAAGTGGTCATGCAGGGAAAGCTCCCCACCGTGGACCAGATCAAGCAGCTCATCCAGAAGGGGGTGTGACATGAGTGAGCGCCGGGGTCGGCTCTCGTTTCTCGACAGGTTCCTCACGCTCTGGATCTTCCTCGCAATGGCCGTCGGGGTCATCCTCGGATGGCGCATCCCCGGGGTGGAGCCCTTCCTCAACCGGTTCCAGGTAGGCACCACGAACGTCCCCATAGCCGTGGGCCTCATCCTCATGATGTTCCCTCCCCTGGCGAAGGTCCGCTACGAGCGCCTGGGCGAGGTCTTCAAGAACACGCGCGTGCTCGCACTCTCACTCGTGCAGAACTGGGTCATCGGCCCCGTTCTCATGTTCATCCTCGCCATCGTGTTCCTCCGCGGATATCCCGCCTACATGACGGGGCTCATCATGATCGGCCTGGCCCGCTGCATCGCCATGGTCATCGTCTGGAACGACCTTGCGCAGGGTGACACCGACTACGCCGCCGGGCTCGTGGCGTTCAACAGCATCTTCCAGGTGCTGTTCTACAGCGTCTTCGCGTGGTTCTTCATCACGGTGCTGCCGCCCCTGTTCGGATTGAAGGGCGTGGCGGTGAACGTGACGATCTGGCAGATCGCCAAGAGCGTCTTCATCTATCTCGGGATCCCCTTCATCGCCGGGTTCCTCACGCGGCTCGGCTTGCGAAAACTGAAGGGCGCGGAGTGGTACCAGACGAAGTTCATCCCCGCCATCAGCCCTCTGACGCTTGTGGCGCTTCTTTTCACGATCATCGTCATGTTCAGCCTCAAGGGGAGCCTCATCGTCCAGATCCCCCTGGACGTCGTGCGTATAGCGGTTCCGCTCCTCATCTACTTCTGCGTCATGTTCTTCGTGAGCTTCTTCCTCAGCCGGGCCATGGGCACGGACTACGCCAGGACGGCAACCCTCTCCTTCACCGCCGGGAGCAACAACTTCGAGCTCGCCATAGCGGTGGCCATTGCCGTGTTCGGCATCGGGTCGGGAGCCGCCTTTGCCGCGGTGATAGGGCCGCTCGTGGAGGTGCCGGTGATGATCGGTCTGGTGAACGTTTCCCTGTGGATGAAAAAGCGTCTCTTCAAGGAGCCCGCATGATACGCACTGAAATCGAGGCCGGCATCTGCGGCTTCCGCACGACCGTGGAGGCACGGTCCGAGGATTCGCAGAACGTCACCTTCGTCATCACGAGCACCTGCGACAAGATCCGCGCGCTGGCGGAGAGGATCGGCACGGTGGACGCATACAAGGAGATCGGCGCGAGCGAGGACGGTGTCATCCTCGGCGCCGCACGCTCCCTGCTCAAGGGGTGCTGCGCCGGATGCGTCACTCCCGCTGCCATCTTCAAGACAATGCAGGTGGCCGCCGGCCTCGCACTGCCGGCAACGATCACGGTGAAGACGGAGAGGGTGGAGTAAGCTCGACTCCCCTCAGCGGGGTCCCGCGTAAACGGGACCCGCTTGGGCGGGTCCCTGCCCGCGCTAATCCCTGAGGGTCGCGGAGAGGACCATGTCCACCGCCGCCCCTTCGGGATAGGCGCCGATCATGGGCTGGGGGCTCTCCCCGATCACCGTATGCGGCACGCCCGAGACCTGGTACTTGCTCGCCAGCTCTGGGAACTCGGTGGCTTCCACCATGGAGGCGGTGACGAGCGGCGACTCCATCGCCATCTTGAACGCCGTCACTACCGCCTTCGGGCAATACGGACAGGTCGGGGTCACGAAGACCTGGAGGTTCAGCGGTTCCTTCAAGGCATGCAGCTTCTCACGGATCGCGGGTGCGAGGCCCGAGTCCCCGCGCGCCACGAGGTCGATCGACTCCAGGAGGGAGGCGAACTCGTAGCCGGCAGGGATCCCGAAGAAGCGCAGTCCCCTGTCCTCGTCGGCAGGTCCGAGCACTGCAAGCGCCGGTGCTTTGTCGATGTGAAGGCTCTCCGCCCTCACGCTGTCCTTCACCAGGTCGTGGATCTCCACGGTGAGCTTCCCGCTTGAAAGCCCCGCGAGCTCGTCGACGAGCTCCTGCGTCTGCCCGCAGTAGTCGCACTCGGACTCCTGCGTGAAGAGCGCGAGCTTTACATTGCCCGCCATCTGAGAAAGCCTCTCGTGGACGATCTTCGCGTCCTTCTCGTTCAACAAGGCCATGCCCTGCTCCTTTCAATATCTCTATGCGCCGTGGACGCCCTCGTGCCCGTGGCCGTGCTCCGACCCGCGAAGGTGCTCCAGCCCCTGCGCGTGTCCCGGGCCGTGCCCGTGCCCGTGCTCGTGGCCGGCGCATGCCGCTCCTGTATCGACGAACTTCCCGGCGGCGAAAAGCTCAGCCGCCGCGCGCGCTTCACCCGTCGCGCCGCGTGCAACCTCGATGCCGTTCGCGTTCAGCACGCGCATCGCCCCTTCGCCCATGTTCCCCGCAACCAGATGGGTCACTCCCATCCGGGCAAGGGTGAGGGCGATGCCGGACTTGCACCCGCAGCCTTCTTCGGACTGCACCGTCTCCTCGGCGGCGATCCCCTTGTCCTCACCGATCGAGTACACGGTGAAATGATCCGCGTGTCCGAAATGGGCATCGACCATGCCTTCCCGGGCGGGAACTGCGATCTTCATCTTCCTGTCTCCTTCTTTACTGAGCACGATCTCCCCGCCTTCGATGCGGAGGCATTTCCTGTTGATGAGCGCATCGGCCACTTTGCGCCGACCCGACTCGACGATCCTCCCGAAGGTCTGACGGGAGATCCCCATGCGCAGCGCTGCCGCCTCCTGATAGAGCCCGTCGAGGTCCGCGAGCCGGATCGCCTCGGCTTCGTCGCGTCCGAGGACGACGTGTTCCAATTCGCTGGCAGGAACGCCGTCGGGCTTGAAACTGCATTTTCCGACGTCGTGCTGCACGAGACGCTCATTCTGGGGCCGCGGCATACCGCCAATGTAATGGGCATATGCCCATAAGTCAAGCCGGGAAGACGAGGGAGCAGGCTCGGGTGAGGATGCGGCCGCGCCGAAGGCGGCGGCATCACACGGCGCTCGGGGAATCGCCGGTGTCTCAGGCCTTGTTGATCGTGATCTTCAGTTGAACGGGGCCTGCCTTGCGCAAGGTGTCCATGACCCCGCAATAGGTCGTTTCGCTGAGCTCGACGGCACGCTTGACGGCGTCCTGATCGATGTTTTTCCCCGTGACGACGTATTCGACGACGAAGCTCGTGAAGGACTTGGGGTCTTTGTCCGCCCTTTCGCCGTGCGCCTTCACTTCGAAGGCCGTGACCTCCTGGCGCTTCTTCGTGAGGATCGATATCACATCCATGCCCGTGCAGCCCGCAAGCCCGACCAGGAGGAGCTCCGGCGGACGAAACCCGTCGTTCTCCCCGCCCACCGTCGGATCGGCTCCGATGGGCAGGCTGAAGTTCGTCGTCAAACCGGTGCCCGTGAAGCTCAGGCCCTTTTTCCAGACAACAGTCGCATCCATTACGGTTCCCTTCTTCCTACTCTTCAACGGCGTCGGCGAGGTAGTCACCCACCGTACCCCCCGTTACAGCAACCAGCGCGTCGAACGTCATGGGCACGCCCGAAGAATCGGTTCCCGCGGCGGGGAAGATCGTGTCATACGCGGAAAGCCCTTTGTCGATGAACACGGTGATGCTGGGGTCGATGCCAAACGGACACACGCCACCGGGCCCGAAGCCCGTTGCGGCCAGCGCTTCCTCGGCGCTTGCCATGTGCGACTTCACCCCCGTCACCGCCTTCAGCTTCGACGAGGAGACCCTGCGGTCCCCCGGCGCCAGCACCATGAAGTAGCGCCCGTTCTTCCCGACGAAGAGCAGGGACTTCGCGATCTGTCCAACAGTGACCCCGAGCTGCTGCGCGGCGAGCACCGACGTTGCAGTGCTCCCCGGGGCGAACTCGGAAGCGACGAGCCCGTGGGCGTCGAGGACCGCCCGCACTTTATCCGGTATCATGGGCACAGAGTGTATGAAAGAAGCCCTGCCATCGTCAACGGCGGAGGGAGGGCGCACGGCTGCGCCGCATTCCCTGCGCCGCGGCTTCGCTTGACCCGGTACGGGGCAGGGAACTACCTTTTGTCAGGCCCACAAGCCGTAGAAAGGAACACCCAGTGGCCGAAAGAACAAAGGTGAGTGAGAAAGACAGGGCGCTGAAAGACGAGCTCACGGCAAAAATGACCGGGAGCCCCACTTTCGTGGCGGAGGAGTGCTACTGCAAGGGCGTCGGCGAGTACTGCATCGACAATGCGCTCTGCGTCCAGCTCGTCGCCCGGGCCAAGCTCCCCACGAGGTTCGGCACGTTCACGCTCTACGGATTCTACGACAGCCGCGGGGGCAAAGAGCACACCGCCATCGTCCAGGGCGACGTGGAAGGCAAGGAGCGGGTCCCCCTCAGGGTGCACTCGGAGTGCCATACAGGGGACGTATGGGGCTCCCTGCGCTGCGACTGCCGCGACCAGCTCGAAGCCGCCACGCGCTACATCGCGAGCAAGCCGTTCGGCGTCGTCATCTACCTCAAGCAGGAGGGGCGGGGAATAGGGCTTCTCAACAAGATCAAGGCCTACCAGCTGCAGGACCTGGGGCTGGACACCATCGAGGCGAATCAGTACCTGGACCTTCCGGTGGATGCGCGGGACTACACGGTGGCGGCGCAGATCATCAGCCTGCTGAAGATAGGCTCGGTATCCCTGCTCACGAACAACCCTGACAAGATCGAGCAGCTGAAAGCCGCGGACATCGACGTCGTGGAGCGGATCCCCATCGTGATCCCGGCCAATCGTTACGACAGCGACTACCTCGACGTGAAGCGGGAGAAGATGGGCCACCTCCTGTAGAGAAGCCCCCAGGGCGCACGCAGATTGCCGCCGCCGTGCTATTCCGGGTGCGCCCTGGGGCGGCAGCACAAGCTGCGCGCCCTTCGGGCGCCCGGCTGGGCACGGCAGCACAAGCTGCGCGCCCTTCGGGTACGCTATGGGGCCGACCGGAGCTCCGGGGCAGCCGCGGCAATGGCGGCCATCGCCGCTTCCACCTTGTCGCGGCTGTTGAACGCGCTGATCCGCACGTGCCCCTGGCCGCACATGCCGAAGCCGCTCCCCGGCGTGACGACGACCCCGGCCTTTTCCAGCAGGAGATCGAAAAACCGCCACGAGTCCATGCCGACCTTCACCCAGATGTAGGGCGAGTTCTCCCCACCGGTACAGGGAAACCCGATTGCTGCAAGCTTCTCCCGGATGACCCGCGCATTGCCGAGGTAATAGTCGCTCAAGGCCCGCGTCTCCTGCCGACCCTGCGGGGAGTACACGGCGGCTGCTGCCTTCTGCACCGGGTAGGAGACGCCGTTGAACTTTGTGGCCATGCGCCTGCTCCACAGCGCGTGAAGCGAATGCTCTGCCCCCTGCTCGTCCCACGCGATGCAGTCCCTGGGGATGACCGTGAAGGCGCAGCGTGTGCCGGTGAAGCCCGCTGTCTTGGAGAAGCTCCTGAACTCGATCGCGCATGTGCGGGCGCCGGCGATCTCGAAGATCGACTGGGGAAGGGCTTCGTCACGGATGTAGGAGACGTAGGCGGCGTCGTAGAGGATGAGTGCCTTGTTTGCCTGCGCGTATGCCACCCACGCCTCGAGCTGCTTCCGCGTGATGGTCGCGCCGGTCGGGTTGTTGGGGAAACAGAGGTAGATCAGGTCGACGCGCTCTTTCGGCGGATCGGCGACGTACCCGTTGTCCTGCGTGCAATCAAGGTAGCACAGGCCGTCGTACCTCCCGTCGCGGAACGCGCCGGTGCGCCCGGCCATGACGTTCGTGTCGACGTACACGGGGTACACGGGATCGGGCACGGCGATACGCAGGTCACCGGAGAAGATCTCCTGGATGTTGGCGGTGTCGCACTTGGATCCGTCGCTGATCACGACCTCATCTGGGCTGATCTCGGCGCCCCGGGCGCGGTAGTCGGTCTCCGCGATCGCGGCACGCAGGAAGTCGTACCCGAGGTCAGGGCCGTAGCCACGGAAGGATGCCTCGTGTCCCATCTCGTCCACACCCGCGTGAAACGCGGCAAGCACGGCCGGTGTGAGGGGGAGGGTGACATCCCCGATCCCCAGACGGATGATCCGCCTGTCGGGGTGCGCGGCCTGGAACGCCGCGACGCGACGCGCGACTTCACTGAACAGGTAGGAAGCGGAGAGCTTGGGGTAATTCTCGTTGATGCGGATCATGTCCGTTTATAGCCGTGCGGTCATGGGCTGTCAACGCTTCCCACGACGCTTCCCGCGGCGCCCGGGATCAGGTACAGTCTGTGCATGGAAGACATCCGCTATCCCGTTGGCAGGTTCGCACTCGACAAGGAGCCGACAGCGCCGAAGCGTGCCGCATGGATCCGCGACATCGCCGACATGCCGGCGCATCTGAAGCAGGCCGTCGGCGGTCTCTCGCAGGCGCAGCTCGACACGCCCTACCGCGACGGGGGGTGGACCCCCCGGCAGATCACGCATCACTTCGCCGACAGCCACATGAACTCGTTCATACGGTTCAAGCTCGCCCTCACCGAGCCCACCCCGCAGATCAAGCCCTACGATCAGGACGCCTGGGCAAAGCTTGCGGACGTGCTGCATGCGGACGTCGCCTCCTCCCTTGCGCTGATCACGGGGCTTCATGCGCGCTTTGCCGTGCTGCTCGGCTCGCTTTCGGAGAAGGACTTCGCCGTCACCTTCCTCCACCCTGAAAACGGGCCCATGACGCTGGACAGGACGCTGCAGACCTATGCGTGGCATTCGCGCCACCATGTGGCGCAGATCGCGGCCCTTCGGGTCCGCATGGGTTGGAAGTAGGGCAGGTTTCCCTCAGGAGTCCAGGATCTTGCGCACCGTGCGGTTGAGCTCCTTCAGGGAGAAGGGCTTGGCAAGGAAGCCGTCGCCCTCGACGGAGATGCCGATCTCCCCCTGGGCCTGCGCCGCATAGCCCGAGATGAAG
>PLNO01000255.1 GCA_003141795.1 Spirochaetaceae bacterium | reverse complement strand
CGTCGTCGAATCGTTCACCGACCTGGACGAGACCGAGTTGGCGGTCAAGGCGGCGGCCGCCACCGGCCTGCCGGTGGTCGCCAGCCTGACTTACGACAGCGGCCCGGACCACACCCGCACGATGATGGGCGCCTCGCCGGAGCAGGCCGCCCAGCGGTTAGGACCGGCCGGCGCAGCGGTCATCGGCGCCAATTGCGGCATCGGCATCGACAAGTACATCCTGGTCGCCCGCAAATACAGCGGGCTCACGCGGCTGCCCCTCTGGATCAAGGCGAACGCCGGCATCCCGCACATCCTGAACGGAAAGGTCGCCTACCCTCTCACGGCGGAAGAATACGCCGCTTTCGTGCCCACGCTGGTGGAGAAAGGGGTGAACGTGATCGGGGGATGTTGCGGCACGGATCCGGGCTTCATCCGTGAAGTGGGCAAGAAGCTGGCCGGCAACAGGTTGAGGTAGCGATGGGCGCCGTTCTTTTTCTCCTCTGCACGTTCGGGCTTTTCCTGCGATCCGATGCCGTGCTCATCCTCATGGGCATGTTCGCACCCGATCGACTCATGGACAAGATCAGCCGCTATCAGCCCATCATTTCCCGAAAGCTCTTCTTCATGGCCCACTTTTTCGGCGGTCTTCGGATGGACATCAAAAGGTACAGGGGAGACCTTCCCCCCGTTTTCCTTCTCATCTCCAACCATCAAAGCATTGCCGACATTCCGGCCATAGCCATCGCCTTTTCCCACCGAACGCTCCGCTACGTGGCCAAGCATGAGCTGGCACGGGGCCTGCCGTACGTGTCCCGCTCTTTGCGCTACGGCCAGCACGCCCTCATCTCGAGAACGAGTGATTTCCGGGAAGGCGGGAAGCAGTTGAAGCGTTTTGCTTCGCTGGCGCGGCAGGGGATCTGCCCGGTGGTTTTTCCCGAGGGCAGTCGCTCGCGCAGCGGAAAGGTGCAGCCCTTCAACGCCGGCGCCGTACGCATCATCCTCGAGCAGGAGGCGCTTCCGGTTCTTTCAGTAGCCGTGGACGGCGGGCGCGGCATCGCGACCATTCCCCGTCTGCTGCTGCACATTCGAGGCACGTTCTATCGTGTGAAACCGCTCACCCTCTACCCTGCCCCGCACGGGAAGCGGGAGATACTCGCACTGCTGGGCAAAGTGGAGGCGGAAATCACGGCGCAGGTTGAAATCTGGCATCGGGGCGATGCCGTCAGGGCATAAAAAAACCCATCCGCAGTCGTGTTTACCCGCGCAGGATGGGTTTCCGTAAGGCGCTGTTCAGGCCTTGAAATCGCTGGGCTTGCGCTCCTGACGATGACACTTTTCGCATTCGGCCGTGTTGCGCAGCTTTCCCTTGGTGAAGACCAGCTTCATCTTGATTTCGCCGCCGCACGAGCAGAAGAACTTCTGAGTGACGATGCCCACGCGGGCGTTTTTGCTCAAAACTTCAGCCATGTGTATCGACCTCCTTTCATTGGATTCCCTGGTTGGGGGTGAAGTCTGACAAATTTAAGGAATACTAAGGAAAAGTCAACCCCCCCCTGGTTTGGGTGCGGAGCACCCCTGGTTGGGCGCGGAGCACCCCTGGTTGGGTGCCCCCCCCCCTTNNCCTTGAAGGCGGGAGCGATTCCCTGCATCTTAGGGGTGTTGATCAGGAAATATAGAGGCTTCCTTCTGGACGCGGATAACACGCTCTTCGACTATGACTCCGCGGAGAGGGAAGCCCTGGAAGAAACTTTTCACGATGCCGCACCTCGCGTTCCCCTCGCTCACGCGCTCGAGGTCTATCGCCCGATCAACACGGGCTGGTGGAAGCGATTCGAATCCGCCGAGGTTTCCCTTGCCGATCTGAAGGTGGGACGGTTCGTGGACGTGCTTGCCGCCCTCGGTGTGCCAGGTGACGCGCGCCGCACCGCAACCGCGTACCTCGAACGGCTGTCCCGCAAGGCCTCTCTCCTGCCCGGTGCGCTTTCGGCGCTCAGTGCACTGCGAAAAGCGGGGCCGCTCTGCCTCGTCACGAACGGGATCTCTCTCGTGCAGCGCGGGAGGCTTGCCGTGTCGGGCATCGCTGAGATGTTCGCCGCCGTGCTCATCTCCGAGGAGGTGGGAATCGGCAAGCCCGATCCGCGGTTCTTTGCCGCGGCCTGTTCGGCGCTCGGTCTGCCGCCCGCGGAGCTCCTCTGCATCGGCGACAATCCCCGCGCCGACGTGGACGGCGCGCGCGCGGCCGGCATCGACGCCTGCTGGTACAACCCGGCGCGCGCGCCGTGGCCGGGACCGGGCGAGCCTCCGGCGTTCGTGATCGACGACCTCTTGCTGCTCGTGAAAATCGCCGAGGGTGTGTACCCGTGAACACGAATCTGATATACCTGATCCGCGCCTTCGTTCGGAAAGGAGATTGCCTTGATACAGGTCGAGAACGTCACCAAGAGGTACGGCCAACGCGTGGCCGTCGACACGCTGAACTTCACCGTCAATCGGGGTGAGATACTCGGGTTTCTCGGGCCCAATGGTGCGGGCAAGTCCACCACGATGAACATCATCACCGGCTACCTCTCAGCGACCGAAGGGTCGGTGAAGGTGGACGGGCACGACATCCTCGAGGAGCCCCGCGCGGTAAAGAGGCAGATCGGCTACATGCCCGAGCTGCCGCCGCTGTACATGGACATGACCGTCCAGGAGTACCTCTCCTTCGTCTGCGACATCAAAGGCGTGCCGCGCCACCTCCGCAGGGAGGACATGAGCCGCGCCATGGAGATGGTGAAGATCACCGACGTGGCCAGACGGCTGGTGAAGAACCTCTCCAAGGGGTACAAGCAGCGCGTCGGCATCGCCCAGGCCGTCATCGGCACGCCGCCGGTCCTCATCCTCGACGAGCCCACGATCGGCCTCGACCCTCAGCAGATCATCGAAACGCGCAATCTCGTGCGCGAGCTGGGCCGGGAGCACACGATCATCATCAGCTCCCACATCCTCCCCGAGGTCCAGGCCGTGTGCAGCCGGGTGCTCATCATCAACCGCGGCAAGATCGTGGCCAGTGACACCCCGGAGAATCTCTCACGGGGGCTCACCGGAGACAATCGCCTCACCCTCAGGGTCGCCGGAGCGGAAGCCGCGGCGCTGGCCGTGGCCCGCGGCGTTCCGAACGTCACAGCGGTCCACAGCACGGGAAGCCGCGAACCGGGGACCGTCGACATCGTCGTCGAAGCCAATCGGGACCAGGACGTTCGCCGCGAGGTGTTCCAGGCATTCGCGAAAGGCAACCTCCCCCTGCTCCTGATGAAGTCCATGGACCTCAGCCTGGAGGAGATATTCCTCAACCTCACCACCGAAGAAAGAGAGGTATCCTGACATGCTCGCGGTATTTCGCAGGGAACTCAAGGCATACTTTACATCGCCGATCGGGTACGTGTTCGTCGGGTTCTTCATCCTGATCGCGGGCGTGTTCTTCGCCATTTCCAACCTGTTGTCCGGCAACCCGAACTTCAACGGGGTGCTCAGCAACCTCAGCTTCATCTTCCTGTTCCTCGTGCCGATCCTCACGATGCGGCTCATCTCCGAGGAAACGAGACAGAAGACCGATCAGCTCCTCATCACGAGCCCGCTGTCCATCACCGGGATCGTGCTGGGCAAGTATCTCGCCGCCGTCGCGGTCTTCGTGATCACCCTCCTCATCACGGTGCTGTACCCGGTGATCATGAGCTTCTTCGCCCTGGGCGGGCTCGCCTGGTCGGAGATCCTCGGCGGGTACATCGGGTTCTTTCTCCTGGGATCCGCGTTCATCGCCGTGGGGCTTTTCTTCTCCTGCCTCACGGACAACCAGCTCATCGCCGCGGTGGAGACCTTCGCCGCGCTGCTGGTGATCTGGATCCTCGATTTCGTCGCGCAGAGCGTGCCGTCGGACCCGGTCTCGGGCCTCGTCTTCCTCGCCCTTCTCGGGGCGCTGCTCGTGCTCCTGGTCTTCACGGGGACGCGCAACACACTGGCAACCGTGGTCACCTTCGTGATCGCCGCCGCGCTCGTCGTGCTTCTCTACGTCTTCTCCCGCGGCATGTTCCAGGGGCTGATCGGGAAGGTGCTCTCGTGGTTCTCCCTCGTGAAGCGCTACAACGACTTCAGCATGGGAGTGCTCGGGCTGAGCCCGATCGTGTACTACATCTCGTTTTCCGGCGCTTTCGTCTTCCTGACGATCCGCATGATCGACAAGCGGCGCTGGGTGTAAGGGAGGAACGCCGTGAAGAAAACGACACTACTGGATTCCCTGAAGAGCAGGAAGTTCCGATTCGGAGGGTACGCGACCCTCCTCGTCGTGGTCGTCCTGGCCGTCGTGGTCGTCATCAACGTGCTGGTGGGCCAGATCCCCGGCAAGCTCGATCTGACGAAGAACAAGCTGTATTCGTTGTCCCCGGAGACCTACAAGCTCCTGGACTCTCTCAAGACCGACATCACCATCACCACGCTGTCCCGGGCCGGCTCGGAGGACGTGACGGTGAAGGAGATCCTCGCCAAGTACGCCTCCCGCAGCAAGCACCTCAAGCTGCAGACGATCGACCCGGAGATGAATCCGGGCTGGACGAAGCAGTACGATCCCACGGGCCAGGGCATCGGCGCCGGCTCGCTCGTGGTTGTCGCGGGACCGAAGTTCAAGACGATCGGCTACTACGACATGTACAACTTCGACACGTCGAACTACGATCCGTCCAACCCCAACGCGCAGCCGCAGCTCACCTCGATCTCCGTGGAGCAGCGGGTGACCTCGGCGCTCCTCTACGTGACGGCGGCCAAAAACGTCACCCTGTACGTGCTGGGCGGCCACGGCGAGCAGAGCCTGCAGTCGGTCGGAATGGCCACACCCGTGAGCAATGAGAACTACGCGGTAAAGGACCTCAATTTCCTCACCGACAAGGCGGTGCCGGCCGACGCGGACCTCGTGCTGGTCCTTGCGCCGAAGACGGATCTGACGGCGGATGAAGCGGACAAACTGCGTGATTACCTCGCCAATGGGGGAAGGGCGGAAATCCTCGTCGACCTGCTGGCAAGGGACAACGCTCTGCCGAACCTCGGCGGGCTCCTGAAGACCTACGGCGTCGAGGTCCGCAGCATCGTCGTCGTGGAGGGGGACCAGAACAGGATCGCCGCATCGAACCCCGTCTACGTCATCCCGACCCTCGAAGCGCACGACATCCTCTCCCCGATCCGCGCCAACAACTACCCGATGGTGATGATCGGGGCGCAGGCCGTGCAGACGCTCGACCTCAAGAAACGCAGCTTGCGGATCGAGCCGCTCCTCACCTCCTCCGCCAAATCGTACGGCAAGCGCGACATCAACAGCGTCCGTTCGGCGGAGCGGCAGAGCGGGGATCTGCCCGGTCCGTTCACGCTGGCCGTGGCGATCACCGACCCGGCAACGGACCAGTCGAAGCAGGACACGAAGCTCGTCGTGGTGGGGGACGTGCGATTCCTCGCGCAGTCCATCACCGCTCAGGTCCCGGGTAACGGAGAGTTCTTCATGAACTCACTCGGCTGGCTGAAAGGCCAGAAGGAAAGCATCACCATCCGGCCCAAGAGCCTGCAGACCATGCGGTTGAACGTGAACAACCTCCAGGCGCTGCTCTGGAGCGGGTTCGTCGTGATCCTCCTCCCCTTGCTCGTGCTGGGCGCGGGGTTCTTCGTCTGGATGAGGAGACGCCATCTATGAGCAAGCGCGCGTGGACGCTGATCGCCGTCGTTGCCGTCCTCGGCGTGCTGATCGGTGCGTACTTCTGGCTGACCCGGCCCAAGCCCGCACCTGCCGCGGCGCAGACGCCCCAGCTCGAGCTGGCGAAGGGGGACAAGGACGCCATCACGAAAATCGTCCTGACGGACCGCAAGGAGGGCACGCTCACGTTCACCAAAAAGAACGGGACGTGGCTGACCGATCCCGCCTCCATCGCCAAGGTGGATACCTCCAACATGGACGACCTTCTCTACACCTTCTCCGCCCTGTACGCCGAGCGGGTCATCGATCCTCAACCGACTGACCTCGCGGCATTCGGCCTTGCACCGGCTCAGGCGCGCGGCATCGCCACGTGGGAGAACGGGACCACGGTGGAAGTCATCCTCGGCAACCGCACGGATGCCGGCAACACCTACTACCTGCAGGTGAAGGGCAACCCCAAGGTCTACACGATCTGGGTGAACAACGGGGAGCATCTGCACTGGACGGTGAACAACGTCCGCTCCAAGTCACTTGCCCCCGCAATCAACTACGACGAGCTCGCCTACCTCAAGCTCGTCGAGCGCAATGGTACCGTCATCGAGGTACGGCAGAAGAGCCCGGAGGAGAGCAAGACCTATCAGCTCGGCTTCGGCGGGTTCGTCCTCATGCGCCCCTATGCCACCCCCCGCGGCCTGGACGCGAACAAGCAGGATTCCATCATCAAAGGGGCACAAGGGGTCACGATCGCCGATTTCGTGGAGGATGCGCCGAAGGACCTCTCCCGGTACGGTCTCTCGCGGCCATGGGGGGAAGCGGTCGTGCGTGACAAGTCGAACACGATCGACTTCCTGTTCGGCTCCGCGGCGGCGGACGGGAAGACCTATTTCATGGTGAAGGGACAGCCCAGCGTCATGACGGTGGAGACCTCGAGTCTCTCCTTCATGAGCACGCCGCCGTTCGACCTCGTGGACAAGTTCGCGTTCATCCCGAATATCGACGACGTCGACCGCATCGACATCGCCGCCGCGGGCGCATCACACGTGCTCACCATAACGCGGACGACCAAGAAGGCGGCGAAGGCGGGAGACCCTGACGAGGTGGTCGCCTCCTATACCGCGAACGGCAAGAGCGTGGAGGAGAAGAGCTTCAAGGCCTTCTACCAGGAGCTCATCGGTCTCATGGTGGAGGGGGAAGTGACCCACCGGGTGACGGACACCCCTGAAGTCTCCGTGAAGTACACGCTGAATAAGGGGTCGAAGAAACCAGTGCGGGTCGACTTCGCCCCCTATGACCGCGACTTCGATGCGGTCTTCGTGGACGGGGTGAGCGAGTTCGCCCTGACGAAGGCACAGCTCAAGGGGATGCTTGCCAAGCTGGACGGGCTTCTCAAAGGCACACCGTCAGGCGAATGATCCGCCGCAGGGGGGACC
>PLNO01000199.1 GCA_003141795.1 Spirochaetaceae bacterium | reverse complement strand
AGCAGCAGCACGGCGAGCGCGGCCTCCTGCTTGCCCATCTCCTCCGCCGGGATGGATTTGTAGCGGGCTGTCTCCAGGGTGGAAAAAACCGGCATCAGAAGGGTGCGCTTGAACTCGATGATGCCCTGTTCGACGGAGTGCCGCAGCGTTTCCTNNGCTCTCAGGTCAGCCGGAGGGACTGCCAGCGTCTCCAGGAGAGCATGAAAGTCGTTCGCCTTGCCACGGAGATCGATCCAGTCGCCAGTGATCCGTTTATCCAGCTCCACCATGCGCCTGCCAATGTATGCCATTTGCGCGCTGTTTTCAACCGAGGCCCCGATTTCCTGCAATCGCCGCGCTCAAGCGCCCGTTCTATTAGGCATGAGGAGGAACGGATGAACAATCTCAATTCAATCCTGATCGAAGGGAACCTGGTGCGGGATCCCGAGCTCTCCTACACGTCCAAAGGGACCGCGGTCTGCAAGTTCGCCGTCGGGTGCAACCGCTCCTGGAAACAGGATGATGAGCTGCAGAAGGAGGTCTCCTTCTTCGACGTCTCCGCATGGGCACGCCTCGCGGAGACCTGCAATGAATACCTGAAGAAGGGTCGCGGCGTCAGGGTCGTCGGCAGGCTGAAGCAGGATCGGTGGACCGACCAGGAGGGCAAGACGCGTTCGCGGGTGCTCATCATCGCGGAGCACGTGGAGTTCAAGCCCCAGCTGAAGAAGCAACCCGGTGACGATACACCGGCTGCGGAAGAGTCGGAGGAGAAGGACTCGGAGCTCGCAGAGGTATCCTGAACCGTTCGGACCGGCACACGACTGTCGAGCCGCGAACCCCGCCGCCCGCGTTCGCCCCGCGCGGGGGCGGGGTTCTCCGGCGTTCGGACCGGCGCTCTCCGACGAACTCCCGGGAATGCGCTCCGAGCTACGGGAGGAGCTTCGCGGTGAGCTCGATCTTCGGACCGGCCAGCGCCTGGGAAACGGGGCAGCCTTTCTTGGCAGCTTCAGCGTGCTTCTGAAACGCCTTGTCATCGAGCCCCGGCACCTCGGCCTCCGTACTCAGCTCGATGCGGCTGATCTTCGGCCCGTCATCCAGATGGACTGTCGCCGTCGTATGGATGCGGGTGGGAGTGAACCCGGCATCCGTCAGAAGCGCTGAGAGGAACATGGAATAGCAGCCCGCATGGGCCGCGCCGATCAACTCCTCGGGGTTCGTCCCCTTCCCCGATTCGAAGCGGGAGGCGAAGGTGAAGGGCCCTTCGTACGCGCCGCTTCCCAGCCGCATTGTTCCGCCGCCTTCCTTCAAGGTCCCCTTCCACTCGGCACTCGATGAACGAACCGCCATGTACGCCTGCCTTTCCCGGCAGGCGCATACGACGCATGCCGTAACAAAAAGGTACAGACGGATCAGCGCACTGTCAAACGAGCGGGGCACCGAACAGCCCGCGGAAGAACAGGATGACGGAGTCCATGGCGCGGCGGAAATACCCGCCCCGCTGCACCGCTGAGGCTGACACGAGGGGGAACCGTCCCAGCTCTTTGTCCCCCAGGGTCACCACGACGGTGCCCAGGCGTTGACCCGGGCGGACAGGCGCGATCACCTCCGTCTTCTGCTCGACCGTGGCTTTCACCCCACCGGCACTATCCCTGCGAACGACGACAAGAGGCGAAGGGCGTGCCACCAGCGCTACCGACCGGGCGCTTCCCTTCCACACGTGCACGGGAGACGGCTCCTCGTACTGCGGCCGCAGGGCCGTGAAGTTTTCGAAGCCGTAGGTGAGGAGGGCTTCACTCTCCATGGTGCGCACCTCCGCGCCATTCATGCTGCCGACGTTCGGCACCCCGAGCACCACGGCGATCAGACGCATGCCTGCCCGCTCCGCTGTGGCGGCGATATTGTACCCCGATTCATCGATGAAACCCGTCTTCAGGCCGTCCACGCCTTCGAACCTGCCCAGGAGCGCGTTACGATTCGGCTGGGTGATCGGTTTTTCATGGTTTCCTTCCAGGAGGTTTTCCGGCTGCGGGTAGGTGAGCTCTTTCACGCTGAAGAGGTCCCGCAGGGCGTCAGGATGCAAGGCGACGAACCTGCGGCAGAAGTCGACGTATTCCCGCGCTGTGATCACGTTGTCGGGGCTGATGCCGGCAGGCTCGACGAAATGCATGACCTGGTAGCCCATGCGCGCAGCCTCGGCATTCATCATCTGCACGAACGCTGGCACCGAGCCCGCAACGATGTCGGCCACCTCGATCGCGGCGTCATTGCCCGACACGACGACGAGGCCGCGGAGCAGCTGCTCCACGGTGAGCCGCTGACGGGGCCCGAGAAACATGAGCGAGGAGCGTGGCGGCATGTTCTTCGCCCACGCATCCGGACCGGGCAGGACGGTCTGGGAAGGATCGAGCCGACCCGCGGCGATCTGTTCCAGGGCGAGGTGCAGCGTCATGAGCTTCGTCAGGCTCGCCGGCGGGATCCTCTGATCGACGTTGTCCTGGAAGAGCACGGTACCGGAAACAGCCTCGACAAGGACCGCCGAGCGAGCGTGGAGTCGGGGCGGCCCGTCCGGCGTTGCAGCGGCGCCGGCGGGGGAAGCTGCGAGCAGCGCGCATACGAGAAGAGCGAACAGGGAGATGCGTCGCAGGGGTCTGGTCGGGAGCATGCGTATACGTACCCCCGGTCGGGGCGGTCTGGCAAGGGGGGCAGGGAAGCGGAAGGAGACGGCGGTGCGCTGTCATCGATCCTGCTTTCGCACTATACTGCACGCACCCGAGGCTCGAGGAGCTGTACGCTGAATCGTTCATCGAAAATCACCCCCAGCTGGAAACGGACCCTTTACGCCGTCTGGATCGGGGAAATGCTCGCCGTTGCGGGCTTCTCCACGTCGACGCCCATCACCCCCTTCTTCCTGCAAGACCTGGGGGTCATGGATCCGGGACGTCTGAACCTGCTCACGGGCCTGATCCAGGCATTGCCGTCCCTCAGTCTCGCCGTCTTCTCCCCGATCTGGGGGAGCCTTGCCGACAGCTACGGACGCAAGCCGATGCTCCTGCGGGCGATGTTCGGGGGCACGCTCGTCATGGTCCTGATGGGCATGGTGACAGCCCCGTGGCAGCTCCTCGTGTTGAAGACCATCCAGGGATGCATCACGGGCACCGTGGCCGCGGCCACCATCCTTGTCGCCTCGATCGCACCGAAGGAGGAGGTCGGCTACGGCCTGGGCCTCCTGCAGATGGCGATCTTCATCGGCGCCTCCCTCGGTCCGCTCTTCGGCGGGGTGATCGCCGATCTCCTGGGCCGGCGGGCCTGCTTCTTCGCCACCGCGGTGCTCCTCCTCGCCGCGGGAATCATCATCTCCCGTTTCGTGCACGACGATTTCACCCCGCCCGCGAACCGAAAGTCGATTCTGCGAAGCATGATCCCCGACTTCAGCCCGCTCGCCCACTCCAAGGCGCTGTGGTCCCTCATGGCGGTCATCGCCGCCGATCAGATCGCGGGGTCCGTCGTCGCCCCGTTCCTCCCCCTGTTCATACAGAAGATCAGCCCGGGTTCCTTCGTGGGATCCACGACAGGGGTCATCCTCGGTCTTGGCGCAGTTGCAAGCGCGCTGGCTGCGTTGACCATCGGCAAGGCGAGCTATCGCCTCGGGTACAAGAGGTCGCTGGTGATCTGCATGGTGGGCGCTTCCGTGTTCATGATCCCGCAGGCCTTCGCGTNNCCCCTCTGCAGCTCCTCCTCCTGCGGATCGCCAGCTGCTTCTTCGTCGGCGGCAACATCCCCTCGGCGAACGCCCTCATCGCGCAGAGGACCGAGCAGGGAAAGCAGGGGAGCATCTACGGGCTGTCCGCCTCCGTGGCATCGGGGAGCAACGCGCTGGGGCCGGTGATCGGAGCGTCGATCGCGGTCACGGCCGGTTATGGCGCCGCATTCCTCACGACCGCCGGCATCCTCGCTGCGTCCGGGGTGGCGATCACGATCTTCGTCCGCGGACCCCGCGGCCGTACAGCGGCATGAGCACGGGCCGGGTGCAGCGGGGATTTCTTGACGAACGCCGCGATTATCAATATATGAGGAAGGCACAGTGACCTCCAGGAAATTGACTCCGGGTGAAATCACCTCAAGCGTCGAAAAAATACGCAAGAAGTACGACGAGTACATCGCCAAGTTCTACAAGCCACGCGCTCTCCGCGACGCGTTCGAGCGCCGCTACGTCACGGCGTTGCACGCGAAGGTCGACGTCTCATCGTTTCTCCTCGCCGAGATCAGCGCCATCGAGGAGCTCCTCTCACGGGAAGAGCAGCGCATCATGGCGGGGCCGTCGCGGGCAAGCGCGGAAAAGGAACCGAGCTTCGCCGACAAGGTGCTGGAGGAGAACCTCAAGAAAATCACCAAGTACCCCGAGCTCGCCGTGCACGCCGACGCCGGTGAAGAGGTGCGCAGGCTCGCGGGAGCGATGGCCGGAATCGCACGCGCCCGGTGGCAGGATCTGGGGGTTGCCCTCCAGGAGACGATGTATGCCATGACCTCCTCGGAGATGCTCGCCCTGGATTCCCAGCTCCACGACCTCACCCCCACGAGCCGTGACGAGCTTCCCGACGCCCTCTCCCGCCTGATCACGGAGCTGAAGCGGTTTCCGCGCAACTTCCCCGCAATCGACCGGGAGGAAAAGGAGTACATCCTCCAGTGCGCCTTCTTCCTCAACGACCTCCACCTCGTTCTGGAGCGGGTGAAGCGTGTCTACACGGACATGCCCGCCGAACCGAAAAAGACGATCGAGGATACCCTCGCCCATGTCTGGGAGGTGATCGGCGATTTCCGCCTGAAAGACCTCAAGCGCAAGAGGCGCTGGGAACGCGAGGAGCGGGAGGAGTAGAGAGCCAAGGCTACCGGCGCGCAAGCGCGCCTGCCGCCCCTGGGGCTACCGGCGCGCAAGCGCGCCTGCCGGGCCAGAATGTCGCCAGGAGCGACTGGGCTACCAGCGCCCGCTTCGCGGTCGCCTGCCGCCCCATGGGCCATTGCTTCCTGGTTTGCCCCGGATATATATTAACTGTCTACTATCATGAAGGGGGAGAGGGAATGGCAGACGAAGTAACGGTAACCAGGAGCAACTTTGACGCTGAAGTGACGAAGTCCACGGTTCCAGTAGTCGCTGACTTCTGGGCGGAATGGTGCGGACCGTGCAAGATGATCGCCCCCGTGCTCAAGGACCTTGCCCGTGACTACAGCGGAAAGATCAAAATCGCGAAAATCGACGTGGACGCGGAAGGCGAGCTCGCCCAGCAATTCAACATCGTGAGCATCCCCACGATCCTGGTCTTCAACAAGGGCCAGGTGGTCAAGCAGCAGATCGGTGCGGTCCCGCGTCAGGCTCTGGAAAAAATGATCAAGGAAGTGATCTGAGCGGCCCCGTCCCGGATGCCGCGCTCCGCAGCATCCGGCCCAACCGGCGCCGCCCCACGAAGGACGGCGCCACCGTCATGGCGTATAGACCTCATCGGAGTTCTCACCCCCGGGCGTTGCCCCGCGCGTCGGCACCACATGCCAGTCAGAGGCGCTGTCGGTGTCCAGCGAGCCCGACGTTCGGCACAGTGAGCGTGTACCCGTGGAGCTCTCGGGGCTGACCGCGTCCTCGGGAAGCACGCGGGCCCCTGCTGTTTTCCACCCCCCTTCCTGCACCAGCTCCTCCGCGCGCGCCAGCATATCCGCACTGCCGAATCCCCTGTAGGCCTGGTCCGACTGCGAGGTACGGTTGCTGTAGAGCACGCCGTCGAGACACTTTCCGCCGGGCCTGGTGTACAGGGAGAGAACCCCATTGTTGCCTCCCAGGCCCTTGCAGTCGGCGATCCAGAAATCGTAGGCGGCATCCGAAGCGTCGGCGCCCCTGGAGAGGACCGGGTTCCCGGGCTCATCGACCTCAGAGGGGTCCCCGCTCGGCTTCAAATGGACCACGATGAAGCCGCCGCGCCCGACGCTGAACGACGGAAAGACGAATCGCGTATCGTAGCTGCCAGGGGTTCCCAGATACAGCGCCACCCCACCCATGTCCCCGCCGCTCATGGCCTTCAGCTCCACGAGGTCCGGATGCGCCCCCGACCCCCGCGGGGTGATCTCATTGATGAGCAGATCCGGCACGTCGGCATTGTACCCGTAGAAGATCGCCATGAAGGAGGCGGTGTTTCCCCGGGCATCCTGCGCTTCCGCCTCCAGCGTGTAGGGAAGGCCGGGGGTCTGCGCTGCCCCGTGAATCTCGATCTCCTTCCCCGGGCCTGTCACGCCGGAAATCGCGAGCGGAGGGTCGATGCGGGTCGTGCCCTCACACAGCCCGGCATCCTCGTCGAATTGGACGCCGATCCGATCAGGGCCGAGTGACTGCACGGCCACCACCTGGGGCGGCAGCAGATCGATCTGTGCCGCCCGGGGGTCCGCAACGGGGCCGCACGAGACGAGTGCAACGGCGAAGGCCAGCAGGGACAGTCCGAATGCTTTTCTCATGGGAGCCTCCCCAGAGGAGTACGGCATCGAGGGTCATCGTGATTGAGCGATTCGCTTTACCCCGTCGGGACTTTTGGGTAGTATGTGACCACGATGCCCGACGAGGTCCTTCAACGCTTCAGCCGTTCGTACGCCCCGGGGTCCGTGATCTGTCGCGAAGGCGAAGAGGGCGAAGAGATGTACATCATCCAGCGCGGCAAGGTCAGGGTGAGCAAGCGCTTCGCCGGCAAGACCCACGTGATCTCGGTGCTCGAGAAGGGCGACTTCTTCGGCGAGATGGCGATCGTCAACCGCATCCAGCGCACGGCGACCGTCACGGCAATCGAAGAGGTGGAGCTTCTCGTCTTCGACCGGGAGGGGCTGCAGAACATGATCACGCGCAACGCGCGCATCGCCCTCACGATCATCGACAAGCTCTGCCGCCGCCTGCAGAACGCGAACCTGAAGATACAGCACCTGGTGAAGAAGGATGCACGGGGCTTGATCGCGCTGCACCTGCACTCCCTGTTTCAGGAGCTGCCCGCGGACTGCGCCGGCCTCCCGTTCCAGAAATGCCTGGAGGAGGTCTCCCTCAGCCTGGAGCTGCCCATGGACGAGGTGCGCGCCGTTCTCGACGGGTTTGCCGCTGAGGGGGTGCTCGCGCATGGAGGGGACGTCCTGTCGCTCGTCGACAAGGAGAAGTTCCAGGAGCTCACGGAGCAGGTGGGCCGGGAGCCTGCCGAATCAGCCTGACCCGTCGAGAGCGGAGAGAAACCGTCTGTTGATGGGGAACGCTATCTGCGTCGGCAGGGCCGACAGCGGGAACCATGCAGCTTCGACGACATCGTCGGCGGGGACCAGGCGCGCGCCCGGCGAAAGCTCGCAGCGGTAGAAAAGAGCCAGAACGAATCGCGCCTCCTCGGCGATGTCCTCCCGCGGATATTCGTCGACGTCGGCACCGACCAGCCGCGGTGTGCCCACAACCACCCCCAGCTCCTCACGGAGCTCACGGGCAAGCCCGTCCAACGGCTGTTCGCCGTTGTCGAGGAACCCTCCCGGCAGGTCCCACCACCCCTTGAACGGATCGATCCCCCGCCGCGTAAGGAGCACGCGGGGCCCGTCGGGCCCGACCTCCACGATCACGGCTGCCACCGCCGGTTTGGAGTTCTGCCAGAACTCGAAGCCGCACGACGTACAGGCCAGCAGGCTCGGGACCGCAACGGAGCCCACGGCATGCGCGAGGCCGGCACCGCAGACGGGGCAGAAGGAATAGCGTCTCACTGCTTCTTGGGGAGGGCGGACTCCAGACGGGTCTTCAGATCCTGCGCGAGCGCCCGCGGGGCCGGTGGAAGTGCGGCCCCTTCCTTGGCGTAACGATCCAGAAGCGCGGTGAGGAGGCTGATCGCCGTGTCGTTCTTTCCCATCTTATGATAGAGGAAAGCGATCTCGTACTGCGCCCAGATCACGTGCTCGATGTCGGCGGGGTAGGACTTCTCCACCTGGGAGTAGAACAGGATCGAGGTGGAATAGTTGCCGCCGTCCGAGGCGTCCTGCGCGCGCTGGAAGATCTCCCCGACGGAGAGCCCTTCCGGGACGGTCGTCGGCTGGCTCGCGCAACCCGCCAGGAGAAAGAGCGCCACGGCGGCCGCGCACAGGAAGGCAAATTTTATTGGTTGTCGCATTCGCTCCGTTCCCTCAGATCGAGTATGTCTCGTCCTTGATGGGGAGGTTTCTCCGGAGCTCCTTCAGGAAGACGTCCGCCTCACCCATGGGCTCGTAGGTATCGCACTGATCCAGGGTGCGGCGAATGACGGTGAAGTACTTGTACACCTTCTCTTCGCCGAGCTTCTTGCGCCATTTGCCGGCATCACAGCGCACGCGCAGCCCGTACTGATTCGCACCCCCCATGGAGATCTTGATCAGCTTGCAATGGATGCAATTGGCGCAATAGACCTTGTCAGAGGAAAAATCGTCGAACGGTTGAAAATCGTGGCTGTCAGCCATACGTCCTTTGCCCTGCTCGGAGTGTGTACAGTACCATGTTCGTCTTTCTGCGGTCAAGAGTTGAGGACTCTCGCATCTTTCGTTGTATTGACCGCAATTCTAAGTTTGGCACCGTTATGAAGCAGTTCTCAATATGTCCCCTGAAAAATGGGCGAATTTGTAATACAAGGGGACTTTGAAAACCCCGGAAGGTCCATATTGAGAACTGCTGTGTATTGACATTTCAGGGGGCCGAACCTAAAGTGAAAGCGCAATGGCAACCACCGTCATCATGCCCAAACAGGGGCAGTCAGTCGAATCATGTGTCATCGTGAGCTGGAAGAAGCGCGCAGGCGACCACGTGAAGGCGGGGGAGATCATCTGCGAGGTGGAGACGGACAAGGCAACCTTCGAAGTCGAATCCCCGGCGGAAGGAACGCTCCTCGCGATATTCCACGACGTCGGAAGCGACGTGCCCGTCCTCGAGCCCATCGCCGTAATCGGCGCACAAGGGGAAAAGTTCGATGCCCCGGGTGCGGGAAGCGCGCCTGCCGCGCCGGCAGCCTCCACTGTGGCAGCGGCACCCGCCCCGCAGCACGCCGCTACCGCCGCACAGCCCGCCTCCGACGGCCGCATCAAGGCATCTCCCCGTGCGAAAGCACTCGCAGCGTCTCGCGGCGTCTCTCTTGCGGGCATTGCTGGAACCGGTCCCGGCGGACGGATCATCGTCCGCGACGTGCCAGCAAGCTCCTCGGCTGCCTCTTCGGGGGCACCCGCGGCCGCCCGCGCAGCCGCACCTTCCCGCGCCGTACAGCCCATGGCGGAAGGCGAAGTACGGGAGGTGAAGGTCACGGGCATCCGCAAGCTCATTGCGGAGCGCATGCTCGCCTCCCTCCAGGGAACGGCGCAGCTCACCATGAACTCCGCGGCGGATGCGCGCGCGCTGCAGGATCTGCGGAGGAAGTTCAAGGAGAGCCCTGAATCCCTCGGCCTGCGCGACGTGACGATCAACGACATGGTGCTCTTCGCCGTGGCCCGGGCGCTGACCCAGCACCCGGATCTCAACGCGCTGTTCGTCGGGGACACCATCCGTCAGCACGCCTCCGTGCATCTGGGATTCGCCGTGGATACGCCGCGGGGGCTCATGGTCCCCGTGATCCGTAACGCTCACACCTTAAGCCTCCGGGAAGTGGCCCGGGAGGCCGCCCGGCTCATCGTCGGCTGCCGCGAAGGCGGCGTGAAGCCGGAGGAGCTTTCCGGCGGGACTTTCACCGTGACGAACCTCGGCGCCTTCGGGATCCAGAGCTTCACCCCGGTTCTCAACGCCCCCCAGGTCGGGATCATCGGGGTGGACACGATAACCCCGGCGCCCCGCATCGCGGCTGACGGAAGCGTGAGCTTCATCCCGCAGATCGGGTTGTCCCTCACCGTCAATCACCAGGTGGTCGATGGAGCACCCGGCGCGCGATTCCTGCAGACACTCGCGGCGGACATCGCCCGGTTCGACCTGCTCCTCGCGCAGTAAGCTTATTCCTCTACAGATCGGAGATTACAGAGATGCCAAAAACAATCATCGTCGACCCCCGGGAGGTTCGGAAACAGGGGAAGCTCTCCTTCACCGACATCCCCCTCAATACGTACACGACTGACCTGACCAAGGAGCTTGCCAAGCGCGGCAAGGATGCACTCGTGCGCGCCTATCGCGACATGGTCATCATCCGCGAGTTCGAGACAATGCTCAGTCTGATCAAGACGAAGGGCGCCTACCAGGGAATAGAATACGACCACAAAGGCCCCGCTCATCTTTCCATCGGGCAGGAGTCCACGGTGGTCGGCCAGAGCATGCCGCTCGGCGTGGATGACTTCATCTTCGGGTCCCACCGCAGCCACGGGGAGATCATCGCGAAGTGCCTCTCCTCGGCGGCGCAGCTCCCGGAGGCGAAGCTCTCTTCCATAATGGAGAGCTACTTCGGCGGCAAGCTCCTGCGCGTCGTGGAAAAGGGCGTGAGCGAATCCCTCCCCGAGCTCTCCCTGGACTTCATCCTCTACGGCGTGCTCACGGAGATTTTCGGCCGTGAAAACGGCTTCCAGAAGGGCATGGGCGGCTCGATGCACGCGTTCTTCCTCCCCTTCGGCAGCATGCCGAATAACGCCATCGTCGGAGCCTCCGCGGACATCGCGGTCGGCGCCGCCCTTTTCAAGAGGATCAACCGCAAGCCCGGGATCGTGATCGCCAATATCGGCGACGGCTCTTCCAGCTGCGGCCCCGTGTGGGAAGCGCTGATGCTCTCCGCCATGGACCAGTACCGTACCCTCTGGCCGAAGGACGTGGGCGGGGCGCCCCCCATGCTCTTCAGCTTCTTCAACAACTTCTACGGCATGGGCGGCCAGACCGTGGGTGAGACCATGGGATTCAAGGTGCTCGCCCGCATCGGCGCGGGGGTGAACCCCGAGCAGATGCACGCGGAACGCGTGGACGGCTACAACCCGCTCGCGGTCGCTGACGCGATCGAGCGCAAGAGGAAGATACTCCAGGAGGGCAAGGGCCCCGTGCTGCTGGATATCATCACCTACAGGCTCTCGGGCCATTCCCCCTCGGACGCGTCGACCTACAGGACGAAGGAGGAAGTCGAGCTCTGGCAGGACGAGGATTGCATCAAGAGCTACGGGGACAGCCTCGTTGCCAAGAAGATCGCCACTGCAAAGGAGCTGGAGGACATCCAGAAGAAGGCGGTGGAGAGGATGACGAGAATTACGGCCCTCGCCGTCTCCCTGGAAATCTCCCCGAGGATCGATGCAACGCGTGATGCCATCGGAGACATGATGTTCTCCAACGGGAACGTGGAGAAGCTCGACGATCGAACGCCTGAGATGCTCCAGTCCGTTGCAGAGAATCCCCACGTGATTGCAAACGCACGCAAGTCGCGCTCAGGGATAGGGCCCGACGGGAAGCCTCTCCCCAAGTCGCAGGTCATCGCCGTTCGCGACGCGCTCTTCGAGGCCATGCTCTACCGCTTCGCCGTCGACCCCACCATGGTGGCTTTCGGCGAGGACAACAGGGACTGGGCCGGCGCGTTCGCCGTCTATCGCGGCCTCACCGAAGCGCTCCCCTACCACCGCCTCTTCAACACGCCGATCTCCGAGGGCTCCATCGTGGGCGCCGCGGTCGGTTACGCGCTGTCGGGCGGCAGGGCCGTGCCCGAGCTCATGTACTGCGATTTCCTGGGCAGGGCGGGTGACGAGGTGTTCAACCAGCTCTGCAAGTGGCAATCGATGTCCGCGGGAGAGCTGAAAATGCCCGTCGTGCTGCGCGTTTCCGTTGGAAGCAAGTACGGCGCCCAGCACTCGCAGGACTGGTCGTCGATCGTCGCGCACATGCCCGGCTTGAAGGTGATGTTCCCCGTCACGCCGTACGACGCCAAGGGGATGCTCAACCTCGCGCTACGCGGCACGGACCCCGTCCTGTTCTTCGAAAGCCAGCGGACCTACGACCTCGCGGAGACGTTCGTCCCCGGGGGCGTGCCCGAAGGCTACTACGAGGTGCCCGAGGGAGAGCCCGCCCTCCGCAGGGAAGGCAAGGACGTCACGATCGTCACCGTGGGGGCCACGCTGTACAGGGCGATGGATGCGGCGAAGCTCCTTGAATCGAAGTACAACCTGTCGGCGGACGTCATCGATGCACGGTTCATCAATCCGCTGCGCTATGAGAAGATCCTCGACTCGGTGAAGAAGACCGGACGGTGCCTCCTGGCCTCCGATGCGTGCGAACGCGGGTCGTTCCTCCACACCATGGCCTCCACGATCTCCCAGCTCGCCTTCGACTCGTTGGACGCGCCGGTGGCCGTGCTCGGAGCGCGCAACTGGATCACCCCGTGCGCGGAGATGGAGACGAGCTTCTTCCCGCAGGCCTCCTGGATCCTCGACACGATCAACGAGCGCATCCTGCCCCTGCCCGGGCACGTGGCGACGACGGTGCAGACCAACGCGGAGATGCAGCGCAGAAACGACCGCGGAGTGTAGCACGGCAAAGTGCAGAACTCTTGACCCTCGGCGGGCATCGCTCGTATACTCGCGCGCGATGCCCGCCAAAAAAAGCTTGATTTTGTGTGTTTTTGCCCTCCTGACCGGTGTCTCTGTCTTTGCACAGCAGACATGGGACTACGCGGCGTACTCCGCCGCCATGGAAAAAAGCGGTCGCCACACGGGAGCCCTCGATGAGGGCAGCTTCCAGGCTGTGCAGCAGCACAAGCAGCGCTACCTCGGCGACATCCGCGCGATGTTCGTGCGCGATTTCGGTGTGGCTGACCCTGCCGTCATGCAGGCCTTCAAAGATGTTCCGCGCGAGTACTACATGTACGACTACGAGGCGGAACGCAACCTCGGCCAGTCCGCCTACGAGAGCCCCGCCCTGGAGTGGAAGATCGGCTACGGCTCGGTGCTTACCGACTACGTCATGCAGGCCTACATGTCGGCCAAGTGCCGTCCCAAGCCCACGGACGTCTCCCTGGAGGTCGGCACGGGAAGCGGGTTCCAGAGCTCCGTCCTGTCACGCATCGTCAAGAAGGCGTACACGATAGAGATCATCACCTCCCTCGGCGACAAGGTGAAGAATATCTTCGAGCCCCTCGGGTACACGAACGAGGAATCACGGGTCGGAGACGGGTTCTTCGGCTGGCCCGAAGTGGAAGGCGGGTTCGACATCATCCTCGTCACTGCCCAGGCTCCTTTCGTTCCCCCTGCGCTTCTTGCCCAGCTGAAGAAGGGCGGCCGCATGATCATCCCGATCGGCCAGCCGTGGAAGCCCCAGTTCCTCTACATGTTCACCAAGGACGCCCAGGGCAAGGTGCACTCCCAGCGCGACGTTTCCACGCTCTTCATCCCCATGACGGGGCAGATCCAGACCCCGCCTCCCCGCTACTCACACTGATGACTGAGCGCCGGAGTCTCGCTTCCCTCTTCCTCGTCTCCCTCTTCGGTCTCTCCTTCGAGACCTTTCTCAGCCGCTATCTGGCCGTCGCCCTGTTCTCCGACTACAGCTACTGGGTGATCTCCCTGGCGCTTCTCGGTTACTCCTTCGGCGGGGTGCTGCTCACGCTGTTCCAGGACCATTTCCACCGCAACAAGGACACCTACCACCTCATCATCCCTCCGCTGCTCCTTGCCGCGGCGATTTTCGCATTCGTGCTCCTCCGGGCCAACCCGTTCAATCCCCTGCAGCTCCAGAACCAGGTCCTCTGGAAGACGCAGATCGGCAATATTTTCCTCTATTATCTGGCGCTGTTCCCGGTGTTCCTCCTCATCGGCACCTACATCGGCCTCATGTTCATGATCTACAGCACCGAGATGCCCAAGGTGTACGCCATGGACCTCCTGGGTGCCGCATGCGGGGCGGCGGTGATACTCGCCGCGATGTTCTTCATCCACCCCTACCACCTGCCGGCGGTCATGCTGCCCCTCCTGCTCGTGATAGTCATCCTGAACACCACCGCATACATAGGGAAGATCCCCGGACCGCGGACCGCGGTCACGTTCATCGCTTCCGCGGCGCTTCTGGGATTCGGCATGTACATCGTGCTCTCGACGAGCCTGCTCTCCATCCCCGATTTCAAGAAGCTGCACTCCGTGCTCGGCATCAAAGGAGCACATGCCGTCCAATCGAAAGTGTCGCCGGCCGGCGCCTGGCTCACGATGGACGACTACACCGAGTTCGACGACGTGAGCATGACGAACAACTACGGCTNNGCCGCATGACGAACAACTACGGCGCGGGTGACACAGGAGCGCCCCCCCGCACGCTGGGGCTGTACAGGGACGGCCGACGCGTCAGCTCCCTCGTGCTGGATCTGCCGACGGACTACTCCTACCTCCAGGGCTCTTTGCCGTTCTTTCCCTACACGATTCGCCAGCATCCCACGGTGCTTCTTCTGGGCACGAATGGCGGGCTGAAAATCACGGAGAGCGCGAAAAGCGGTGCGGCCTCAGGCATCGCCCTGGAGCAGCCGGGGGACGTGGCGCGCATCGTCGAATCCCGATTGCGGGGCCTGGATCCGCGCTTCGAGCAGACGTGGGGCATCAGCCTGCGGTCGGGGAGCGCATTCTCCCTCCTGCGGGACCCGAAGAAACGGTTCGACATCATCGAAATGGCGAGCTCGTTCCTCTCCCAGGATTCCAACAACGAGTGGTCGGTCACCACCGAGGCCATGGAGATGTACCTCAAAGCGCTGGCCCCCGGAGGGATCCTCTCCGTTCCCGTCGACATCTCCGAGTTCGACATCTATAGCCTGAAGCTGACAAAGACGATGATCGCAGCCCTCGCGCGCATGGGCATCACGGATCCGGGCTCCCACGTCATGGCCTACCGAACGGCCTGGACGTGTCAGATCCTCGTCTCCAATGAGCGCTTCAGCGCCGCCGACATCGCGAGCCTGCGGACATGGTGCAGCGACAGGTCCTTCGACACCTCGTGGTTCCCCGGCATCGACCCGGCGTCCATCTCCGTGTGGAACGATCTTCCGCCGGTGTCCTTCCAGGAGGGAGCCGTACACACGTCGGATACGGCGCAGGATGCGCTGATGAACGACATGGTGGCCATCTTCACACCTGCCGCCGCCCAGCCCTCTGCGAGCAGCTTCTTCAACCTCTCCCCTTCCACGATGGACAGGCCGGATTTCACCTCCGTGTCGCGGCTTTCCAAGACACGCACGCTCTTTGCGCGCCTGCAGATCCTCCCGGAACGGGAGATCGGGTACCTGCTCAACGTCGTGGTTCTATCCCAGGCGCTCCTGCTCGCGCTGCTCGTGCTTCTCCTGCCCCTCGGTGCGGGCAGGCGCGCGCTGAAGGGATCTGCCACGGCGCGCTCCCTCCTGCCGCGCGTCTTCCTCTACTTCGGCGCCCTGGGTTTCGGGTTCTTCTTCATCGAGCTCGCCCTCATCAAGAAGCTCTCCTTCTTCCTGGAGAGCGGCACGCTCTCCTTCGCGACGGTCCTTGCCGCGATGCTCGTATTCTCGGGGCTCGGAAGCTGGCGCGTCGCGCGTTTCCAGACGAAGCCCCGCAGAGGGCTCGCCGGCGGCCTCATCGTCATCGGGGTAAGCCTCGTCTTCTTCCTGTTCGGGCTGGATCCGCTGATGCGGGCGTGCATCGGGCTGCCGCTTGCGCTGCGCGTGGCGATCGCCGTGGCGCTGGTTGCGCCGGTCTCCGTTGCACTGGGCAGGCCGTTCGCGCTGGGTACCTCCTCCCTCGGGGGTTACTCCGATTCGCTCGTCCCCTGGGCATGGGCGATCAACGGCGCGATTTCCGTGCTGGCGACCCCGCTTGCCAACATCCTGTCCGTGTCGACGGGATGGCGGGTCGTGTTCGTGCTGGCCCTTGTCCTTTATATGTCCACGGCATTGAGCTTCCCGGCTCGCAAGCGGCTGCCGCTCAACTAGGGGATATCTCCAGCACCATCCGCGTTTTCAAGGCCTCGAAGAGCTGCTGCGCCGAGTAGTAGCGGTTCTTTCCGATCATGCTGACGTCGTCAGCGTAGCGCATGCTGTTGGATTCCCAGTCCACCGGATAGGGGTCGTAGACCACGAAGTACCGACGGTCGAGGCTGTACCCCTTCACCACGACGTAATGGCCCTCATCGTCGTCGTAGTAGCGCCCCATCAGGTCGCTGCTGGGGTCCCCCTTCACCTTCTCGATCAACCCGCTGCGGATGAGCACCAGCGCGAGGTGGCCGCGATCCACGACGCTCACGAGGTCTTTCTCCGCGTCCATCTCGGGATTGCGCGTGACGACATGGTGGCGTATGAGCGAGGCACGCAGATCATCGAAGCTGGTGGAACCGTCCTCGTAGGGGAAGCCTATCTCATCCCTCACCGCCTGCACCGACATGTCGATGCCCCGCGCCCAGAGCAGCGCCATGGCCACGAGGGCCGGACCGCAGTTGGCCTCGCCGGTCCCGTACTGCGTCTTGTACCAGTCGATGTCGTCCCGCGACACCTGCCGTGAAGGGATCGGGCTCACGAAGACGTAGACCTGGTGCTTCGCTTTGCCCTGACCGACCGTAGCAACGGTATGCCCGGATTCCCGCGCGACGTAGGTCCACGTGAAAGGGATGCGACGCAGCAGCCGGGGGTGGCCGCCGAAGCTCACCGGTCCGGGGGAGAGATCGACGATCTCCCCGGCATTCAAAGAAAGAAACCGTCTGCTCTGCGCACGTGTGGCCGATGACGGGGCGGGCGCCTTTTCTGGACCCGTTCTGCGGGCATAATTTCCGCCACCGGTGCTCACGTACGGGGGAAGGGGCTCGGGAGGTATGAGGCTGAACAGCGCAACCGCGAGGACCGAGGTTGCGGCGAGGAGCGGAATGTAGACCCG
>PLNO01000243.1 GCA_003141795.1 Spirochaetaceae bacterium | reverse complement strand
TCGACGAGCCGACCAATCACCTTGACCTCGAGGCGATCGAGGCGCTGAACGAAGGCCTCGTCGATTTTCCCGGCGTGCTTCTCTTTACGAGCAGGGACCATGAGTTCGTCACCTCGATCGCCAACCGCATCATCGAGATCTGCCCGGGCGGCGTGATCGACCGGTCGATGAGCTTCGACGATTACCTCCTGGACGAGCGGGTGAGTGCGCTGCGGGACGGTTATTATCACAACCACATAGTCGTAGAGATCTGACACGGTCGTCGCGCGGTCAGGCCAGCTGGAAGGCTTCCTTGTACTCGGCGTACCTCTCAGACCAGAGGGCGGCATTGCGGGGCTTGTATTCCTCCAATGGGAACGACTTCCTGATGAGATCCCTGCCCTGCTCTATGGATGAAATCTCCCCGTCAGCCATGAGCTGAACCAGGACGTTTCCAAGGGCCGTTGCCTCGGCAGGGCCGGCAAGGACGGGCCTCCCGCAGGCATCCGCCGTGAGCTGGGAGAGGAGCCGGTTCTTCGTGCCGCCCCCTACGATGTTCACGAGTGGCAGGCGCCGGCCCGTGAGGGCTTCGATCTTTTCGATTGCCCAGCGATACTTGAACGCGAGCCCTTCAACCACGCATCGCACCGTCTCACCGACTGTCTCTGGCGCCGGTCCGCCGTGAAGGGCGCAATGCGCAGCAATTGCCGCATGCATGTCACTCGGGGAGAAGAACGACGGATCGTCCGGATCGATCCGATGCGCGAAGGGCGTGGCGGCTCGAGCCGCTGACTCCATATCGGAGAAATCNNACCGTGCGACGCGCGCTCCCTCCGCAGCTCCTGGAGGATCCACAGGCCCATCACATTGCGGAGAAGCCTGTGCCGGCCCGGAAGCCCGCCTTCATTGGCGATGTTGTTCCGAAAGCCTTCCTCCGTGATGATCGGTGAGGGGACCTCGGTCCCGACGAGAGACCACGTTCCGCTACTGATGACGGCGCGCTCGCCCTCCGAGGGCGCCGAGAGAAAGGCGGAGGCGGTATCGTGCTCGCACACCGCCACCACGTCGAGGCCGCGGATGCCGAGCTCGTAGTTGTAGGAAGAGCTCGTCCGCCCGACCATCGTCCCTGACGCGACGATCGGGGCGAAAAGCCTTCGGGGAATCTGGAAGGCATCGAGGATCTCGTCGCTCCAGTCGTTCCGCGTAAAATCGAACATCTGGCTCACCGAGCTGATCGTGTACTCCGCCACCTCGGCCCCTGTCATGAGATTGACGAGGAGGTCCGGGGTGAAGAGGAGCTTGTGCGCGTTGTCGAGGATGTGACCCTGGCCGGCCAGGCGCATCGAGGCGAGCTGCATGAGCGTGTTGAACGGCGCCACCTGGTTGCCGGTGATCTCGTAGAGCCTCTGCGCGGAAATGGCGGCGTAGATATCCTGCGCGTGACGCACGGTTCGTTTGTCCCTGTAGCAGCGAAGAGGCGTGAGAAGCTCCCCCCGGGCATCGATGAAGGCGTGATCATTGGCGAAGGAATCGAGCCCGATCGATCGTATGCCGCCCGTGCGTTCGAACGCCTTGCGGACGCCGACGTTCAGCTCTCGATAGAGGGACCAGAGATCCCAGTACAGGCAATCACGTGCGGCAACGGGCTCGTTGTCGAACCTGTGGACCTCTTCCAGAGCGATATGCTCACCGTCGAACAGGCAGAGCATCAGCTTGCCACCGCTTCCGCCGAGATCGAACGCCAGGTACCGCGCCTCCATGAACGTCACTCGGCGACGACGAGCTGGACGCCGCTCTTCGAAAGGAAACCGAGTGCGGCGACGTCCGCCTTCCCGTCGGTAATGATGCAATCGATGGAAGTGAAATCCGACAGGAACACCTGGCCCAAACGCTGGAACTTCGTATGGTCGGCGAGGATCACGACTCTCTGGGAGCGCTCGATCATCGTGCGCTTCGTGTCCACTTCCGCGGCGCTGGTGTCGGTGAGCTTCTGCTGCTCGCTGATGCTGGCACAGGACATGAATGCCCTGCTGGGGTAGTAGTCAAGCGCGATCTTCCGCGGAATCGCGCCGGAGAAGGACATGTTGCTCTCCTTGAAATCCCCTCCCAGGCAAATGAACCGCAGGTTGGGATTGCCCACGCGAACGGCCTCCAGGAGCAGCTTCAGGGAGTTCGTGATGATGCAGACACGGATATCCGGTCTGATGTACCTGAGAAGATAGAGGGTCGTGGAGCTGTTGTCCATGAACACGATGTCTCCGTCCTCGATCATCGCCGCGGCCCTGCAGCAGATGACGAGCTTCTCCTCCTGACGCTGGATCTCCCTGACGGAGACGGGGAACTCGTCCTGCGCACGGGAGCCGTTCATCACCGCACCTCCGTGGGTCCGTTTGATGATGCCGTCCTTTTCCAGCTCGCGCAGGTCGCGCCGTATCGTTTCCCTGCAGACCTCGAAACGCTCGGAGAGCGAGGCGACGTCCACCCTGCCCGCGCGCTCAAGCGTAGTGGCGATCTCCGCCTTTCTCTCGAAGCCGAGCATGTCAGATGCTGTTCTTGAAGATGCCGCACATGGCGTCGCACTCGATCCGCTCGAGCATGCTGTAGGCCATATAGATGTCATCCCCGGAAACCACCACGCCGTGCTTCGGCAGAATGCAGCCGATTGGTTTCTTCTCCGCGACCGCCCGATGCTCCTCGAAGTAGCGGTACACGTTTTCCGAAAGCTCCTTCGTGTACGCTTTGGTGTAGGGGATGCATCCCACCTCCCCGCGCCCCATCGTGGCCTCGGAGACGTTCGGAATGGGTTTGGCCTGCACCACGTAGACCATGCAGTAGAAAGGATGGGCGTGGATCGTGCAGCCGATGTTTTCGAAGTTCCCCAGGATGAGCTTGTGCATGTAGCTCTCGCGGGAGAGCTTCCCGGTTCCCTCGAGGATGTTCAGATCGGCGTCGACCAGGAGGAGGTCCTCCAGCTCGAGCTCGCAATGCTTTCTCTCCGACATGAGCGACGGGCTGATCAGCATGCGCCCCGGTGCCACTTTCACCGCGAAGTTCCCCCCGGCGGCGTTCGTGAGCCTGCGGTCCCACATCAGCCTTGCGACCTTCACCATTTCCCGCCGCATGTCCACGTACGACAACTCGCTCATTCCCTTCACTCCTTCACGGGGATCCCCCCGACGGTCCCTCTTGGGACGGTTACCCGAGCTTTCGGACCTCACAGCGCTCCACGAGCTCCTTCGCGCGCGCCTTATCGAAACCGACCGACAGAGACGATTCCGCCGTTGCCGCGGAGGCCGCGGTTGCCAGGCGAAGGGTCTCCTCGATCGGCTTCCCCCTGTCGATGCCGTAGACGAGCCCGGCGAGGAAACAATCGCCGCAGCCGATCGTGTTGCGGACCCGCACCCGCGGCGCCGCTGCCTTGAACAGTCCCTGGGCGCATTTCACGATCGAACCCTCGCTCCCCAGGGAGACCGCGATGACCTGCACCCCGTACTTGTCCAGCGAGTCCAGCGCTCTCAACAGGTCGTCGTCCCCGCTGCTCACCTCCCTGTCGCAGAGGGCGGAGAGCTCGCTGAGGTTAGGCTTGATGAGAAAGGGCCCACGCTCCACACAGCGCGCGAGGGCCGGGCCGCTCGTATCGACGAACACGCGCAGGTCCCTCTCCTCGAGCGACTCGAGGACGGTGTTGTAGACGAAGGGATTCGGGCAGTTGCCCGCGTCCCCCGAGAGCACCAGCGAGTCCCCGTCCGCGGTGCGCGTCATGAGCAGGGAGATGAGCTCGGCGATATCGGTCTCACTGAGCGCAACGCCCTTTTCGGCCACGATCGTACAGTCGTTGTTCCCCTCGACGAACAAATAGTTCGTTCTGCTCTCCGCGCCTTCCCGATGGAGGAAGGCCACGTCTACGCCGTACTCCTCCAGGCACCGGATGATCCGGTTGCCCATGTCCCCGTGGCATATGCCGAAGGCGCGGCTCGCGCCTCCCAGGAGGCGCAGGTTGATCGAAACGTGTGTCCCCTTGCCCCCGATCACCTCAGCGACCGCCTCGATCCGGTTGGTGACGTTCTTTTCGAGCGTATCCAGATAGATGACCTTGTCGATGGCGGGGTTCAGGGTGAGGGTGTTGATCATGCGAATCTCTGGTCGATGGCGAAGGCTTTCACTGCCGCGGCGGGCTCGAAGATCATCACCTGCCGCAGGTTGGCCACCGCCTTGTCCAATCCTTCCTCCACCGACATGTAGGCGTCTTCGTGCTCGATGCTGACCACGCCGTCGTAGCCGACGGAGCGCAGGGCGCTGAAGATATCCGCCCATTCCTTCAGACCGTGCCCGAACCCGACCGTGCGGAACTGCCACGCGCGGCCGAACACGTTGCCGAAGCTCTGCATGTCGGTGAGGCCGTAGTAGGAGGCGTTGACGGGGTCGATCATCGCGTCCTTGGCGTGCATGTAGAACAGGCACCCCTCCCTGCCCAGATGCCGCGCGGCCTGGGCAGGCTCGATTCCCTGCCACCACATGTGGCTGGGATCCAGGTTCGCCCCCAGGGAGGCGCAGCCGGTTTCCTTGCGCATCCGGATGGCCGTTGCAGGAGAATGCACGGAGTACCCGCCATGCATCTCCATGGCGATCTTCACGCCCTTCTCCTCCGCGTACTTCCCCATGCCCTTCCAGTACGGCACGAGCTTCTTCTCCCACTGCCAGGCCAGCACGGTTTGCAGGTCCTCCGGGAACGGAGAGACGGGCCAGTTGGGATACTGCGAGCCTTCGCAATCTCCCGGGCAGCCGGCAAAGGTCACGATGCGCTCGACGCCCAGAAGCGCCGCCAGATCCACCGCGTCCTTGATGTCCTTGCGGTACATCTCCGCGAGATGCTTCTGCGGATGCACGGGGTTCCCGTGGCAGCTCAGGGCGGCAATGCTCATATCCCGGGAGGCGAACAGCGCGCGGAAGTCCCCAAGAGCGCGTTTGTCCGAAAGGAGCTTTTCGGGGTCGCAGTGCTCTTTTCCGATGAAGCCGCCGGCACCGATTTCGACGTCGTGGATGCCCTTGGCCTTGAAGATGTCCAGCACTTCCGCCAGCGGTTTGTTCTTGTACAGGACCGAAAAGGCTGAAAGCTTCATCCTTGTCCCCTTTCGCTCATGTGGTGATGCGGATGCGATGATCGACCTCGGGAGACACGAAGATCTTGATGATCTCCTTGTCCCGCTTCAGCTCGTGGATGCCCTCTTCCAGCTCCTCCAGCGGGATGACTTGTGAGAACAACGGGCGGGGATCGATGCGCTTGTATGCGAGGAGGTTGATGACCTCTGCCCAGTCATTGCCGATGCCCGCGCAGGTTCCGCGCACCTTTTTCTCTCCGAGCACGAACTCGTACGGCTCGAACGACGCGGTCTTCCCCTGGGGCACGACACCGAAGGCTTCCACCACGCCGCCGCGGCGCACCATCCTGAATGCCTGCTCGTACGTGGCCGGCGTGCCGACGGCCTCCAGCACGAAGTCCGCGCCGATGCCTCCGGTGATGCGCCGCACCTCTTCGACGGGGTCCTTCACCTCGTTGATGTCGACGAAGAAATCCGCGACCCCCATGGTCCTGCCGATTGCGAGGCGCGCCTTGCTGTCCCCGATCACGATGACGGGCGCCGCCCCGCGAAGCTTCGCCATGGCCGCATGCAGGAGCCCCAGGCCGCAGCCGATGATGACCACGCTGGAAGACATCGTGCAGCTCATCCTCTTGGACGCCTCGAGGACGGCCGTCATCGGCTCGATGAAGGCCGCCGAATAGTCGTCGACGCTCTGCGGGATCAGATAGCAGTTCTTCCACGGCGCCTTGACGTATTCCGCGAAGGCCCCGTTCGTATGGATCCCGAGCTGCGTGAAGCTCTGGCAGAGAAGCCCTTCCCCCCTGCGGCAGAAGTAACAGGTGCCGCACGTGAGGCATATGTCCGCTGAGACACGGTCCCCGACACGGATCCCCTTGGCATTCCTTCCGGCCTTCTCTACTACACCCCAGAACTCATGGCCTGAGACGAGGGGAAGACGGTCGGCAGCGTAGAGTCCAGCGTATATCTTGAGGTCGGTTCCACAGATGCCGCACATCTTGACCTTGATGAGGACCTCCTCATCGTTGATCTCAGGCACCGGTAGGTGCTTCAGCGACATCGTGTTCGGCGCTTCGATCATCTGAGCACGCATCGTCTTCTCCATAGCTCCCTCCGATCTGTCTTTTTGCCCGTTTTTATGCATATTATCACCACTTCCCATGAATTGCAATAAAAAGCAACATTCGTACAGAAGAATGTCGAAAACGACGAAGCCCCCTTCCGGGGGCCCCTTCTAAAACGTTCTATCACGGGTATTTACGTGGGCGGCACAAGAGTTGAACTTGTGACCCCTAGCGTGTCGAGCTAGTGCTCTAACCGGACTGAGCTAGCCGCCCAAGGCGTGAACGACCACACAATAGACGGACATCACCGCACTTGTCAAGTCGCGCCGTTGATTGACAGGAAATCTCAGTATGCGTCTCACTGATCCGCATTTCTCATTTTGTNNTCCGAAGGTACAAAATGAGAAATGCCGATTGATTGACGGTGCCGGGGTTCCTGTGTACTATGCCTGACCAAGCGGGAGGTACGCGTGCTCTTTCTTGTCGTCGAGAGCTCGCTGTCGGTACGCGAGTCGCTCTGCTTCGTTCTTCTCTCTTTCGGAATACGGGGTATGCCCGTTGCCGATCGGGCCGCGGCGCTCGAGGCCCTGAAAAAGGGCGACGTCATCGACGGGGCCATCGTCGACATCGACAACAAATCCGTGGACGGCGTCCAGCTCATCAACGACCTGAAGGCGAACGATCGCACGCGGGGCATGTCCGTCATCGTCCACACCGTGCAGTCCAGCAAGGAGCTCGTGATGAGCATGGTGGAGCTCGGCGTTGCCGGCTACCTCCTGAAGCCGTTCAAACCCGAAACGGCGAAAGCCAAGCTCGCCGTGATCTTCTCCAAGCTGTCGACGCACAACAGTCAGAGGCGCCATATACGAGTCAAGCCAGATCCCGACGAGCTCGTCCGCGTGAGCTTCCGTATCCCGAATGAAAGCCATCTCGTGTCGGGAAGGATCGTCGACATCAGCCTCGGGGGAATGGCCGTGGAGCTCTTCAACCCGCCCCCGGAGGAGATATTCACGTCCGGTGCCATGCTGAGCCAGATGAAGTTCGCCCTCTCCGGCAAGGAGATCGCCCCGCAGGCGAGCGTCGTTCTGTTCAAAGCCAAGGTGCTTGCAATCCATTTCGATTCCCTGAGCCAGTCTGACAAACAATCGTTGGAGCGCTATATTTTCAAAAGCATTTCCTCGTGATACTCTCCTTCCACCCATAGGAGGATACAGGAATCATGAAAAGTACTCCGGCATTCCTCACCAGAGCGGCGATCCTGGGGCTTTTCCTGGTCCTCTCCCCGTTGGCGTTCGCCGCGAACATCATCGTGCCCACAATGGAACTGATCACGCATGGCGCCACCAATGCGAGCGGCGTTTTCACGCTGCAAACCTACGGGAATATGGCCCTCGAAGTGCAGGGCGGGTACAAGTTCGGCGGCAGCCTCTCTTTCGAAATCAACGACACGAATATAGAGGAACACTCGTTCTCCGTCTTCACCGTACCCTCGCTCAACTTCCTCTCTGCCAGCATCGTTGTCCGGGACCTCTTCAACGCCCCGATCGACTTCTCCTATTTCGTCGGACAGAACGACACGTTCGGGTCGGGTGACGGTTTCTCCCAATTCGGCGCGCAGCCCTTCATGACGGCATACCGTGGCTTCCTCTATTTTCCGACCGGCCCTCTCAACGATGGCATCTATCAGGTGAACGGTACGGGCGGAAAGCTCGAGTTCACGCCAGATGCGCAGGCCGTCAGCATGGATCTGTACCTCTACGAGGACACCTCGCCCGGGCTCGCCAAGCTGGGCGACTATTCGAGCGATTTCCGGTTCCTCCTCAATCTGGAGGCCATCAAGCTGGAAGCTTTCGTCGGGGGCACCTACGATTCGTCCAGCATCGATTATTTCCTCCGTGGGGGCCTGCTTTTCTACGCCACGAACCGTAACGTCGAGTTCCTCGCACAGATCGGCGTTCCTAAATGGGCACCCAGCACGGACCCGGTGCTGAACGTCAATCTCTTCTACCTCCTCATCGAGCCACGGCTCCACCTGGGATTCGTCACCATCGTGCCGACCTTCTTCTGGCATCCGGGGTACTACAACCAGCAGTACTATTCGACCGAGCTCGGGTCTTTCGACGTCAATCTCAACGTCATCCTCGGGGACCTGACGCAGAACGCGTTCCAGGGGGGGCTGGAGGAGAACTTCCGCTTCCAGTCTTCGAGCGGGGCTTTCCAGTTCAAGGTATCCCCCTGGATCGGGTTCTCCACCCCCGGTATGCTCTGGACGGTAAAGCTGAACGCGAAGGTGTGGCCCTTCAGCCTCACCGACCTCGTGGATGCCTTCGTGGGCGTTCAGGCAGAGTTTTAAACCAGCATGCGTAAAAAAAACTTCAAGACCATAGTCGTCGTTCTTCTCATCCTGCTCGGCGCGCAAGCGGCCTTCAGCATGGATTTCAGCGTCACCTCCTGGGTGGGGAACCTGGGGTTCCGCACCGATCGCGTCGAGACAGACGCCACGTTCCCCGGCGCGGACTATTTCTGGGGAGTTTCCGTGGAGGGGAGCCAGCCGATCTCGGATTCAATCCGCTTCGATACGGGCTTCACGATGGACCCCATACTGAGGAACACCGTCTACACGATGTTCACCTATACGGAGAAGATCCTTACCGTGGGGGTCGGTCCCTTCTTCGGCTTTCTGAACTCTGACACGACCCTCATGAAATCCGGCATTTCCACGGCCATCAAGCTCGAACTGCCGGGCATTGCGTTCATTTCATTCCGCTCGGACAGCTCGATCGGCGGGGGGCTTGTCCTCACGGGAGATTACCAGCAGAGCTTGAGCGACATATCGTTCGGGTTCTACGTTCCCAATGCCATCTGTACGCTTTCCATCAACTCGCGTTCGTTCGATCAGAAGGCAGCGACCGCCGACGTCATGGACACGCTCACCGAGTACGCTTTTTCGACGGACATCTACAAGAAGAACGTCCCCTATCGGCTGATCGTCAAATTCGCCTACCAGAGCCTCTCCCGCGACTTCGTCGGGGCCTCGACCACCTCGTCGACGTTGAACTCGCTCATCATCGGCACGGAGATCCACATTGCAATCGGAGACTCGTGGCAGGTGCAGGCCGGCATCGAAGGCAACGTCTATTCCTTCGGTCAGGGGAACCTGGTGGGAAGCGATCCTCTGTTCCTCTTCCGCACCTTTGCGGGCGTACGAACGAACGTGGATTCGATCCCCGGATTGAGCTGAGCTCGAGGAGACACTGGGGACCAGCGTCAGCGCCGGGTCTTGCCGTCCGTGGTGCGCACTGCGCACGGCATTCTCCCTCGCGCAGCGCGGTCCCCTCCCCGTATCATGGACGACATATGCTGTGCCAAAAAAAGGGCTCCCCACGCGGGGAGCCCTGCAGATATCTGGTAGAGGGAGTAGCCTTACTGAGCGGCTTTTGTCGCGTCCATCTTCTGCTGCTCGAGGAAGCGCAGCACCTGGACGTTCCCCAGCCTCTTGAGCTCGGCCAGACGCCGTGCCTCGTTGCGCTGCTGGAGGATACCCCAGATCNNGCTTCGTCGTTGATATCGCGCTGCGTCTCGATGATCGCCTTGTCGTAGGTGACCTTGATATCGTGCACGTAGGTGACGAAATCTCCGCCTTCCTGCGCCGCATCACGGTACACGATGATCCCGATGAGCTTGAGGTACGGCGCGCCCTTGGGATAGAGCGGGTACTTGCGAAGCTCGCGGTTTCTCACGTCCGAGATGTAGTTGGGGTTGTTCCATGTCAGTGTCCGCCAGCCGTCGAACTGCAGATAGTCCATGAACATGGTCTGCTGGTTCCCGTCCTGGTCGGCGACGACGACGCCCAGCCCGTTGGGGAAGTTCGCGCCGTACACGGTAACGGACAGGCTCTTCAGCACGCCGACGTTCTTCACGACGCCGAAACCGTCGAACTTCTGCCCGAGGCCCTTGTCCGCGTCCGCCACCACGAGCCGCGTGCCCTGCATGGCATCCTTGTCCGCATAGGCGGGGATGTCGAAGGGAGGCTGGACGATTGCCCATGAATTGTAGGGCTCCAAGGGGAAGTGGATCCGCACCCCAAGGATCTTCTTGCTCGCCATGTCGGCGCCATTGAACTGTTTGGCGTTCCCCGACGTGACGGCTTCCTTGGTCATTGTCACGCTCTGATTCACGATGGACCGGGCGGACGAGGCAAGTATGACCTGCCAATTGTTCAACGCGAGGGACGACTTCATGGCCGCCTTTTCCTCGTCTGTGAACGACGCCCCTGCCACCGCACTGTAGTCTACGAGCGTTGCACCGTTTTCCGTGGGGGTCTTGTTGGTCCCCAGGGTCTGATCGGCACCAAGCTTGGTGAAATCGATGAGCACTGATTCATCGGCAAAAAGCGCTGTTCCGCCGAGGAGGAGGAGCCCAACGACAACATACCTGAACAGCCGTTTCATTCACTACTCCTTTCGCTGCTGGTTCCTTCCGGAGTGACACCCCCAATTATAGCAACGAGGGGTTCTTTGTCAAATCTTTTTCTTCTCTCCAAAGCGCGGTTGCTGTCCGTCGATGAAGAAAACTACCTCTTTCAGCCGCGGAAAATTGAAACGAAGCGATCTCCCGAGGGCATCGAGCGCGTCCTGCCCCCTCAGCGGCACTTCGGGGTCCTCGACGAGGACCTGTGGGGTCAGGTCGACGTAGAGCGTTTTGCCGCTCGCCATCACCGAGATCACCGTGGCGCCACGCGGAAACAGACGCAAAGCGTCATGCCGCGTCGGCCCGAGAAGCACGCCCCCCACGAGCTCAGCGGCTTCTGCTTCCAGCCCCCGATGACGGGGAAGGAAGCGCTGCTCGGCCACGAGCCGATGGCCGCTTTCCGGCGGGAAGAACAGAACCCTGCTCACCCTTCCGTTGCCGAGGAGGAGGAACAGGAGCAGCGACACCGCGAGTGTTCCCAGGAACACGTAGCCCACGATGGCCGGCTTACCCCGTAGCCGCATGCGAAGAATGAAATCCAATCTATCGAGCACCGGCACTCCCGTTGCGTTCGAATCGGGCAATGAACGCGTCGATGCCAGTGTACATGCCTTCCGCCACGTCGTTCAAGTACGCCGGGTCGGCAAGTCGCGCGGCCTCGTCGGGATTGGACACGAAGCCGACCTCCGTCAGCACGGCGGGCATCCGCGTGTTGCGCACCACGTACCAGTCGTTCTGCCGCAGCCCGCGGTCCCCGCTCTTCTGGCCGATGTGCACGTCCAGCCCCTTGAGGATCTCCTGCGCAAGCACGGTGCTCTCCATGGAGATCTCCTCCTGGAGCATGCTGTTGAGGATGGGCAGGATGTCGATGTTGTCCTTGCCCGTGGACTTCTCGTCCAGGAGCTTGCGCTGATACGTCGGCGGCAGGCACCAGACCTCGAACCCCGACGCGTCCTTGTTGAACGGAGAAATGTTGGCGTGTACGGAAATATAGAGGACCGTGTCGCGCGTAGTGTCCAGGAGCTTGTTGGCGATCACGACCCGGTCCTCCAGCGACACGAAGGTGTCGTCGTTCCGCGTGAACAGGACCTGCTTGTCGGGATAACGGGACTTCAGGAGGCCCCCCAGCGCACGGGCGACGCTGAGCGTCACGTCCTTCTCCTTCAACGTGACGCTCGCCTTGCCCGCCGCGTAGCTTCCCACGCCCCCGCCGTCCTTCCCGCCATGCCCCGCATCGATGAGGATGCAGGCCACCCTCATCCGCTCTCCGGCGTGGGCGAGCCGGTCGCTCTGCACCGCAGCGCTGATCGCGGTGACCGCACCCGTGGAAAGCCAGACGGCCCCGTTCCTGCGCACGGGCGGATCGATGGCCACTTTGAGGCGATAGTTGACGAGCGCGCTGTCCGCGCC
>PLNO01000170.1:5148-6867 GCA_003141795.1 Spirochaetaceae bacterium | reverse complement strand
GTCAAAGCGTTCGAGGAGCAGTTCCTCGCGTACCTCAGGGAATCCAAGCCGGAGATCCTCGCCGGTATCCGCAACCTCGGGACCCTCTCCGAGCCGGAAATCCTCCTGGAAGCCATCACGGCATTCAAGAAGACGTTTTAGACAATGGCCAAGACCCGTGAGATACGAAAGCGGATCCAGAGTGTCCGCAACATCCACAAGATCACGCGGACCATGGAGCGGGTGGCCCAGTCCAAAGGGATGAAGCTCACAGGAAGGTTCGACTTCGCGACGACCTTCCGACGCAACATCCTCCGCCTCCTCCCGGAGGTGCTGGGGGCGACTCTCGGCAGCATCGAAGCCTCGCAGGAGCTGTCAATGCTCCCCTTGGGCGCCCGGCGTGCGGAGGTGAAGAACGTGCTCGTGTTCTGCATCACCTCCAGCCGCGGTCTCTGCGGCGGCTACAACGCCAAGGTCATCCAGGCGGCGCGTGCGCGCATGGAAGCGCACCGCTCCGAAGGCAGACAGCCCCTGCTCGCCGTCATGGGAAAGAAGGGCCTCGCCTACTTTCGTTACCACAACCAGGAGGTGGCACTTGCCATCCCCGATGCCGACGAGAACGTCGCGTTCAAGCGCATCGACGAGATCGTGGTCCAGGTCATGGCGCTGTTCACGAGCGGAAAAGTGGACTCCGTGGAAATGTTGAGCACCCGGTACAAGACCAAGGTGCAGCAGGAAGTCCGTGCCGTCCCCCTGCTTCCCTTCACGGGAATCGTGGAACAGGCGAGCGGGATATCGAAGGCGCCGTCGTTCACGCCCGATGGCACGCCGGTGTACCTCGTGGAGCCGTCGCGCGATCAAATGCTCGCAGTGCTCCTCCCGCTCATCGTGAAGCAGGAGGTGTTCTGCACGGTGCTGGAGGCCATGCTCTGCGAGCAGGCGCAGCGGTCCATCGCGATGCGCAGCGCCTCCGACAATGCCGATTCAATGACGAAGCGTCTGACGCGAACGTACAACAGGGCGCGCCAGGCGCAGATCACAAACGAAATGATAGAGATCATCAGCGGAAGCGAAGGGGGCAGGTCATGAGCGAAGGCGCCACGGGGACGGTCATCCAGGTCATCGGATCCATCCTCGACGCAGAGTTCGGCGAGGGGCATCTGCCCGAGATCCGCAATGCGCTGCTGATCGACACCGACATCAAGGGCAGGAAAGTGAAGGTCATCGCCGAAGTGCAGCAGCACCTCGGAGGGAGCAGGGTGCGCGCCGTGGCCATGGAGTCCACGGACGGTATCCCCCGCGGGTGTCCCATCGTCGACACCGGCTCTCCCATCACCGTGCCCGTCGGCAAGGAGGTGCTGGGCCGCGTGTTCAACCTCCTGGGGGAACCCGCTGACGGAAAACCTCCCGTGACGACCGCCAAACGAATGTCCATCCACAGGGCGGGGGTGCCTTTCGCGCAGCTCGAGCCCAAGACGCAGCTCTTCGAAACCGGCATCAAGGTCATCGACCTCCTCTGCCCGTACGTTCGCGGAGGCAAGACGGGTCTGTTCGGAGGTGCGGGGGTCGGAAAGACCGTCATCATCGAGGAGCTCATCCACAACATCGCCACCCAGTACGGCGGCTATTCGATCTTCGCCGGTGTCGGCGAGCGGACGCGCGAAGGGAACGACCTCTGGAAAGAGATGCAGGAGTCGAAGGTGCTTGAGAAGGCGTGTCTCGTCTTCGGCCAGATGAACA
>PLNO01000170.1:4903-5120 GCA_003141795.1 Spirochaetaceae bacterium | reverse complement strand
CTGACGACATCACCGATCCCGCGGCTGCCACCGTGTTCACGCACCTCGATGCGACAACGGTTCTCTCCCGTCAGATCGCGGAAAAGGGGATCTATCCCGCCGTGGACCCGCTTGCATCGAGCAGCCGCATCCTCTACCCCTACTACGTCGGGGAGGAGCACTACAACGTCGCACAGACCGTGCTGCAGACGCTTCAGCGCTACCGCGACCTGCAGGA
>PLNO01000170.1:0-4887 GCA_003141795.1 Spirochaetaceae bacterium | reverse complement strand
AACAGTTCACCGGCTTCCAGGGACGCCACGTGAAGATCGCCGACACAGTCGATAGCTTCCGGGAGATCATCGACGGGAAGTGCGACACGCTCCCCGAACAGGCCTTCATGTACATCGGCACCATCGATGAAGCCCGGCAGAAGGCGGAGAAGATGAAAAACGCATGAGTGCGACGTTCAGCTACTCGGTTGCCACGCCCGACGGCCAGCTGGCAAAGGGCGAATGCGACTTCCTCGTCGTTCCCACCACCGGCGGAGAGCTCGGCGTCATGGCCGATCATGCAGCGATCGTCGCCTGCGTGGCCGCCGGTGAGCTTCGCATCAGTACCGGCGCCGCTCCCGCGGTCCTCATGTCCGTCGGCGCAGGACTCGTGGACGTGCGCGACAACTCCGTACGCATCCTCGTCGACCACGCCATGCCCGCGGCGGGCTGAGCCCCTCCTCAACCATCTAACAAGCGTTCGACGAACGGGGAAGCTATCAGGCTTCCCCGTTTCCGGTCCCGACCTCGCTCGCGACTATGTCCCGCGGAACGCCGCCGGAACGAGAGAAACTCTTGACAAGTCACGTATGAAGCACTATGATTTGTGCAGAATTTTATTCTATTTGAAGAGAGGGGCAAACGTGGCTGTAAAGAAGACAGTGAAGAAAGCGGCCAAGAAGGTCGCGAAGAAGTCGGCCAAGAAGGCCGCCAAGAAGCCTGCCAAGAAGGCCGCCAAGAAGTCGGCTGCCAAGAAGAGGTAGGGGAATCGTCTTCCCGCGAAGGGAAGGAGAGTCACCTTTTCTTCCCTTCGCCCCATTCCCACGCGGCGCTCAGGGAATCATCTTGAGAGAGATGCCGCTCTCATCGACTCGCTACAATCACCAGACATAGCCGAACAACCTCCTCCAGACCTATCCCTCCCATTGTTCTTGTGGCGGAAGCGATCACGTGGACGTTCTTTCCACGGGGCTGCCACACGGCAGGGTCTGTCACGCCGAACAACGCAACGGTCGGGCAGCTTACAGCGGCGGCAAGATGTGTAACGCCCGAGTCATTCCCCACGAACAACGAACACCGCGAAAGCCTGAACGCGAGCTCCGACAGCGGCAGAGACGGCCAGGCCACCATGCCGGGCGCCGCTTCCTCCCGTTCTTCAGCCGGGCCGCTGACCCATGCGACCCGCGCGCCTTCCCCTGCGAGTGCCCGTCCGAGATCCAAGAATCTTTCCCGCGGCCAGTTCTTCGCGCCGCTTCCACTGCCGCAGTGGAGAGCCACACAGCGCGGCGGCATGGCGGAACCGGCTGCCGGGATACGGATACGGGGCAGCCGGTCAGCCGCCGTCAGCACACGGTCCGGGAACAGGGAAAGATGATAGTCGACGACGTGAACGCGTTCGGAAGGGAACGGGTCCTGACGCACGATCTCCTTCACGCCGAGCATGGTGAGGTTCGTCGGCAGCGCTGAGCGCGAGGACGCGAAGAGGAGCGCAGAATCGACCCCGTCGAACATGCGCCGCAGCGCCTCATCCTCGACGGGCTGCGGTGCAAAGAGCGGCGCGCGTGCTGCCGAGCCTGCGTCGATGACAGCGTCGAACGGGGGCTCTGCCAGAGCGGCAAGCGCCGGCCTGCCCAGCAGCACCGCCCGTACGCCGGGATGAAGCCGTCGCCATACGCCGATCGCCGGCAGCGTCGTGATGAAGTCTCCGAGCGCTCCTGAATGGTATATGAGTGTCGCCATGGGCGGGTCGCGTCGACTCCGGATGGTAGCACAGAAGGCCCGTTTCTGGTAATAAGGAGGATAAGAGGCCCTACATAATGAAATCGGCATCAGATATAAAAATCCTCGTCATCAATTGCGGAAGTTCATCCCTGAAGTATGAGGTCTGGCAGATGCCGCAGCGCGTGAGCCTGGGCAAGGGACTCGTCGAGCGCATCGGAGAGCTCAAGGGGAAGATCTCACAGAAGACGCCCAAGGGGGACTACGCCCGCGACGTACAGGTGGCCCATCACAAGGCGGCCATGGAGCTCGTTCAAGCTGCGCTCACCGACACGGCCTCCGGGATCCTCGGCAGCATGCAGGAGATCTCGGGAATCGGCCACAGGGTCGTGCATGGCGGCGAGCAGTACGCCGCGTCGGTCGTCATCGACGACGCGGTGATCGCGGCAATAGAGAAGAACGTCGAGCTCGCCCCGCTGCACAACCCGCCCAACCTCATCGGGATCAGGGAGGCGCAGGCGGTTCTTCCCGGCGTCAAGGAAGTGGCCGTCTTCGACACGGCGTTCCACCAGACCATGCCTCCCGCGGCCTACCTCTACGGCCTGCCCTACGAGCTGTACGAGAAGTACAGGATCCGCAGGTACGGGTTCCACGGCACGAGCCATCGCTTCGTCGCGGCCCGGGCCCTGGAGCTCATGCACAGGTCCCCGGAGAATACGAACATCATCACCTGCCACCTCGGCAATGGGGCTTCCGTGACGGCAATCGAGCATGGCCTCTCCGTGGACACCTCCATGGGATTCACGCCGTTGGAAGGGCTCGTGATGGGGACGCGCAGCGGAGACGTGGACCCCGCCATCCTCGAGTTCCTGGAAAAGCGGGGGTATACATCGACGGAGGTCAACGCCCTCCTCAACAAGAAGAGCGGCCTCCTCGGGCTCTCGGGCATCTCCAATGACCTGCGTGACCTGGAAGCCGAGGCGGCAAAAGGAACACAACGCGCCATCCAGGCCCTCGAGGTGTACGCCCACAGGGTGCGCAAGTACGTCGGCGCCTATATGGCCAACCTCGTCAAGGTGGACGCCCTGGTCTTCACGGGGGGCATCGGAGAGCACGGGGTGAGGATGCGGGAGCGCATTTGCCACCGTCTGGAAAACCTCGGTATCTTCATGGACTATGAGCTGAACTCGTCACGCGGTTCCGCCGAGGGTATCGTTTCGGCTCCCTATTCGCCGACCACGATCCTGGTCGTACCGACGAACGAGGAGCTGCAGATCGCCATCGACACCTACGATCTGATCTTCGGGGCCGATTCCACGTATCGGCGCCGCAAATCGGACGTCACAATCTGAGGGGGTTCCTTCAATGGTTAAGCTCGATTTCTCCAAGCTCGATGGTCTGGTCCCGGCGGTTGCCCAGGATTGGAAGACCGGCGAGGTCCTCATGGTCGCCTTCATGAACGAGGAGTCCTGGAAGCTCACCCAGGAGACCGGCGTCATGCACTACTGGAGCAGGTCCCGGTCCAAGCTGTGGAAGAAGGGGGAGAGCTCGGGGAACGTACAGGAGATCAAGGAGCTTCGCGTGGATTGCGACTCCGACTGCGTGCTGGCCAAGGTGAACCAGATCGGGGATGCCGCCTGCCACACGGGCTACCGCAGCTGCTTCTACCGCGTGCTGTCGGGAGGAGAGCTCATCACTGACGGGGTCCTCGTTTTCGACCCCGCTGAAAAATACGGGGAGAAGAAATGAAGGATCACATCATCAAGCTGGGCATCCCCAAGGGCAGCCTGGAGCGTGCCACGATCGATCTCTTCCAGAAGGCGGGATGGAAGATCTCCGTCTCGGACCGCTCCTACTTCCCCTCCATCGACGATCCCGAGGTGAGCTGCAACCTCGTACGCGCGCAGGAGATGGCCCGCTACGTGGAGAACGGCGTGCTGGATGCCGGCCTCACCGGCCTGGATTGGATATTGGAGAACAATTCGGACGTCGAAGAGGTCACCGATCTCATCTATTCGAAGGCGAGCACGAAGAAGGCGCGCTGGGTCCTCGCCTGCCCCGCCTCTTCGCCGATCAATTCGCTGGAAGACTGCGCGGGAAAGACGATCTCCACGGAGCTCGTGGAGTTCACCAAGAGGTACTTCGCTGAGCGCAAGATCCCCGTGAAGGTCGAGTTCTCCTGGGGCGCCACGGAAGCGAAAGCGGTTGACGGGCTCGTCGACGCCATCGTCGAGGTCACCGAGACCGGCACCACGCTGAAGGCGAACGGTCTGAAGATCGTGCACACGCTCCTGGAGACGAACACGAAGTTCATCGCGAACAAGGCGTCCCTGAAGGACGCGGCAAAGCGCCGCAAGATCCAGCACATCGCGCTTCTCCTCCGCGGGGCGCTCGCGGCGGAGAACATGGTGGGCCTGAAGATGAACGTACCGGAGTCGAGCTTCACGGAGGTGATCGGGCTCCTTCCCAGCCTCACCTCGCCCACCGTCGCACGCCTGCACGACACCGCGTGGTTCTCCGTGGAGATCGTCATCGCCGAATCCGTCGTCCGGGAGCTGGTCCCCCGTCTCATCGAAAAGGGAGCCGACGGGATCATCGAATACCCGCTGAACAAAGTCGTGAACAAGAGCGACGTGCTGTGAGCGTCCGGTTATGAAGCAGTATCTGGAGCTCTGCCGGCACATATTGGAAAACGGCGTGGACAGGCCCGATCGCACGGGAACAGGGACACGCAGCGTGTTCGGCTGGCAGATGCGCTTCGACCTCACCGCCGGCTTTCCGCTGCTCACGACGAAGAAGCTCAACGCAAAGGCTATCATCCACGAGCTGCTCTGGTTCCTGCGGGGGGAGACGAACGTCAAACCCCTGCAGGCCGTGGGCGTGCACATCTGGGACGAGTGGGCGGACGCCAACGGGGAGCTCGGCCCGGTCTACGGAAAGCAGTGGCGCTCATGGCCGACGGCGGACGGCGGCTCGATCGACCAGATCGCCGAGGTCGTGCAGAGCTTGAAGAAGAATCCTTCGTCACGGCGCCACGTCGTATGCGCGTGGAACGTCGCGGAGATCGGGCGCATGGCCCTTGCTCCCTGCCATTGCCTCTTCCAGTTCTATGTCGCCGAAGACAGGCTTTCCTGCCAGCTCTACCAGAGGAGCGCCGATCTGTTCCTCGGCGTGCCCTTCAACATCGCC
>PLNO01000307.1 GCA_003141795.1 Spirochaetaceae bacterium | reverse complement strand
CCCGAGGAGGATATCTCGAGCCTCAACGGCATGCCGCTGGAGGTGATGAAGGGCAATGTGCTGGATCGCGAATCACTGCGTCCGGCGCTCGAGGGGGTGGATGTCGTCTACCACCTTGCCGGCATCATCTCCATCATGCCCGGGCGGAACGAGGCGATGCGTCAGGTCAACGTCGTGGGCACGACGAACGTCGCGCGGCTCGCGCGGGAGGCGCGCGTGCGCCGCATGGTGTACGTGAGCTCGATCCATGCGCTCGCGCGTCCCCCGCGCGGCACCGCGATCAACGAGCGCGTGGAGTTCGACCCTCACAACGTGGAGGGCGAATACGACCAGACGAAGGCGGAAGCCTCCCTCGCGGTGCTCGCCGAAGTGGAGAAGGGCCTGGATGCCGTCATCGTCTGCCCCACGGGGATCATCGGACCGTACCACGTGCGCGGCGGCTCCCCCATGCTCAACCAGATCCGCAAATGGATGAAACCGGGCTGGCACGTGAGCATCAGCGGCCAGTTCGACTTCGTCGACGTGCGCGACGTCGCGCGCGGCATGGTCCTCGCGGCGCAGAATGGGCGACCGGGCCAGACCTACATCATCAGCGGTGAGCGCATATCGGTGGACGCGCTCCTCTCTCTCGTGAGGGATGTCACGGGCTTCAAGGGGGTCAATGTCCGTGCACCGACCTGGCTTGCCATGCTCGCCGCGGCCTTTGCGCCGTTTCACGCGCGTATGTCGAAAAAGCCCGTGCAGTTCACCCGCTACGCACTGAAGACCCTTTCCAGCAATTCGAACATCTGCTTCGACAAGGCCCGCAAGGAGCTCGGCTACGTACCCCGGCCCATGGCGGAGACCATCCGTGATACGGTGCGATGGTTCCAGGAGAATCCAGAAAAGAGCTTCACCTATGCCGCCGCCCCACGGCCGGCGGGACAGCCTGCACCCGTTCGACGCCAGAAGCAGCGGATCGCCGTGGTTACGGGGGCCTCGAGCGGCATCGGTGCAGTTGTCGCGGAGCGGCTTGCCGCGCGGGGATATCGGGTGTTCCTCGTCGCGCGTCGCACTGACAAGCTGGAAAGCCTGGCGGCGCTCATCCGGGCAGCGGGCGGCCAGGCGGATGTCGTTGCCGTCGATCTGTCGCGGCCCGAAGGGGTCAAAGCGGTTTTCGACAGGGTCATGGAGAACGGGGAAGGGATCGACGTCCTCGTGAACAACGCCGGTTTCGGCTGGTACGGATATGCCTCCGACATGCCCGCGGAAACAGCGCGGGAAATGGTGCAGGTCAACAACGAGGCCCTTGCCCAGCTCATCGTGCTGTTCCTCCCCGTCATGCGCGGCAGGGGACGGGGACACGTCATCAACGTCAGCTCGATCGTGGGCGGGTTCCCCAGCCCGTGGGCCGCTCTGTACTCGGCCACCAAGGGCTTCATCGACGCGTTCACCACGGCCCTCCGCCGCGAGCTGCGCGGAACGGGGGTCCACATGAGCGCCGTGCGCCCGGGGCCCGTGGTCACCGAGTTCTACCAGACGGTGACGCGACGATCGTCAGGGCGATCGATTCCCGTCGGAAAGTCGTCGATCCAGCCGGTGGTCGTTGCCGACGCCATCATGCGGCTCCTCCAGAGGCCGCGCGGCGTGGTCTACGTGCCCGGGCGCTTCAGGGTCCTGCCCTGGGTGGAGCTGGGGTTCGGGTGGGTATACGACAGGGTCGCAGGGTTGCTCATGCGCCGACAGTCCAGCCACGCGTAAGCGGGGCATTTGCGCCCCACGCATGAGAGCGCTCAGTCCCTGGGCATCTTGAGCATGCGTTCGGCAAAGAGGACGGCGTTCAGCACGCCCTGCTTGCCGATTCCCATTGTCGCCACGGGAACGCCGCGGGGTAGCTGGAGGATGGAGAGGAGCGCATCGATGCCGCTCAAAGATCCTGCCACGAGAGGTATGCCGATCACCGGGAGCTTTACCAGGGAGGCAACGACCCCGGGCAGAGCTGCGGAGAGGCCGGCCGCGGTAATCACGACCCTGTAGCCTGACTCCTCCTGCTTCAGGAACGCAACGAGCTGCTCGAGGTTGCGGTGAGCCGACATCACCTTGAGCTCGAAGCTGATCCCCTTTTCCGAGAGGAGCTGCAGCCCCGGCTCCACCGCCGGCGTGTCGGATTCGGAGCCGACGATGAAAAGCACATCCTTCATGCCTGCGCCTCCGGACCCGCGGAGTCGATGAACTTTTTCCCGATGTCGCCCCTGAACCAGGCGCCGTCGAACTTGACGGTGTTCGCCGCGGCGTACGCGCGCTTGGAAGCATGGGTGAGATCCACGCCCGTCCCGACCGCCGTGAAGCACCGTCCGCCGCCGACCCTGATGTTCCTGTCCGCTCGTATCGACGTGGATGCGTGAAAGATGATCGAATGTCCCGAGGGCAACGCCTGGATCGGCTGGACCGTCGCGCCGCGTTCCGCGTTTGAGGGATACCCGCGGCTGGCGATGACCACACCGAGGCTCGCGCCGGGTATCTCAACCGTGGAAATGTCCCTGCGCCCGAGCTTTCTGTCCTTCATGGCGAGGAACAGCTCCCCGAGGTCGTAGCCGAGCATCGGCATGAGCACCTGGGTTTCAGGATCGCCGAAACGGACATTGAACTCGAGGAGCTTCGGGCCCTGCGACGTTATCATGAGTCCGAAGTAGAGCACCCCCGCGTAGTGGAGCCCCTCGCGGTAGAGGGAAACGTAGGTGGGTTCGACTATCTCCTCGCGGATGCGCTGCATCAGCTCAGGGGTCACCCAGGGAACGGGGCAGATCGAGCCCATGCCGCCGGTGTTCGGGCCGGTGTCGCCGTCGTGCGCTTTCTTGAAATCCGTGCACGGAGGGAGAATGACGAAGTCCCAGCCGTCGCTCAGGCCGAAGATGGAGACCTCCCATCCCTCGAGGAACTCCTCCACCAGGAGAGTGTCGGTTTCCAGGATCGATCGGCCGAAACTGATGAGCTCGTTCTTATCGGCGGATTCCAGCACGCCCTTGCCAGCAGCGAGCCCGCTCTTTTTCACCACCAGCCGTCCCGCGGGGGCGGCGCGGATGAACCGCTCGAAGCTGGCCCCGTCGGAAAACTCCTGCGCCTGGGCCGTGGGGAGGCCGTTTCTGACCATGAACGCCTTGGAGAATACCTTGCTCGACTCGAGCTGGGCGGAGACGCGCCCCGGGCCGATCGCGGAGATCCCCTTTTCCTTCAGGTAGTCGACGACCCCTTCCGCCAGCGGGGCCTCGGCACCGACGAACACGAGGTCGATGGCGTTCCATCGGCACACCTTCTGGATGGAGTCGAAGTCCAGGGGGTCGACCTCCGAGAGGTTCATGGCGATCTCCGCGGTGCCAGCGTTCCCCGGACCGACGAACACGCGCGTGACGACGCGGCTCTGAGACAGCTTCCACGCCAGGGCGTGCTCCCTCCCGCCCGACCCGAGCACCAGGACGTTCATCGCGAGCTCCTCGCGTCCACCTCGTCAAGGAGCTTGAGCAGCACCTGGGGGAACCACTCGTGCTCCAGCGCGTGGATGCGCCGCTCGATCTCCTCGAGAGGCTCCGTGCCCGTGCGGGTGAACGATTTCTGGAGGATGGCGGGTCCGGTGTCCACGCCCTCGTCGATTTTCATGACCGTGATCCCGAGCTCGGTATCGGTGGAGGCGTAACTCTCCTGGATGGCGTGCGTCCCGGGGTATTTCGGAAGGAGGCTGGGGTGCAGGTTGATGACGGGGCCCTTGTAAGCATCGAGAAACCAGGGTGTGAGGAGCCTCATGAAGCCGGCAAGTGCGACGATGTCCACCTGGCGTCTCTCCAGGTGGCGCACCATTTTCTTTTCGATGGCCTCGCGCGCCTGCCCCTTGTAGCTCACCGGGAAAGTGGGGATCTTGTACTCCGCGGCGCGCGCAAGGACGGGCGCGCCTTGCACGTCGCAGAGGAGAAACTCTATGTTATGCCGCTGCGCCGCTTTGAGCGCCGCAACGATGGCCACGAAGTTGCTTCCCGTGCCCGACGCAAAGACGGCAAGCCGCGCCATCAGGCCAGCACTCCGATGTCCAGGAGCGGGAAGCCTTCCCGCCGCGCCACCTCACCGAGAGCTGCCCTGTCCGTGGGGTGCGCGATCATGGCGATCCCGATGCCG
>PLNO01000117.1 GCA_003141795.1 Spirochaetaceae bacterium | reverse complement strand
CCCGTCTGATGCAAGCGCCCTCCTGAGCTCCTCGTGGCGCTTCGGATCCACGAAAAGGTCATCGGCGACGCTCGAAGCGCGCTCCATCATCTCCTGCGGTGAGGCGTACCCGAGGATGCGGGCAAGGGAGGGGTTGGCCGTGATGAGGCACCCCGCCCCGTCGGCCTGGTAGATCCCCTCGACGGAGTTCTCGAAGATGTCAGCGTACCTCTGCTCCGCGTCCAGCAGAACGGCGGCGCCGTGGCGGTCGTCGGTGATGTCGGTCCACGTGCCGATAGCGGCGGCGCCGTCGTCGAGGTCGATGGCGCGCCCGGTGAAATCCACCCAGCGCTCCTCTCCAGTGCGTGTGACGATCCTGAACTGGTAGCGCTCGGGCGCATCCTCGCGCTTCTGGCGTGCGAGGGCACGCTGGAGCACCCGCCGGCGGTAGTCGGGGTGGANNAGGTCGGCGCGCGGATAACCGGTGAGGATCTCCGCGGCGCGGTTCGCGTAAAGGATCGTCGAGCCGCGATAGAGGAAGACCGCGTTGCTGATGGTTTCCGCAAGCGCGAGGAACAGGGGATCGGGGGGCACCATCGGGATCTCCGGCACATGCCCTCCTACAACCCGCCTCCCTCGTCCCTTTCCGCGTTTGCCCGCTCCCGAACGCGAGCCGCGAGCCTCCTCTTCAGCGCAATCGACTCGATCGCCTCCAGCTCCGTCGCCTCGATCGGAAGAAAACCGACCAGGCGGGTGAGCTCGATGACACGCATCACGGGCCGGGCGACGTTGACGATCCGGAAGGCCATGCCTTCCTGCGCGAGTGTCGCGTTGATGGCAAGAAGCGCGCCGATGCCGCTGGAATCGACGTAGGTGACCTTCTTCAAATTGAGAATGAACACGCCCACATGCTTCTCCAGCAGCCCACGCACGACGTCCTTCAGGCGATGAGCGTTGTACATGTCCACTTCCCCGGATACGTCAATCACGAAGTTCATCTCGAATTTCCGGATCTGGATGTCCATCCTCGCAACCCTCCTGCCTGCAGCGGCAATCAAGCGATACCGCTGAAGTGTTAAGCGATGATGAAAATCACACGCGTTTTCAGTGAGTTAACGGAATATTCATGCCAGCTTTGTGCATTCTTAATGCTGGTGGCTTTCCCTTCTTTACCAAGGCCCATGCTAATGAAGGAAACAGTCGTACGCTTCGAACCCGTCGAGATGGAGCTCACCGACATCGAGGTTCACGGGGACGTTTCAGCCGCGGTCGACGTCAGCGGGCCCGACAGCGTCTTGAACAGGGCGGTTCGACCCATCCGCCAGGGCGAGGTCGTCGGGCGGCTCGCGCACAGCCGGCTGTTCGTCCGGCAGGATCAGGACATCGACGCCGTTGCCTCCGCCATCAACAAGGCACCGGCACTGTACGCCATCGGCGTTGTCGATGAGAGCGGAACACCCGTCGGAATCGTTCTTCGCCGCGAGCTCTTCGAGGTCCTGGGAAGGCCGTACGGACGGGAGCTGTTCAAAAAAAAGCCGGTCTCCACCGTGATGAAAGCGTCACCCGTGTTCCGGGACGATCTGAATATCCTCTCGGTGGCGGAGACCCTCAAGGAGGAAGTGCGCGGCATCGACGACACGTACTATCTGCTCGTGGATGCGACCGGCGCGTTCAGCGGGGTCTTTTCCACGAAGAACATCCTCGTGTACCTCTCCGACACGACGGCGCGGGACATTGCACTCGCCCGTCGCCTGCAATCGGCGATCGTGCACGAGAGCTATTCCCTGAACGACCCGCGCTGCTCGCTGCTGTGCTTTTCCAAGATGGCCAAGGAGGTCGGCGGGGATTTCTACCTCGTGAAGAGACTGCCGTCCGACCGGCTTCTCCTCTGCATGTGCGACGTTTCCGGCAAAGGGATCGCGGCGTCCCTCGTGACGGCCGTGCTCGGGGGCATCTTCGACACGTACACCGGGACGAAACGCCTGGACTCGTTCCTCGAAGGGGTGAACCGCTACATGTTCGAAACGTTCCGCCTGGAGTACTTCGTCACCGGGATCTTCGTCGAGCTGGATCTCGCGACCGGAAGCGCAATCGTGTGCGACATGGGCCACTCCTACGTCCTGGCGATGGAGGGAACGACGCTTTTCCATCTCGGACGGAAGGGGGCGAACCCTCCCCTCGGGGTCGTGCCGGATCTCCTGCCCCGCCTGTCGGGCTACCGTTTCCCAGCGGGCGGAAGAGCGCTTCTGTTCACCGACGGGGTCGTCGAGCAGACCAACCGGGAAGGACAGGAGTACTCCGAGCGGCGGCTCTGGCAGCTCATGAAGAGCACCGCCTCCCGCCCACCAACGGCCCTCCGTGACGCGCTGAGCGCGGACTTCGAAGCATTCCGCGGCCAGGAGCCGCAGGGTGACGACGTCACGTTCATGATCCTGCAGATGCCCTGAGTCGATCCTCCCTCAGGCGGTGACGCTTGCTGCCGACTGCGGCGTCGACAGGGTCAGCGTCGCCACCGTCTCTCCGTGGGCCGAGCTCATCGAGAAGGAATCCGTTCCGAATCCGAGGTTCTTCAGCATGAACATCATCATCACGATCCCCAGACCCGCCCCTTCGGCCCCGTCCTCGGTCATCGCGTACGCATCGGCAAGACACGCGTAGCGCTGGGCGATGGCGAGCTTCTGATCGATGCGTATCTTTTCGAAGTCGGTGAGCTCGACGTTATTCCTCACGTTGACGTACACACCCCGTTCGGCGGCACGAAATTGGAACTTCACGTATAGTCCCTCGTCTTTCAGCCGACCTTCGTAGTGGGCCACGCGATCCACCATCTCCTGCTTGAAGCCGGCCATTCCGCGCGCATAGTCGGCGGGATCGTCGATTTTCAAGCCATTGTCCTTGAAATACAACCGTTTCGTATTGGCCTTCTTCGCGTTCCCGGCGAGCTCGTGAACGCAGTAGCCGAGCTTGTTCCGCAGGGGCTGCATGCCGGAGGCTTCGAGAAAGGCACCGAGGATAGCGTCGATATGGGCGCGCTCCCGCGGAAGATAGGTGACGGTCTTCACCGTGAGCGTGCGCCGGCGGTCGATGGCCTCGTTCACGCTGTCCCAGAGCTCCCGATTCTTGCCTGCCATGGGTGGCTCCTCCTCTTCGCGCAGGATCGGCCACCTCTGTTAGCATTCGTTTGCTGTTCGCTTAAGTTCGGGTTAATTCCTGGAGTCCGGCGGATCGCGTAGCGAGGATCCTCCCCACCTCGTCGGTGACGATGATCCGCGCGAACGGCAGGACCTTCGCCGCCTCCTCTTCGGTGTTCACCGTCCAGAAGAGGAGCCTGAACCCCAGGATGCGAAGGAACCGACAGAGAAAGCGTGCCGCGCCATCGCCTATGCGCTCGAAGATCTGAACGGGGAGGTTGAGGTACTGGGGCCGCAGATGAAGGAGGGTGGATGCAAAAGCGCGTGCGCCGCGCTGGACGGTTTCCTCTCCGACGAGGTACCCGACGGTGAACCCCTTCTTCTTGAAGGGAAGGAGCAGGTGGCTGCCGAATGAAGAGATCATGAGCATGCTGCGGTCGCGCAGCATGTCGCACATGACCGCGATCTTTTCGCAGTCATCAGGCCTGAGGGTTTCCTCCTTGAGCTCGAGATCGAGGTAGGCGTCGGACGGCAGCATGCGAAGAAGATCCTCCAGCAGGGGTATGCGTTCCCCGCTGCCGAAGTCCAACCGCAGCAGCTCCTCCAGCGTCATGCGGCCGATCTCCCCGGCCCCCCCCGTGACCCTGTCCACGTTTGCATCGTGGATGACGACGTACCGGCCGTCGGCGGTCTTCTGCGTATCGCACTCCACCCCCTCGGCGCCCGCGTCCAGCGCTTTTCGGAACGCGAGAAGCGTGTTTTCGGGGAAACGCGCGCGATATCCACGATGTCCGAGAACGAGGGGGCCACGGCTGCTTTTCGTCATTCCATTCCAATGCCCCGCGCCGCGCGGGTTGTCAATGGGGGGAGGTCCGCCTCAGTTCCCGCAGGCGTCGCCCGGCGCCGAGAGGTAGCCGCCTCCATTGCAGAGCGTGCAGGTGCGCCAGGCCTTTTCCGCCCATTCCCACGTGCGCCCCAGCGTCCTGCACTTCGGGCATTCGTACAGCCCCAGCGCCGCCTCCGGCAGGTGGCGGCGGAAGCATCGCAGGTGGTAGATCCGTCCTTCGTCGACGCGCACGACGTCGTGCGTGATCTCCTCCCCGCAGAGCTCGCAGGCATGGCTGGTGCGCACGGCGGCAAGAACGCTCTTTCGTGACATGGGTGGCCTCCTCCCGGGAAGCTACCCCGGCAGTGTTAAGCCTTGCTTTCGCCCGTGCGATCTTTTCGTTAAGCCAGCAGCTTGATGCGGGAGAAGATGTATTCCAGCCTGTCCTGCTTCAGCACGCTGCGGAAGTAGTCCGTGGAACCCAGCCGCTCGGCGGGCCGTCCTTCTTCGATCATGTGCCTGGAGCCCCTGCTCTTGTCGAACCAGTGGACGAGGGCGATCTGCCCGCCTGAGATCTCGATCGCGGTCACACCGCGCTTGCCGATGGCGCAGCCGGAGTTGAAGAGGCACGGGATGCTGATTTCCTCGTTGTAGAGACCGCTCCGCAGGCCCTCCTTCCTCTCCCTTTCCCACAGACGCGTCAGCTCCTCCCGGAAGTCCGTGATCACCGTTTCGATCGCGGTCCGCGCGCGCGGCGATGCGGTGACGTAGTCGTGGCAGAGCTGCTCTATCCTGAAGCGCAGCGTGTCGATCTTCGACAGCGATTCGAACAGCGGGCGGTGCGTGTGTCCGATGATCGACACGATCTTGCGGCTCGTGGAAAAAGCGTACACGCGATGCTCCGTGCGGTACTTCTTCTGGCTTGCGTACTTCACGGGAACGTTGTGGATGCGCAGCGTGTTGGCCCCGTAGCGGAGGAAGAACCCCGAGACGTCGTTGAAGCGCTCGAAGAAGATCGTCGCCTGATGCCCGTGGAAGAGGAACAGCGTGTCCTTCCCGTACTCCAGACGCACCCCGTCAAGCAGAGTGCCCCATACGTCGGGGTCGGCATACGAGTACAGCGACTCGTCGTGGTTTCCGACGATCTTGAACAGGCGCGTCTGCGCTCGGAACTCGTCGAACAGGGAGTACATGTCGGCCCATTGCCGAAGGATCGCCGGCAGACGGAATCGCTGCAGCTCCTCGATGTCGCCGTTGAGCACGAGGGAGTATCCCGCGGCGAGGTAGTGGTCGCGCAGGACTTTCTCCACGAGCTCCCCGTTGTGCCTGAAATCGTCCCGGGACCCTCCGTCGCCCATGTGGAGGTCGCTGAAGATGACGATCCTGTCTTTTTTGGAAAGCGGGAGGATCGGGGAGCTGTTCCAGAGCTGCTGGAGAGTCCCCTCGATGGACCCCGTGTTCAGCGGTGCCGGTAGCGAAAGCCTCTTGCGGATCCCGCGGAGAAAAAGGTTCTTCAATGCGGCCCTCCGACGACAGTGTACACGGGACGGCCGGAGATTTCATCTCTCCTCTTCACGGTGGTGCTTGATCACACGTCCCTCCACCATGTAAACGACGTCCTCCCCGATGTTCGTGGAGAGGTCGGCCACTCGCTCGAGGTTGGCGGCGATCTTCAGGAGGGCGAGGTTGTGAGGGATGCTCGACGGCTCGTTCGTCATTGACATGCTGAGGCGCTCGAGGATGGCGGTGGCGGCGAAATCCACGAGGTTGTCCGTCTCACAGACCTTCTGCCCGAGGCCGGCGTCCTCGTCGACAAAGGCGCGCAGGGACCATCCGAGCATCCGGATCGTCTCGTCGAACATGTCAAGTACAGCGGCGTCTGGGGGAAGGAAACCGCCGTTGATATGGTCGCTCACCGCCTCGGCGATGTTCACCGCGTGGTCCGCGATCCGCTCCAGGTCCGTGGTGATGCGCAGGATCATGAGAATCGTGCGGAGGTCCCGGGCCATGGGCTGATGCTGGGCGATGAGGGAGGTGCACTCCTCCTCGAGGTCCATCTCCGATTCGTTGGCGCGTGGCTCGTCCGTTGCAATGACGTCGCGGAGGATCCCCGACTGGTGGGAGCTCAGCGCCTGCCTGCTTTTCTCCATCATTTCCTGAACGAAGCGGCCATAGGTGGCCAGCCGCTCCTTCAGCCCGTCCAGCTGCGCAATGGGCATGAGGCCTCCTCTATCCGAACTTGCCGGAGAGGTACTCCTCCGTCCTCTTGTCCTTCGGAACGGTGAAGACCTTGTTCGTCTGTCCGAACTCCACGAGCTCCCCGAGGTGGATGAACGCCGTGAAGTCGGAGATGCGCGCCGCCTGCGGGATGTTGTGCGTGACCTGCACGATCGTGACGACGCCCTTCAGGGAGACGATGAGCTCCTCGATCGCGGCGGTCGCCTTCGGGTCCAGCGCCGAGGTCGGCTCGTCCAGCAGGAGGACCTCCGGCTTCATCGCCAGGGCCCGGGCGATGCACAACCTCTGCTGCTGGCCGCCGGAGAGGAACGTCCCGCGACGGTACAGCGCGTCCTTCACCTCGTCCCACAGCGTCACGCGGCGGAGCGTTTCTTCCACGATCCGGTCCCTGTCGATACGTGCCATGCGCGTGCCGTTGAGGTTGTAGCCTGCCACCACGTTGTCGTAGATGCTCATCGTCGGGAACGGGTTGGGGCGCTGGAACACCATGCCGATGCGCCGGCGCAGGAGGATGGGGTTGAGCTTGTACACGTCCTCCCCGTCCAGGAGGACCTCTCCCCGCACCTGGGCGTTCGGGGCGAGCTCGTGCATCCGGTTGATGCATCGCATGAAGGTGGTCTTCCCGCATCCCGACGGGCCCATGATCGCCGTGATCTTACCGGCCGGCACGGCGATGGAGATCCCTTTCACGACGTCGTTGCCGTCGAAACCCGCGACGAGGTCCCGCGTCTCGAGTATGGTGCGCTCCGGGCTCAGAACTGGATCTTCCATCTCGATGTNNTCACGATGTTGAGTGCCAGAACGATCACGAGCAGGACAAACGACGCGCCCCATGCGAGCGTTTGCCATTCGGGATAGGGGCTCGTGGCGTAATAGAAGATGATCTGCGGCAGCGACGACATGGGCTTGAAGATGTCCACGGTCATGAAGGGACTTCCGAATGAGGTGAACAGCAGCGGCGCGGTCNNCGCGGTGAACAGCAGCGGCGCGGTCTCCCCGGCGCCGCGGGCCACGGCAAGAAGCACGCCGGTGACGATCCCGCTCATCCCCGCGGGCAGGATCACCTTCATGATCGTGCGGGGATAGGAAACGCCGAGGGCAAGAGCCGCTTCTCTGAGGGAAACGGGGACCATCCGCAGGGTCTCCTCGGTGGAGAGGGTGATGACGGGGAGCATGATCATGGCGAGTGCAAGCCCTCCGGAGAGCCCCGAGAAGTGGCCCATGGGACGGACGACCCATACGTAGGCGACGATGCCGATGACGATGGAGGGGATCCCCATGAGCGTTTCCACGGACAACCGCGCAACGGTGCCCAGCCTCGTCTTCCCACTCTCCGCGAGGAAGATCCCCGCGATCACCCCGAGGGGGACGGAGACCACGGTGGCCACGAGGATGAGGAGGATGGTCCCCACGATCGCGTTGGAGATGCCGCCACCTGATTCACCGATGGGCTTGGGGAGCTCGGTGAGGAACTGCCAGTTGATGGAGGAGGCACCACGCACGATGATGAAGATGAGGATGAGCAGGAGCGGGATCGTGGCGACAAGGGAAAGGACGAGCACGAGCCCGCGGAAGCCGAGATCCTTGCGCAGCCGCGCGTTCACCGCCGCGGCACCCGTCGCTTTCACGTCCATCGGCATCTCATGTCCCCTCGGCCATGCGGGTGATGACGATCTTTCCCACGATGTTGATGAGCGTGCTGATCACGAACAGGAGGAGCGCGATCTCGATGAGGCTTCCGAGGTACACGTCCCCCGCGGCCTCGGAGAACTCGTTGGCGATGAGGCTCGCCATCGTGTTGCCGGGCCCGAGGAGGTCGAACGTGAGCCCGTTCGAGTTTCCGATCACCATGGTCACCGCCATGGTCTCCCCCATGGCCCTTCCGAGGGAGAGGAGGATGCCGCCGAGGATCCCCGAGCGCGCATAGGGGAGCGTGATCTTCCAGATGGTTTCCGACGGGGTCGCCCCGAGTGAAAGTGCCGCCTCCTTCAGGTCCGCGGGGACGAGCGTGATCATCTCACGGCCGATCGAGGCCGAATACGGGAGGATCATAAAGGCGAGCAGGATGGAAGAGGTGAGGATGCCAACGCCGTAAGGGGGCACGCCGAGTGCGAGCTGCAGCGCGCGGACGGCCGGCACGAGGAAAAAAAGCCCGATGAAGCCGTACACGACCGAGGGGATCCCCGCAAGGAGCTCCACGGCGGTCCTCATGATCGAGGCGAAGGGCCCCGTGCGGAAGTACTCCCCCATGAGGATGGCAAGGGCGAGGGAGAGGATCGTGGCGATGATCAGGGCGAGAAACGACGTCAGGAGCGTTCCGACGACGAACGGGAGGGCGTGGAACGAGTCGTTCACCGGGTTCCATTCGGTACCGGTGAGGAATCGCAGCCCGTTGGCAACAAGGGCGGGACGGGAGGAGAGGAGGAGCGAGAGGAAAATCGCGAGGAGCAGAACGCTCACCACGATCCCCCCGAGCACGAGCAGGGTCCTGAAGCTGGAATCCGATAGCCTCGCTCTCCTCACCTCAAACTACCTTTTAGGTCCGATCTACTTCACGAGCGGCGCGCCGCCGTAGGTCACCGACTTGATGATGGTCTCCGCCTTTGCCACGACCGCCTGGGGAAGCGTGGCGTAGGAGAGAGCCTCGGCGTAGCGCTGGCCGTCATGGACCATCCACCAGATCATCTTCATCATCGCCTCCGCCTTCGGCTGCGGCCTGTTGTCGTAGCTCTGCTCCTTATACACCAGGATCCACGTGAATGTGGAGATGGGGTAGCCGTCGGCGGCCTCGGAGTTGGTGAGGTTCACCCTGGTCACGTCCTCGGGGATCGCGACGTTGGCGGCTGCGGTCGTGGAGGCGAGCGATGCCTTCACCCAGTTGCCGCTCTTGTTCTTCAGCTGAGCGTAGGGCATGGAGTTCTGCAGAGCGTAGATGAGCTCCACGTACCCGACGCTCCCGGGGAGCTGCTTTACGAGACCCGCGACGCCCGGGTTGCCCTTGCCGCCCACGCCGACGGGCCACTTGAGGGACTGCCCGACGCCGACCGTGCTCTTCCAGTCATCGGAGACCTTGGCGAGGTAATCGCTGAAGACGGCCGTGGTCCCGCTTCCGTCCGACCTGTGCACGACGGTGATCGCCGTGTTTCCCAGCTTTACGTCGGGGTTCAGCGCCACGATGCGCGGGTCGTTCCAACGCTTGATCTTTCCGAGGAAAAAATCGGCAACGATGTCCGAGGTGAGCTTCAGCTCGGGGTTCCCGGGAAGGTTGTAGGTGATGACCACAGCGCCGGCCACCATCGGGACGCTGACGAAGGGCGCGGGGAATGTCTTGGCAACCTCGTCGGTGACGACGACGTCGCTTGCCCCGAAATCGACCGTCTTGTTCTTCAGCTGGCTCTGCCCGCCTCCCGATCCGACGGCCTGGTAGTTCACCTTCACGCCGAACTGCTTGTTGTACTCGTCGAAGAGCTTCGAATAGAAAGGTGCGGGGAACGTGGCTCCTGCGCCCACCATCTCGATGGACTGGCTGAAGCCGACCGCCGCCGCAACGGTGAGAATCACGCCCACCACTGCGATGCGAGAGATTTTCATGGTATTCCTCCTTGGCTCGAATTGACAGAGAAACTTGGACTGCATGACATGCGAGTGAAATGTCAGCGAGCGCTGTTAGTCGGCCATGAAGGTTGTGTTAGTTTTCCGTTAATTTCCGGAGGGGCGGGGACGGAAGTCCAGGGGGAGGATGATCTCGAAGCGCGTGCCCTTTCCCAGGACGCTGTACACGTTGATGGTACCGGCATGGCTTGAAACGATGTGCTTGACGATGGAGAGCCCAAGGCCGGTACCGCCCAGCTTGCGCGATCGCGATTTATCTACGACGTAGAAGCGCTCGAAGATGCGGGGGACGCTGTCCTCAGGGATGCCTATCCCCGAGTCGGCGACCTCGATGCGCACGCCGTGCGCGCCGTCAGGCGCGATGGTCACGGTGACGCCACCCTTTTCGGTGTACTTCAGCGCATTGTCGATGAGGTTGACGAGCATCTCCTCCAGGAGGAACGCGTCAGCGGTAAGGGAGGGAAGATCTTCGGAAACCGTGAGGGTGAGGCCTATCCCCTGCGTTTCCGCACGGTGGGCGAACATCCCGGTCACGTCCCCGGCGAGCCGCTTCAGATCCACCTGCTCGGCCGACGGCTCCGCACCGCGCGCCTCCAGGCCCGACAGGAGGAGCAGGTCCTGGACGATCGCGCTCATCCGCTCGGAGTTGCGGCGGATGGCGTCCACCCACCGGTCAGCCTCGCCGAGCTGCATCCCTTCGATCATCTCCAGGGAGCCGATGATGGCGGTGAGCGGTGTGCGCAGCTCGTGGGAGGCGTTCACGACGAAGTCGCGCTTCACCGCCTCCAGACGGCGCACGTCGCTCGTGTCGTTCAATACGACGATGAGCTCCTCCCTGCCCTCCATGCGCTCGACGGTGCAGAGGATGGTCTTCTCCCCGATCGCCACCTCATCCGACTGGCGGGCTCCGGTGACCCGCGCCCGCTGCACGAGCTCCGTGAGCTGCGGCGCCCGCACGACCTCCCAGAGCGTTTTGCCCTCAACCGGATGGTTCTGCGCCAGCTCCTCGAAGCCCCTGTTGCTCCTCACGATCTTCCCCGCGCTGTCAAGCACAAGGATCCCCTGCTGGACGGAGGAGAAGATCCCGTCGAGCTCCTGCGCCCTCTGCGCCCGCTCGAGGAAAAGCGACTGCACGTGCTCGCCCATGGAATTGAAGCTGTCGGCGAGCACCCTGATCTCGTCGCGGCGGCGCAGGTGCAGCCGGGCGCCGAAATCGCCCGCCGCGAACCTGCCCACCACCCCGGCGAGGTCCCGTAGCGGCGCGGTGATGGTGCGGGAGAAGCCGAACGCGGAGAGCAGGCAGACGACGAACAGGATGGAGGCGAAAAGGGCGAGGCCCGTGCGCTCCCGCATCGTCACGGCCGAAAGCTCCTCCGCATAGGTGGATGCGCGGACGACCCCCGCCACGGCGCCGTCGGAAGCGAGCACGGGCACCGCCACGTAGATCATCCAGCGCCGCACGGTACCGCTGAAGCGCGACGACATCCCGGTGGCCCCCCGGAGGGCGACGGCCACCTCGGGGCGCTCGCTGTGGTTTTCCATCCCGGCAGGGTCGTCCTGCGAGTCGGCGAGCACGACCCCCTTCCTGTCGATGACGGTGACCCGGACCCTGCCCTCCCTGCCGATCCCGGCAACGAGCGCGTCGAGCTCCGAGCTCCGTCCCCGCGGGAGAAGCGGCGTTATGGGGACCTTGGCCGTGAGGGCGGCGCTCTCAAGGCCGCGGGTCAGCGTGTCGAAGGAGATGTCACGGGCCAGGCGCAGCGTGTAGAAGGCGAAAACGAGCACGGCGAGAAAGCTCACGATCGCGTATCCGAGAAAGACGCGCGTGAAGATCCGGCGCTTCACCGTCCCTCCCGCGACCGCTCGTGAGCGTCGACGAGCTTGTAGCCGACCCCGCGCACGTTCACGATCATGCGTCCGGCCTCACCGAGCTTGTCCCGCAGGTGCTTCACGTGCACGTCCACCGATCTGTCGGTGACGTTCTTCTCGTCCCCCCAGAGATGGTCGAGGATCTTCTCCCGGGAGAAGACCCACCCCACACGGGAGGCGAGCAGGCGCAGGATGCGGAACTCCGCCTGCGTGAGCTCCACGTGCGCACCGTCGACGAACGCCTCCAGGGTGTCGGCGTCGATGAGCAGGCCGTCGCCGACCTCGATGCGGGAGCGTCCCGTTTCGGGAGAGGTCCTGCGCAACACGGCTTTCACGCGCGCGGCAAGCTCCTTGGGGGAGAAGGGCTTCACGACGTAGTCGTCGGCGCCGAGCTCGAGGCCCAGCACGCGGTCCGCCTCCTCAGCCCGGGCGGTGAGGATGATCACGGGGATCGCGGCGAGGTCGCGGTCCGCCCTCATGGACCGGCAGATCGTGAACCCGTCAGTGTCGGGCAGCATCACGTCGAGGATCACGAGGTCGGGCTTCTCCGAGCGCAGGGAGGTGAGAAAACCCTTCCCGTCGGCGAACTCGTGGATCCGGAAGCGCTCGTTCTTCAAGCCCGCGGAGACCAGCGCCCGGATGTCATCTTCGTCCTCGACGATCGTGATCAGTTCGTTCATGCACCCCGAATGTAGCGGAAAGGATTGCAGGTTGCAACACACTGAGCGGCGCGGCGCAGCTCAAATGACGCGCGACACCCCCGGGATGCGGCCCGGGGTCTGGTCCTTCCCGCTCATTTCCGTCCCTGCACCTGCTTCCATCGGAAGCAGCTCACGAGGTGGTCGTTCACAACTCCCACGGCCTGGAGGTGGGAATAGATGATCGTCGAGCCGACGAACGTGAAGCCACGGACCTTCAAGTCCTTCGAGACGGCATCGGAGAGCTCGGTGCGCGGGGGAACGTCGGTCTGCTTCTCCCAGCGGTTCACCAGGGGCTTTCCCCCCGTCCACTTCCACAGCCATGCGTCGAAGCTGCCGAACTCCTTCTGCAGCTCGAGGAAGCGTTTCGCGTTGTTGATCGAGGAGGCGACCTTCAGCCGGTTGCGCACGATCCCTGCATCGCCGAGCAGCCGTTCGACGTCACGCGCCCCGAACCGCGCCACCCGCGCGGGGTCGAAGCCCCGATACGCCGCGCGGTAGCCGTCCCGCTTCTTCAGTATCGACAGCCAGTTCAGCCCCGCCTGGGCGGCCTCCAGGACGAGGAACTCGAAATGGCGCAGGTCGTCGTGCACCGGCGCGCCCCACTCCGTGTCATGGTAGGGGACGTACCATTCGTTCGCCTCGCCCCAGGGGCAGCGGTCCCGTTTCTTCGGAAGCCTCACGTCATGACTCCGTCTGCGTGCCCACGAACCAGTCGATGAGCTTGCGAGCAACAGTGATGGGCCCGGGGATGTTGGGGAGCGACCCGGCCCTGTACCAACCCGCCTCCAGGATCTCCGAGGGATCGACCCTGATCTCCCCTGAGGCGTACTCCGCCGTGAAGGCGACCATCAGGGAGTGGGGAAAGGGCCAGGGCTGGCTCCTGAAGTAGCGCACGTTCTTCACGGAGAGGGCCGTTTCCTCCATGACCTCACGGGCGACGCACTCCTCCAGCGTCTCCCCCGGCTCGACGAAACCGGCAAGAACGCTGTAGAAGCCGGTCGGGGAACGGCGCGAACGGGCGAGCAGCAGCGTGTCGTCGCGAACCACCGCCATGATCACCGCGGGGGAGATCCGCGGATAGTCCAGATGGCCGCACGAGGGGCACTCGCGTGCGCGCTCGTCGCTCCTGGGGGCGGTGGGAGAGCCGCAGCGTCCGCAGAACCGGCTGTCGCCGTCCCATGCGATGATCTCGAGCGCGCGGGCAACGACGGAGAAGAAGCTGTCGGACATCATGCCGAACCGGGAGCGGATCGGTGCGAAGATCCAGCCCTGTGGCGGCGCGGTTTCCGCGGGGACGGATACCGCCCTGCAGCGCGCCCCGTCGAGAGATCCCAGGTAGTGGGGCGCTCCGTGGGGAATACCCAGGGGCGCGATGTCGAGCTGATCGGGGATGCTGATCGCATCCTCGCCGCTCCGCACGAGCAGATCCGCGTCCCGGATGACGAACCACAGCGTATGCGCAGCCGCGCCGTCCGGCTCGTTGTTGCCGGGTATGAATGCATCGAATGCAGGCAAGCTCACGGGCTGATCCTACCAGAGGATCGAATGTTGTCAAACTGAGTCAAAAAGAATCTTCCTGAGTCCTTATTTTCGACAATGGTTCATAATGAACCATATTGCAGACTGAGGCACGTTTCGCCAAATTAGCGTGTTTATCATTAATTTGTTTTAATATAATGAGTTAAGATACTTTTTTCAGAGTTGGCACGGCGTATGCTTATATACAGTCGTGAATGAGCAAACCAATAGGAGGTACGCTATGAACCTTATACGGTACAATCCCACGACCCTGGACCTTCTGGACAACGCGTCCACATGGTTCGACGATTTCTTCGCTGGCCCCACGTTCGGTCAGACCTCGGTCCCGCCGGTGGACGTTCGGGAAACGGACTCCGAATACCTCATGGAGGTGGAGATCCCCGGACTCACTGAAAAGGACGTCGTCGTGAAGCTGGACAACAACCTGCTCACGATCTCCTCCGCAAAGGAAGAGAAAAAGGAAGAGAAGAAGAACGGCTACGTTCTGCGGGAGCGCAAGTCGTCCCAGTTCAGCCGCAGCTTCGTCCTGCCCGAAGGCGTGGATCGGGAGAAGATCGCGGCGGAGTTCAAGAACGGCGTCCTGCACCTGAACTTCCCCAAGGTGCCGGCGGCCAAGCCCAAGACCATCGAGATCAAGGCGAGCTAAAAGAAAGTACGATCCTCCTCCTCCTTCCGTGTTTCGAGTGCCGAGGGGCCCGTTGGGCCCCTCCTTTTTTGCGGCTACTTCACGATGGATCGATACTTCAGGAAGGCGCGCTCCCACGTTTCGGAGTCACGCGGAGTGAACTCGCGGATCGGGAAGGCATCGCGGATCATCGCCTTTGCGTCGGACATCCGTCTGATCACGCCGAGGGCCAGAGCCTGGGCCATGGCGTTGCCCACCGCGGTGGCCTCTTCGGGGCCGGCGATCACCTTCAGGCCGCACGCATTGGCGGTGAGCTGGTTCAGGAAGACGTTCCGCGAGCCTCCCCCGACGATGTGAATCACCCTGTTGGGCGTGCCGCTCACCGCCGCTATCTGTTCGGCAACGGTCCTGTACTTCAGCGCGAGGCTCTCGTAGACGGAGCGCAGCATCGTGCCCCGGTCCGCTGGCGGCTCCTGCCCCGTGCGGCGGCAGAAACCGATGATCGCCTCCTCCATGTTCGGCGGATTGAAGAAACCCCCGTCGTCCGGGTCGA
>PLNO01000173.1:215-8030 GCA_003141795.1 Spirochaetaceae bacterium | reverse complement strand
CGATCGGCCCACCAGCGGTGTCGTGCTCTTTGCGCGCACGGACAAGGCCCTGGAGAGGCTCAGCGCGCTGTTCCGCGAAGGAGGCGTGCGCAAGACCTACTGGGCGCTCGTCGCGGAGCTGCCCGATCCCCCGTCAGGGGACCTCGTCCACTGGCTGCGCCGCAACCCCGCGCTGAACAAGTCTTTCGTCGTGAAGGGTCCGGGGAACGATGCGCGCGAGGCACGGCTCTCCTATCGGGTGCTCCTCAGCCTGGACCGATACCACCTGCTGGAGATCGATCTTCACACGGGACGGCATCATCAGATCAGGGCCCAGCTCGCCGCCCTTGGCTGCCACATACGGGGGGATCTGAAATACGGAGCCCCGCGATCGAATCCCGGGGGAGGCATCAACCTCCACGCGCGGCAGGTGTCCTTCGTCCACCCCGTGCGCGGAGACCAGATCACGATCATCGCCGACCCTCCGCGGGATCCGCTGTGGGACGCGGCTCTGCAGAAGTGGGATAGCCGCTAGGCACGGTCCAGCGCATCGCGCACGGCGTGCAGCACCTTTTCCACGGAATACGGCTTGCGCAGGAATGAGCTCACCCCCCGGTCGAGGATTTTCGTGATCCGGTCGTCATCGCTGTACCCGCTGGAAAGTATCACGCGCGCGTCCGCATCGATGCCGATGAGCGCTTCGTAGACCTCGGTGCCGCTCATACCGGGCATGGAGAGGTCCAGCACCACGAGGTCGATCCCCGCGTGCCGTTCCTTGAAGATCGCCAGGCCGCTCGGGCCGTCCTCCGCCAGGAGCACGGCGTAGCCGGCGCGTTGCAACATCCTGTCCATCACGCGACGAACGGCGAGCTCGTCATCGATCACGAGCACCGTCTCGGTCCCGCCCGGCAAGGGACGGTCCCCGCTCCGTGCCCCGGCAAGCGGCTGTCCCGTGGCGGGGAGGGATATGCGGACGTCCGTGCCTTTCCCCGGCACGCTGCGTACCCTGATGTCGCCCTCGTGCGCGTGCACGATGCCATACACCATGGCCAGCCCCAGCCCCCGGCCCTTCTCCTTCGTCGTGAAGAACGGCTCGAAGATCCGGGCCTGCAGGTCCTCCGCCATGCCGATGCCCGTGTCCGCGACGCTGATTTCCACGCGCATGCGGGATGGGCTGGCGGTGGGATCGGAGGAGGTCGTGATCGACAGCGTTCCTCCTCCCGGCATGGCGTCGCAGGCATTGAGGCACAGGTTCAGGATCGCCTGGTGGATCTGCCCCGCATCGCCCATGACCCGCAATCCCGACGCCAGGGAGGTCTCCACGACGATGGATTTGTCCACGGTCCTCGCCAAAAGCCGCACGACTTCCGTTACCACGGCGTTCGGGTCGACGGGGCTCATCTCGACGCGGGGGTCCTGTCGGGAAAAGGTGAGGATCTGTGCGACGAGCTCGGCGGCCCGTAGCGCTGAGGACTCGATCGTCTTTGCATCGTCCCTGAGCGGGCTGTTCGCCGGCAACTGGTCGCTCAGGAGCGAGGCCGAGCCGAGGATTCCGGTGAGGAGGTTGTTGAAGTCGTGCGCGATCCCCCCCGCGAGGGTGCCCACCGCCTCCAGCTTCTGGGCCTGGCGGAGCTGCTCGACGCTCCGGCTGAGAGCTTCCTCGGTCCTGCGCGCTTCCGTCATGTCATGAGCGATGCATCCCAGCATGTAGCCCGACTCGCCGCGGATCGGAAAGATGAACTGGACGAAATCGCGGCGCGAACCGTCCGGCCTTTCCAGGGTCCCCTTGACGGAATGGTTGAGATCAACGCCCGTGCCGGTACGGACCGCCTGGGACAGCGTCTTGTCGATGCGCGCCAGGAGCTCAGGCGTGCGGGCATCTGCCGGCAGACCCCGCTCTACGAGGGAGCGAACGTCCTCTCCTATCACCTCCGTCCGGGGGATCCCATAGAGCTTTTCCGCGCTCGGATTGAACTCCACGATCATGCCGGTTTCCTCGACAAGGTAGATCGCCTCGGAGGATTGCTGGATGAAGGAGCGGAACTTCTGCTCCGCTTTCTTGCGCGCGGTGATGTCGATCACGCTCACGAGCATGCGGTCGTCATTGTCCGTCCCCTTCGGGATGTACGCGCTGATGAGCACGGAAAGCCGCCTGCCGTCCAGTGTCCGCGCCGTGGATTCGCGATCGTATCCGGTCCGTCCTTCGGCGATCGCCAGGAGGTGGTCCTGCAGGTGGGGCAGGGCGTCGGCATCCGCGGTGAGATCGAGCGGCCCGAGCATCTCCTCCTTGGATATGGCCCCGAAGAGCCGCATCGTCATCTCGTTGACATCCACGACCCGTATCCTCTGCAGCGCCTCACGGACCGTCTCGGGATGATCGCGGAGATGGCTGGCAAGATCGGTGACCCCGCGCGATTGCAGGTCGCGCAGGAGCGCACGGAAGCCGCTGATGTCCTCGACCCAGAGTGATACCGCGGCATGCTGGAAGGTCCCACGAAACCGGGCCTCGCTTGCCGCGAGGGCCTCCTGCACACCCACCGCCCCGACGATTCTCCGCGAAAGAGAGAGCGTTATCAGCAGGGCGAACCCCATGAGGGCGTACTCGGAGGTGTAAGGGAACGCGAGCAGCCCCTCGGCAACGGCGGCGTCGGATACCGCGGTCCCGAGGAGGACGATGAGCACTGCAACGACGGGCAGGACTTCCCTGATATGGTTGCGTGCAGACAATCGCAGGAGATGGGCGACCAGGAAAACGATCATCGCAAGGCCGAATATTTCCTGAAGGAAGGAAAAGGGGCCTAGTGCGACCTCGTTATAGACCAGCGTGACACCGGGGGAGAAATGAATCGTCTTCACAAGCGGCGTATCGGCCGACCAGAACGCGCCGAACGGATTGAAAAGATCCAGAGCTGCGGCGGCGCCGAAAAACGCGCTGGTTCCCTGCGCAATGGAGCGCATAACGCGTGAGACGGGCACGACGCCGGCGAAGTATTCGAACAGGAACCAGGGTACGAGACCGCAAAGCAGGGAGAGTGCGATCAGCTGCAGCCTCTGCCCGAGCGCTCCTTCCCGCCAGGACGAGGCGGTGTAGAGGATGGCGCTGGCGACATCGAAGAGACCGATGACGAGGCAGGCGAGTGAAAACGCGAGATACTCCCGGTGTTGTGTTCTACGGAAGAAGATGCTGAGATTGTAGATGCCCATGAAAAGAACGATGCTGGCCATAACGACAGCCGGAATCGACTGCCCGTTCATGGCATAAACTATAACACCCTGTCGCGTGGCCAGCAACGACGGTCAGAGCCCGCGTTGCGCGTACCGAGGGCGGTGCCTACGCCGAACGCGCGCGCCTCTCCGTCGTGACCCATTGGCGGGCCCACGATTCGATTCCCCGCATGACGGGGATCAGCGCCCTGCCCTTCTCCGTGAGCTCGTAGACGACGCGCACCGGGGAGTCCGTGTGGACGGTGCGCTTCACTATGCCCTCCGCCTCCAGCTCCTTCGCGCGCTCGGCGAGCATCCGCGCGCTCACCGAGGGGATGCTCCGCTCGAGCTCGCTGAAGTGCCGCGCCCCTGATGAGAGCTCCCTGATGACGAGACCCGCCCATTTCCGCCCCAGGACCTCGAAGGCCCGCTCCACGGTCGGGCAGAGAGCCGTCTGTACATCCGTCGTTTTCCGCATGACGGAAGTATACGGATTTTCTTGACGATATGCAATTTCATTATTAGATTACTATTAGTAATCAGCTTACTTAACAGTAGCATAAAGGAGAGACGATGAAAGCGTGGAATGTGAAGGCACAGAAGGATGTCGTTGCCAAGACCGTTCAGGCGTTGAACGCGAACGGATTCGAGGCACGGCTGGTCGCCAGCGCGGAAGAGGCGAAGAAGGCGGTTCTGGAGATGGTCCCGGCGGGCGCCGAGGTGCTCACGATGACCTCCATCACGGTGGACGCCATGGGGCTCGGCAAGGAGCTCAATGGATCGGGCAGGTTCGACAGCGTACGTACCACCCTCACCAAGATGGATCCGAAGACCCAGGTGCGGGAGCAGCGCAAGCTCGGGGCGGCACCTGACGTCACGGTGGGCAGTGCGCATGCCGTCACCGAAACAGGCAGCGTCATCATCGCCTCTCTCACCGGGAGCCAGCTCCCCGCGTACGCCTACGCCGGAGGCACGGTGATCTGGGTCGTCGGGACACAGAAAATCGTGAAGAACGTGGAGGAAGGTCTGAAGAGGATCGACGAGTACCTGATCGACAAGGAAAGCGAGAGGGCGAGGGCCGCCTACGGGCTGCCGGCCGAGTTCCGCACGTTCCCCAGCAAGGTGCTCATCGTCAACAAGGAGATCCAGCCGGGGAGGATCAAGATCATCCTTGTCGACGAAGTGGTCGGTCACTAGAGCGGATGGCTTCATCGCGGCGCCCATGCCGCCATGAGGCCGAAAGCAATCAGGCGCGGGGCGATGGGCTGGCCTGCCTATGCCGCCATCACCCCGGGCTTTCCGCTGTCCATCGCGGAGTCCGGCAGGAGTCTCCCGTCAGGCTACGAGAAGAAGACCGCGCCGAGATCTTTCCCACCGAGTGCACGCGGCGCTTGACAATCTTACAGTTGTTGAATACAATCGTTGTATCTTACAACAAAGAGGTCGTTATGGCCGTATCGGGCGTAGACGTGCGGGGCTTCCGCAAGGACGTGCGGAGGCTCGAACGCGAGGTCGTGCTCTCCCTGGCCGCGGACACGGGCTGCTGCGGCGTCACCCAGGCGCAATGCCACATCATCATGGAAGCCGACGGGCAGGCCCGCACGAGCGTCACGGACCTCGCCGCGGCAATGGAGCTGGACAAGAGCACGCTGAGCCGCACCGTGGACGGGATGTGCCGCGCGGGCTGGCTCAGCAGGGAGACCGACCCCGCCAATCGCAGGCAGCAGATCATCTGCCTCAGCCGCAAGGGTCGGGCCAAGGCGGAAACCATCCATGCGCAATGCGATGCATCGACGCTACGGTTATTCGACTTCGTTCCCGCACGCAAGAGACGCCAGGTCGTCGAATCAGTAGCCCTTCTCGCCTCAGCGATGCGTCAGATGAGGAAAGAGTCCGGCTCCGCGTGCTGTGTGGAACAGGCCGAATAGGACGGGAGGAAGAAAAATGGAAACGACGACGCAGCGGGGAAAGACCCCGAAGTACGTGACCGGTGAGACGACAGCGGGAGGCGGGAGCGTTCCCGTGATTTCCACCCGACTGTCTTTCCGGGACGTCGTGGGCGGAGTTAAGGTACGGTGCGATATCGGGCGCATGCGCTACACGGTCCCGCCGGGGCTGTACGCCGTGGGGACCCCGACTCCTGAGTCGCCCGTGCTCGTAACGGCGAACTACAAGCTCACCTTCGACAAGGTCCGCAAGGAGCTCACGGGGCTTTCCGCCTGGCTGCTCGTCCTGGACACGAAAGGCATCAACGTGTGGTGCGCGGCGGGCAAAGGAACCTTCGGGACCCGTGAACTGGAGCGGAGGATCCTCGCGGTACGGCTGGATCGCGTGGTCACCCACCGTACGGTGATCCTTCCCCAGCTCGGGGCTTCGGGAGTGATTGCGCACGAAGTGGAGCAGGCATCGGGGTTCCGCGTGAAGTACGGGCCGGTGCGCGCGAGCGACCTTCCGGCCTATCTGGCCGCGGGGATGAAGAAGACGGAAGCCATGCGGCTCGTGTGGTTTCGGTTCGCCGACCGCATGGCAATCGCGCCGGCAGAGCTCATGCACGCGTGGCCCTTCATGATCGCCGCTCTCGCAGGCTCAGGCGTGTTCGCACTCCCCGCGGCCGTGGGGTTCATCCCGCGGTTCCTCGATCTGTTCATCCCGCTCATGGGAGCCGTGATCATCGGCGCCGTCGGATTTCCGGCCCTTCTCCCGTACCTCCCCTTCCGTGCCTTTTCGCTGAAAGGGGCCGTGCTCGGGGCCGCATGGGCCATCCTCGCGGCTCTGGTCGTAGGGGCGTCTTTTCCGGTCGCGGGGGTGCTCGTCCTGCTCTCCACGCCCATCGTGTCGTTCATCGCCATGAACTTCACCGGCTCCTCGACATTCACCTGCCAGCCCGGCGCCGCGCTGGAAGTCCGACGGGGGATCATTCCCATGGCCGTGACGGAAGCCGCGGGGATCGGTCTGGCTGTAACCGTCCGGCTGCTCGCGCTCTAGGAGGACGAGATGAACCTGCGCTATTTGAAAAACGGGGAAACGCTCACATTTTCGGCCGCCGCGTGCACGGGCTGCGGGCGATGCATCGAAGTCTGCCCGCACGCCGTTTTCGCCATGGCGGGCGGGAAGGCGTCGATCGCCGACAGGGGGGCATGCATGGAATGCGGCGCGTGCATGCGGAACTGCGCTTCCGGCGCGATCAAGGTGAGGCCCGGCGTCGGGTGCGCCGCCGCCATCATTGGCGGTCTGGTGAGGGGAACGGAGCCCACCTGCGGCGATTCGTGCGGCTGCTCCGCCGGACCCGCGGCCGCCGGGAAGGCGGGCTCGAAAGCCGGCTGCTGTTAGGAAGCGGCGGCCCGGATGCCCTGTACGAACTCCGCCACCTTGTCGCGGATGGCGTCGCGCACCGCCCTGACCTGGCCCATGACCTCGTCGTCCGAGCCGCGGAAGGTCGACGGGTCGGGGAATGGCCAGTGGAGCTTTTCAGCGCCGCCGGGGAAGATCGGGCACCGTTCCGCCGCCTCCCTCGAGCACACGGTGATCACGTAACGATACGTACGCCCGGCCGTATACAGGTCGAAAACGCTCTGCGTCTTTTTCCCTGCAATATCGATCCCGTCCTCCTGAAGCGCACGAACCACGTACGGGTTGAGCGTTCCCGGTTCCAACCCCGCGCTCTCCACTGAAAACAGGTCACCACCGAGCTTCCTGAAATATCCCTCCGCGATCTGGCTTCGCGCGGAGTTGTGGACGCAGAGACACAGCACGCCGATCATTGTTCCTCCCCGCTCAATGTACTATTCATCAGTTATTTTTTCGTTAGCTTGACCGCAGGGACGGGCGCATATACATTTCGATTCTCGAATCGTTAGAAAGGCATGCGAATGGCATTGTTGCGCGATGAGTGCGCCAGGGATCTCCTCGAGGTCGTCCCCTCGATGACGAGCTTCGTCCGGTCGGAGATGCGCGGCCACAGGACGCACGGCCTGAGCGTGCCGCAGTTCCGCGCACTCCTGCACGTGAGCAGGGCGCCCGGGGCCTCTCTCGGCGACGTGGCAGAGCATCTCGGTCTGGCACCCGCGTCGACGAGCACACTCGTCGACGGGCTTGTGCGACGCAAGCTCGTGGTGCGGACCGCATCCACGTCGGACCGGCGGCGTGTGGCCCTCGAGCTGAGCGCGGCGGGGCGGGCGGCCATAGAGTTCACGACCAGGGAAGCGCAGAAAGCCCTGAGCGTCGCGCTCGCACCCCTCACGACGAACCAGCTGAAAGCGATTCACCAGGCGGTTCCGCCTCTGCGGGCGGCATTCTCCTCGGACACGCGCCGCGCGCCTACGCTTGCGCGCGCTCCAAAGGGAGCGTAAAGGTGAGCCTGCTGCCCTTGCCTTCGCCATCGCTTTCCGCCCAAATCCTGCCGCCGTGCAGCTCGACGATCTGACGGGCGAGGGAGAGCCCCAGGCCGGAGCCGGGAGCCTTCGTCGAGGACGGGCGGCCCTTGATCTGATAGAAGGACTCGAAGATCCGCTCCAGCTCCCCGCGGGGGATCCCGATGCCCGTATCCGTCACGCTGATCGCGAGCGACGCCTTCTCCTTCGTCATCGAAACCTCGACGTGCCCGCCCTCCGGCGTGAACTTCAGGGCGTTGGA
>PLNO01000173.1:0-142 GCA_003141795.1 Spirochaetaceae bacterium | reverse complement strand
TCGAGGATGTCGTTGATGAGGTCGAGGAGGTGGCGCGAGCACTGGAGGATGACGTCCAGCTGCTGCTTCTGACGGTCGTTCACCGCCCCGAAATACTCGTAGAGGAGGATCTCCGCGTAGCCGATGATCGCCGTGAGCGGCG
>PLNO01000051.1 GCA_003141795.1 Spirochaetaceae bacterium | reverse complement strand
CTGGTCGCTTTTCGATCGAAGATACGCACTTATCCGTTCCGGGCTCATCGCTTTGGCGATCGCATCGGCCGCCGTGAGACTTTTTGCGGCACCATCGAACACCAGCAGCTGGTCCAGAACCCGCCGCGAGAGAAAGTCCGCCTCGCCGATGCTGTACGAGATTGCTCCGCCGCTCTCTGACATCGCACGTCGGAACAGACCTTTGGCAGGAGGCGCGATCAGAAGGGAAAGGACGTCGAGCCCTCCCGCTGATTCGCCGGTGACTGTAACGTTTCCGGGATCCCCGCCGAAGGCCGCGATGTTTTCGTGTACCCATTGCAACGCCTTGATGATGTCGAGAGTGCCATAGTTCCCTGAAGCGTCGTGAGGGGAGACTTTCGTGCGAAGAGCTGGATGCGTGAACCAGCCGAAGGGACCCAGACGGTAATTCAACGAGACAAAAACCATGTGCGAGCGGGCCGCAATCCCTGTGCCGTAGTAGTCCGATACCATTGTTGCCGAGCCGGTTGCATTGCTCCCCCCGTGGATCCACACGTACACGGGCAGGCCTCTCGCAGGGCCCTGAGGCCTCCAGACGTTCAAATTGAGGCAGTCCTCTGAGCCACCGATGCTCCCCTGGAAAACAGGGCTGAGCTGTGTGCAACCGCCATTGAAGGCCCGAATGTCACGAACGCCTTTCCAGGGTTCGGGATCCAGGGGAGCACGCCAGCGAAGCTCCCCCACGGGAGGACGCGCGTAGGGGATTGCGGCCCACAAGAGCGTGTGCTCGGCATCCGGACGGCCTTGTATCCGTCCGAACCGCGTGCTGACGATCGAAGCCCCGGCCCATCGCCCCGGCTGCGTCGCGGGAGAAGGCGGGGAATAGGGGGCAGCGATTGCGGAAGGAGCTGCGATTCCCACGGCAAAAAAGGCGAGAATGCGTAAGAGCCGACGAGTATGCGGCATCACGGCTGGTCCTGTTCGACCTCCCTGCCGTCTACGCCTGCTGCCTGAGCTTTGCAGTAGCGAAAAATCGTCTGACCGCATTCTTGTCGTTGCGGACCATGGACGCGCATTTTTCTCTGTACACCCTTTCGAAGGCGGAAAGCCGGTCTCTGGTCATATACGCACGGCCGAGATCAATGTATTTCTTGTATTCGGTAAACGATGACCTCGGGTAGCCCTCGTGCGCGGGCTGAAACAGAATGTCGGCAAGCTCACTATCCCCGGACTGAGTGCTTCTGGCGGCCGGGTCGAGGAGCCCGAGCGCCGATTCCACGCTGGAGATCTCCTCATCAAATTGGGACAAAGGCGATGATGCGTCGAAACCGGCAAGGAGCACTTCCTGCCCGGGGAGAAGCCCGCGGGCTTCCCGAACGGGCAAGTTGGTCATGACACCCCCATCGACGAACATGTGGCCGCACAACTGTACCGTTGGAAACAGCAACGGGATTGCAGAGGAGGCCATCACCGCTTTCATGAGCCCGTCCGCCCCTGGGGCGGTGACGGATGCGCACTGTTCGCTACGCACCTTTTCCGCCGCAAATATGAACGGGACGCCGTCCGTAAGGTCGACGGCAACTGCCGCGAAGGGGATCTTCAGGGTGTCGAAAGTGATCCCTTCGAAAATTTTCTCGAAGAGGGAAAGCACGTCCTTCTCGGCGATCATGGCGGACGCGGCAAATGACATGCCCAGACGAGGCTTGCTCGTCAGTGTCTCGGAAATGAGCGAAAAGAAATGCCTGACCCCGCGCTGAACATGGCCCTCCAGGGGACGGCTTTCTCCAAAGTACTTTCTTTCGAACATCTCGAACTCTTCAGAGGCAAGGACGTACTCGATCCGGCGGTAAACGTCCCTGATGTTCGCGAAATGACTATAGAGCGCTCCCGCCAGCGAGCCTGCCGACGTCCCCACGATGAGATCGGGGACGATTCCCCTGTTCTCCAGCGCTTCGATCATCCCGAGATGGCAGAACGCCTTGGGCGTCCCTCCCGAGAGCACATAGACTATTTTTGGAAAATAGCGGACGAGCCCGCTATCGGAATGAGCTTTCTCAAAATGACCGTTCATTACCCCCCCCATTTCCCGCAATTCCATTTTCAGTGCCGGGCGGCCGGGATGGAACCCGCGAACGCCGAGAGAATAGTACAAAAAGAATGGGGGCTTTCTCTGTGCGGTGGCGCACGCAGTTTGAAGATTCAATGCCCGGCCTCGACCTGGTTCGACGAGATCGATTCCAGGTTCGCCGGTACGTTTCAGGTTTCCTTCGAAACCCGCACGCAGTACATTGGTGTCATGACAACAAGTTTGATTTCTTCTGCGTCGCCGATCATGTCCGCGTCCGCCGTGCAAAATCTGAGCCGGCCTTCCTCAGCGATCAGCTCGTCGGCGCTCACGGACCTGAACAGCTCGCACGCCAACGGTCCTGCCTCCGTTCGGACCGGACTTCAGCTCATCCCCTCTCCGAATGAAGCCGCCGCCGCGCTGCAGTCCTCAGCATTACAGATCGCGCGACTGCAATCCAACCCTGCGCAGCCTACCGCACGGGCAGCCTCGGAAGCGTACATGACGCAGGCAGCCGCACAGACCCAGGTCGCCCAGCAGGAAGGAGCCAAAAGCTCCTTGAGCTTCAATACACTCGCCTGAGGAGAACCGACCCCGGTCGTACCGTAAGAGTCCGCGGCTAAGCCTTCGCCGACAGGGGAAAACGCCATGAAGTCATTTCCCGCTACCCTTATCAAGATCTCCGCTGTCGCGGCTGCGTGCATTCTCCTCTACACGGTCACAGGCTTTCTGATCGTTCCGCCGATCCTCAAAGAGGTCGCCGTCCAGCAGTCGACGAGCTTCCTGGGGCGTGCCGTGAGCATTCGTCATGTCGATTTCAACCCATACGTCATGTCATTCGTTGTCCGCGGTGTGCGGGTCGACGATCCGCAGGGCGGCGCGGTCTTCACGGTGGAGAGCGTTTTCACCACCTTCATGCCCCTGCCGTCGCTTTTAAGCCACGCCTGGATGTTCAAAGAAATTGTTCTTGTCGAACCCCGTGTGAATATCCTTCGGAATGCAAATGGTACGGCGAGCTACGAGGACCTCCTCCACCTGAAGTGGCCCAGAAGGCTTCTGATCCGTTTCGAGCAGGTGCGTCTTGTTGAGGGAGCCGTCCACTTCCACGATGAGTCCCTCTCCCGGGGCTTCTCGACGACGATCAATCATCTCACGGCCACTTTCAAGGACTTCTCCACGCACCCGGACCATGCGAACAGGTTTTCCGTCAACGCCATTTCGGAATCAGGAGAGACGCTTTCGTTGAACGGGTCTTTCAGCATGAGCCCGCTGAGCTCGCAGGGGGAGATTGCCGTGGAGAATGTCCTGCTCAGCAAATACTTCCCGTACTTGGAGGATCGCTTCGACGCCTCGATCGTGGAGGGAACATTTGCCGCGCGTGCCTCATACGACGTGGACCTTGCCCGGGATCATTTCCGGTCGTTCGTTCACGACGTCTCGATATCCGCCCGTTCTTTCAAGGTGAACGAAAGCGGGAGCACCAGACCCCTTATGGGGTTCGACGGGCTCACTTTGAGCGGCGGTCAAGTGGATCTGGTGCGCAGGAACATCAAGGTCGACTCCATCGTCATTACCGGCGGAACGGGCGTTCTCAGACGCTTGCCGGACGACTCATTCAACGTTCAGCATATGATGAGAGCGGGTCGCATTCCATCGGAAGCCGAAGCGGCTTCTTCCGGCAATTGGAACGTGAGCATCGGCGAAATTCGCCAGGCCAATTTCGCTGCGGAGGTGAACGATGTATTCGGCCGGGAGATGATCAGGGGGAAGCAACTCCTGTTTTCCAAACCCACATTCCAGATGAATCCGCCGTTGATCTCCGTGGACGAGGTTGTTCTCCAAGGTGGAGAGGTGGTATTCACCGACCCTTCCGTAGCCCCTCCCGCCATGATGGCCCTGACACATCTGGACATCCGCGTTGGTGGGCTCTCCTCGCGGAATCCCCGACTGCCGAGCGTGTCCGTCCATGGAATGATCGGCGATGGTGCGCCGCTGCAGGTTTTCGGCAGAGCAAGTCCGGGAGGCGTACAGGGGAAAATGGACGTCCGAGGGCTCCTCCGAAACATGAGCCTTGTCCCGCTCAGCCCGTACGCGGCGAAGTATCTCGGCTATGAAGTGGCTGCGGGGGACCTCAGCCTGGACGTCGCATTCTCCATGGAAGACGGCAAGATCAGTGCTCTCAGCACGGTGAAAATCGACCGCCTGACCTTCGGAGGCAGGACGGAAAGCAAAGAGGCAACGCCATTTCCCGTACGCCTCGCTGTCTTTCTCCTGAAGGATTCGAGCGGTGCCATTACCTTGAATGTTCCGATCGAAAGAACCCCGGGGGAGACCCGATTCCAGCTGCAGAAGACGATCATCGACGCCGTGCTGACACCATTCGCGAAAGCGACCACATTCCCCTTCGCCGCCATCTGCGGCGCGTCAGCAGGCGAAGAGCTCGGAGTTCAGGAGTTCAATTCCGGGAGCACGGAGCTCATTCCCGCTGAGACCGCGAAGCTGGATGCGATACTCAAAGGCCTGGTACTTTGGCCGGAGCTCATTCTGGATATCGAAGGTTCGGTGGATGCCACAAATGACCGAGGCGATCCGCGACTTCTCGCCTCGGCCAGAGCCAGGGCAGTGGAGGGCTATTTCCTCCTCCACGGATCACTGGAGCCCGGGAGGATCTTCCTGATCGACGATTTGCCGGAAAATGTCCCCAGGAATGGAAGCCGTGCGCTGCTTACCCTGAAAGATAAATACCGCCGCGCCGGGGGCAACTGACCGTCTGTCCGTCGAGTTGCGGCTCAGTCGATCAGACCTTTCCGGAGGGCATAGCGGACCAGCTCCGCGTTGTTTTTCAGGCCAAGTTTGCCCATGACCCGCGAGCGGTAGGTCCCGACCGTCGACGGGCTCANNACTCATTCCCGAAGCGAGCAGGCACAGCACTTTGTATTCCTGGTCGGAGAGCTTTTCGTGGGCGGGTTTCACTCGAGCGTTTTCAAGGTCTGTCGCCAGAAGCTCGGCGAGAGCGGGGCTGACGTACTTGCCGCCCGCGGCAACTTTGCGGATTGCCGTGAGAAGCTCGGCGGGTCCGGTGCCCTTCATCACGTAGCCGGCGGCACCATCGCGCAGGGCGCGCACGGCCGACTGTTCTTCCGGGCGCATGCTGAGCACCAGGACGGCGGACCGTGGCTGCTCAGCTTTGATGGCTTTCAGGATTTCCAGGCCATCCGGGCCTTGCGGAAAAGCGATGTCCAGGATGATGACGTCATAGCCGCGCTTGCGGATCTTCTCCAACAGTTCCTGGCCATTGGAGGCCTCGTCCTCGAGCACGACATCCTTCGAGTCGTTGACCACGACGCGCACACCCTCACGTACGATGGGATGGTCGTCGCAGATGATTGCCCGGATCATGACATCCTTCCTGATTGCACGCACCGTATGCTACAGTGGAAAAGCAGGCGTGTCACCCCTTGCCGACTGGCCGGCTGCGCGTCTTTGCAGAGCGCTTCCGTCGAGAGGGGACGCTCTGCGCAACGGCAGTCTTCCCCGCATCCGGACGCAGTCTTTCCAGGGGCACGACCAGGGTGAAACGGCTGCCGGTGCCCGGCGTGCTGCGGATGTCCATCCGCCCCCCCACGAGGCTGAGACGTTCGCGGATGCTGAACAGTCCGAGCCCGGCATCGCCGGGAGCCTCTTCCACCCTTTCGGAATCGAATCCCCTCCCCTTGTCGGAGACAACGATGCCCAGGTGATCACCGTCCACCTTGAGCCTGACATCCGCCGCCTTCACTCCCGCATGTTTCACCACGTTGAGCAGGAGCTCCTGGACCGACCGGAAGAGGAGGATGGAGATTTCCTCGCCCGCAGGATCGACCTCTCCCGTCGCCGTCACCTTGACCTCGAGTGAGTGCTTCGCGGCCATGGACCGTGCGAGCCAGGTGAAGGCGGCGACCAGACCCGAACCGAAGCGGAACGGCGGGCTGATCTCCAGGGCGAGGGACCGCGACATCTCGATCGACTGATCCAGAAGCTGAGCGACCCTGCGACTCGTGGGACTGGGCCCTTTTCCACTCTCCGTGATTACCTTGCCCATCTGGAGCTGGGCCCCCACCAGCAACTGCTGCAGCCCGTCGTGAAGAATGGAACCAAGGCGCCGTCGTTCGCGTTCCTCCGTCTGGGCGAGCTCTCCCGTCAATCTCCGAAGCTGCCCGGCTCTCCTCTGCAACTCGGCGTTGGACTGGCGGAGATGGGCGTCCGAAGCCTCCAGATCCGAAAGGTCCGCGGCCACGATACAGACTGTCGGTACCTCCTGCTGTGGCAGGAAGCTCGCGGAGGCGTGAGATGAGACAGTTCCCGTCGGACGCCGAAAACGGAGACGGCCCCTGGCAGGCATCGATTCAACGACTTTGAGGAGCGAGACGAGGATCGGGAGATCCTCCTCGGCCACGAGATCGGCGAGCTTCCGCCCCAGGACGACGTCCGGGGGGAGCCCGATCATCGCGCTGAATTGCCGGTTGCAGAACAGGATCCGTCCCTCCGGCGTCGCCGTGAGCGCCGCTTCCTGCATCGATTCAACGATGAGCCGGTACACCGAATCGGCGCCCGCCAGGGAGAAGACCTGCGTTCCGCGCCTTCCGGAGACGACGATGGCGTCAACATCCCCCTCACGGATCGCGGCGAGGGCCTCCTCCGCTTCCCGCAGGCGCATGGTGAGCTCCGCGACCTGACGTTGGAGCCCCTGACGGGAGGGGGATGATTTCATGACGTGGACCTGCGGTCGGGCCCGATCAGGATTTTGTCCAGGTCCTCCACGTTTCCGACCAGTCTCTTCAAGGGAAGGGGAAGCTCTCTGACGAGGGTCGGTGCTGCGATGATCTGCTTTCCCCGCGCCAGCAGGGGATGCTGGTAGATGTCGATGATCGTCAACTGATACCTCCCCTCGAGGTATTCATCGCACAGCCGCGTGATCGCTCTGATGGCTTCCATGGATCTTCGGTCCGTTCCGGCGACAAACAGCTTCAGCACGTACTTTTGAGGGGGTTTCGCACGAACGGTGGGCCGTGAAGCACGAGCCTTGGGGACGCTTTTACGTGCCGGCGTGCGTGCTCTTTTCGGAGTCATCGGGCACGGATGTCCAGGCCGATGAGGACGCGCTCGGTATTGGAAAGGTCTCCGATGATCTTCCGCATCGGCGTGGGAAGGTTCCGCACGAGGGTGGGAACGGCCACGATCTGGTCCCCTTTGGCCAGATGCGGTGTCTTCAAGAGATCGATGACCACGACGCGATACAGGCCGGCGAGATGCTCGCTGCAGATGCGTTCGAGGTTCGCCAAAGCTCTCTCAGCCCTCGGGGTGCGGCCCGCAATGTAGAGTCGAAGATCCCACTGTGCTTGCTTCGAGGCCTTCGGCGGTTTCCCGGCCCTCGCGCGCTTCCCGTTCGTACCGGTATCAGCCATTCTCTCTAGTCAGCCTTTCTGGCAATCTGCAATTGCCTGCGCTCCTGGCCCAGCCGGGTCGTTCTGAGCCGTTCCCTGCCGCTGGCGGCCTTCATCTCCTCCGTCAGGTTCTTCAGCGTGAGGCGCATCGCTTGGATCTGGGCTTCCAGCTTCTGGCTTTCAACCCCCAGCTCGCGCTGGCGCCGCTCGAAGGATTGGCGGGCCTCGGCCGCCTGCTCCTGGTCCTGCGCTTCCTGCACTTCACGGGCAGAGCCCATGAGGACCTTGCCCGACCCCACGTAAGGATCTCGGAGCGTTACGCCGGTGTCCGTGAGAAGGAACTCCCTCACCTGGTTGGAATGTGCCATTCCCCTGCTCTTGATCACGACGAGCCCGCGTGCCCGCTCCCCGCCGGATTCGAAGGTCCTCAGATGGAGCCAGGTGTCTATCAGCGAGGAAATGCTGACTTCACTCCCCTCATGCTGGCCGTCCTTCGACAGGGTGGTGAAAAGAGCGGTTATTCCGCGGCCTTTCAGGTAGTCGATCGTGCGCGTCAGCATCGCCTCGACCTCGTCGCTTAAGCCTTCGCCCCCCAGGCTCGTGACAGGATCCATGATCACGGTGGAGGGGGAAAACTCTTCCACCCACTGGTGGAGATTGGCGAGATGGTTTTCCAATCCGTACAACGTCACCCGCTGGCTTCGGAACTGCAGCAGCCCGCGGGCGGTCCAGCGCTTGAGGTCGAAGCCGATGGATGCCATGTTGCGCAGAAGCTGCTCCGGTGATTCCTCGAAGGAGAGGTAGAGGCACTTCTGGCCTTTGCGGCAGGCGCTGTCGGCGAACGCGGCTGCCAGGCTCGTCTTTCCCGTGCCCGCGCTCCCCGACACGAGGATGCTGCTTCCCAGGTAATACCCCTTGCCGCCCAGCATTGCGTCCAACCGCTGGATGCCCGTGGAGATGCGCGCCTTGCTGACCGGATAGCTCAGCCCAAGGGAGCTGATGGGCAGTACGCTGAGGCCCTTGCCGTTGATCATCGTCGGATACTCGTTGGTGCGGTGTTTGCTGCCCCTGTACTTGACGACACGGAGTCTCCGCGTGGCGATCTGGTTCCTCACACGGTGGTCGAGCTGGATGACGCAGTCGCTCACGTATTCCTCGAGACCGTGACGCGTGAGCTCTCCTTCCCCCTGCTCCGCCGTGACGATCGAGGTGACCCCCCTGGCTTTCAGCCAGCGGAACATCCTGCGAAGCTCGGCCCGGAGGACTGCCTCGTTCGGAAGACCGTCGAACAGACCGTCGATGGTGTCCAGTGCGATGCGCTTCGCCTTCACCCCGTCGATGAGCGCCCCCAGGCGGAGGAACAGTCCCTCCAGGTCGTACTCCCCGGCTTCCTCGATCTCGCTCCTTTCGACCCGCACCTCCTCCATCGCGAGAAGCCCGCGTCGACTCAAGTCACGCAGATCGATCCCCAGGCTCGAGACGTTCGCCGTCAGGTCCCCGATGGGCTCTTCGAAGGAGACAAAGACTCCCGGCTCTCCGAAGTCGAGGATCCCGCGTGCAATGAACTCCACGGCAAGAAGCGTCTTGCCGCAGCCGGCCCCACCGCACACGAGGGTCGCCCTTCCCCGCGGAAGCCCCCCCTCCGTGATCTCATCGAGCCCGCGGATGCCGGTGGGGCACTTTCGGATGCCCTGTTGACTCATTCTGGGGGAACGGGATTGCGGCATGCTCTTACTCCGTTTCTGACAGGCACCGTTTGACAGGACAAAGAGGACACTCCGTATCCTACCGCATGTGTCCTTGAAGTCAAGCGGCGCCCGGGCCGGTGGTTGCATTCGTGTAGCGATTCTTCTACACGCAGTGGTGATTTTCTTACATTGTTTTTCATGCTTCTTGCGACTTTCTTCATACGCCCTAACGGAGATATTTTTATCTAGAGGTAGTGAATCGATGATCACTACAATCGACCGTCGGCGCGGTGTCCGATTGAGTACAAGGAGCCCAATGATGATGTCTGACAGCCGACAGAACCATCTGCTCGCTGTGCTTCCCGAGCCTGACACCGTACGCCTGCTTCCCCACCTGGAGCTGGTTCCTCTGCCGCTCGGGAAAGCCCTGTACGAGTCCGGCGACGAATTGAATCACGTCTATTTCCCCACCACCGCCATCGTGTCCCTTTTGTACGAATTGGAAGATGGCGCGTCCGCCGAGATCGCGGTTGTCGGCAATGAAGGGATCGTCGGGATCGCCCTCTTCATGGGGGGGAATACCATGCCGAACCGGGCCGTGGTGCAGAGCGCGGGCCACGCCTACAGGCTTCGGGGACAGATGCTCAAGCAGGAGTTCAGCCGAGCGGGTGCACTGCAGCATTTGCTGCTGCGCTATACCCTGGCGCTTTTGACCCAGATGGCGCAGACCGCCGTCTGCAATCGGCACCATACGGTGGACCAGCAGCTCTGCCGCTGGCTGCTTCTCAGTCTTGACCGATTGGAGTCGAACGTTCTGCACATGACCCAGGAATTGATCGCAAACATGCTCGGTGTCCGGCGTGAGGGAGTGACAGAGGCCGCGGGACGCCTGCAGAGTGCGGGGTTGATTCATTACAGCCGGGGGAACATCACCATACTCGACCGACCGGGCCTTGAAGAGCGGGTATGCGAATGCTACGAGGTTGTCCGAAAGGAATTCCACCGTCTGCTCCCTGACGTGCAGGCGGTGTGACCTGTTCTACGAGAAGACCTGACCATCGACATCGTTTCCCTCCAAATGTGCGCCATCGCACAGAAGTGAATCCGCCATTTCCAGATTATTAACTCAGTCAGAGATTCATGAGGAGGAAAAATGAAAAAGACACTGCTGCTTGCGCTCGTTGTCATTCTCACGGCAGCGACGGGGGCTTTTGCGGCAAAGGGCGGAGGGTTTGCAATCGGCGCGGAAGTTTCGTCGACGAACTTCAACAGCTGGGGCGGCATGGTGACGCTGCACATATCCGACGTACCCCTGTACTTCGCTCTCGGCGGCTATGCCAACAGCTCGGATTTCGGCATTGACCTCAAGGGCGACTACTGGCTGGTGCACGGAGAGGTGGTCCGCGGCCTCGATTGGTTCCTGGGTCTCGGCGGATACCTCAGCATCCAAGTCCAGCCGAACTCCACCTACGCCTTCGGCGCGCGTCTCCCTATTGGAGTTCAGATATGGCCCCTTGGACAGCTTCTCGAGGTATTCTTCGAGATAGCTCCCGCATGGATTCCCTTCACGGGCGGCGGCGTTGATCTGAGCAACTTTGCGCTCCAGCCGGCGCTCGGGTTCAGAATCTGGCTCTAGTGAAATGTTCCATAAATAATGTCGATTCTGTCCTGATAGAGTTTGCTTCCTTCCCGCGGGTCACCCCTCATGCGAGGAGTGACCCCCGGGCCTTTGAGCTCCCCGTAGTATGTGTGCTGTCGCACAGAAAGATCCAAGCCTCCGTGCAATAATTGCCTTCTCGGAGGGAGAAAGACATGAAAGTCAAAAACGTCAATGGATCACCTCTACAAAAGTTGCGCGGCAACTGGCTCACCTACTGGGAGAGGATCAGCGGCCAGATCGCATGCATGTGTTTCTCCGAGGGCTGCATCAACACGCCGATCTTCGGGGTGCACGTTCAGAAGGACAGCCCCACGGATCAGAGGTGGTATGTCATACCCCTCTGCAAGGACTGCAGCAGGAAAAACGGGCAGGCTCTGGAAATATGGGACGTGCCAACACTCGTCCCCGCACCGACCACGCGCGACAGTTCTGTTCCTGAACCCTCTTTCCCGTTCGCGGGGCCGCGCCTGGCCCCGGGCCACGAGCAGCTCGAGCGATAACGCAGGACAGGCTCAAACAGCCGAGGGCTCCGACTCATTTCCGATCAAGATCTCGGTGTGCGCATCCAGTGTACGTTACCGAACAGAAATCCAGCCGGGCTTTGCCTATACACTATACGTGATCATCTCAAAGGAAAAAAACAAAATCCACGGCACCATCGCCAGAGTAAATCAATTCGAGGAGGGAACCATGAAAAAAGGGGTCTTGAGAATCGGGATAGCCGCAGCAGTGCTCAGCGTGGCGCTCCTGGGCTGCCAGTCCGTCAAACCGGTCACTGTTGAAAACTCCATCCTGACCGAGCAGACCGGGCTTGCGCCGAATGGGGATAAACAGCACTCATCCATAGATTTTTCGCTCGTCGTTGCGAACCAGAACGCCCTCATCAACTGGAAGGTGGAAATGGTGAGCAAGGGCGTTTCGCAGAGGCAGTGGAACGGCAAGGCGAACAATTTTCCGACGACGCTGACGTGGGATGGGCTCGGTACCACAGGAGCCGCGGCGCCTGAGGGCACCTATGCAGGGACTCTCACGGTCGACTATGGCATGGGAAACCCTGTCACGGCCCAGAGCAGCAACTTCATCCTCGATGTCGCGCCACCAATCGGAAGCGTGACCTCCAATCCGGCGCAGTTCACTTCCAACGCCGACGGGGTCGCACAGCCTGTCACGATCTCCGTCACGGGCAGCTCCGCAATCGCCAGGATGGACAGCTGGTCGCTCGATATTCTGGACAAGCACGGAAAAGTCTTCCGCAGCTTCGACGGAAAAGGCCAGAGCTCCGAGTTCACGTGGGACGGAAAGTCCACCACCGGCGAATGGGTGACCCCTTCTCAGTCCTATATCGCGGAGGCCACTCTGAGGGACGAGTTCGGAAACGCGACGCAGATCTACTCGACGATTTCCGTGAGCGATCTTCCCCAGCCTGTTCAGCGGGCAGCGGCGCCGCAGACATTCTCCATCACTGCGGGGTCCGGAGGCTTCTCACCGAAGGGAGAAAGGGCCAGTGGCGCGATGTTTCTCGCGCTGTCCTACGGCCCGCTCGAGTCGGTGAGCTCCTGGAAAGTCGAGATACTCGACTCACAAAAGACGGCGCAGAAAACNNCTCTCGGTCGAGTACGGCAGCGCTTTCAAGCCCGGCTCTACAACGAGCGCTCCCTTCGTCCTCGATCTCACGCCTCCCACCGGTTCTGTCACACTCTCTGATCTCCTGTTTTCCCCCATCGAGGGATCTCCCACGATCACGCTCACCGTGGATGCAAAGTCCACCGTAGCGCGAATCGACAGCTGGAGGATGGAGATCTACGATCCTGAGAACCATCTCTTCAGGACCTTTGAAGCGAAGTGGCCGTCCAAGAGCGCGATCTGGGACGGAAAGGGCTTCAACAAGGATTCCGTTCTGTCCGCGGAAGATTATCCGGTCGTCGTCAAAGTGCGCGACGAGTTCGGCAACGTCGGCGAGCTGAAGTCTTCGGTCCCCGTCGACATCCTTGTGGAGAGGACAGCAACCGGATTCCGCATCTTGAGCTCGCGCATTTTCTTCAAGGCGTACACGGCCGACTACACCGACGTCAGACCTGAGCTCGCGAAGCTGAACGTAAAGCGATTGACCGACATGACCGCGGTGCTGAAAAGGTTCCCCAACTACCGGATCAGACTCGTCGGACATGCGGTCATGGAGTACTGGGACAATACGGCGCAGGGCACCATCGAACAGCGGGACGTGCTGCTGCCCCTCTCGAAGGCCCGGGCCGAGGCGGTAAAGACGGCCCTGGTCGCCAATGGCCTGCAATCCTCGATGTTCACGACCGAAGGAGTCGGAGCCTCGGATCAGCTCGTGCTGGACAGCAACCTTGCAGACCGCTGGCAGAATCGCAGGGTGGCGTTCTTTATCGACAGGGAATAATGGCAGGCAGCCTCCCCCCGACGGAGAGGAGAGGCTGCCGCTTTTGAGAAGGAGAGACCATGAAACGGTTCCTGCTCTGGGCTTCTTTCATCATGATCGCGGCGAGCGCATTCGCGATCGAGCCCCAGAAAGTGGGCAGCTCTCATGCGCAGGACGGCTACGATTCCAAGGACATCGTCGTCACGGTGGCGGTGAATCTCGGCGTCGAAGGCAGGTTGTGGTTGAGCGCCGGACACAGCTATCCGATGCTGTTTTCTGAGAGGGACAAACTGGTGCGCCTTGTCCAGATCGCGGCAAGGAAAGTCGACATCGCCATCGCCAACAAGACGACGATCTCCTTCGTCCAGGAGCTGGGGCGGTTCTATACCGAGGATGCATCACTCGTGACCGTTTCTTTCGAAACTGACGGCTACGGGTCCTCCTATACCGTTATTCAAATCTCGGGAAAGGGAGACAACGTCATCCTCCTGCTCAACAAGAAGGACTCCCAGGATTTCCTCTCGGTCGTGGGGGGCCTTGTCGACGACTTCCAGCGGCAGAAAGCGCTATTCAACGAGGGCGGATCGTATATGTCAACGAGCACCCCAAGCTCACGGTGAGGTCGGGACGGGGTAGTCAAAATGACCCCTGCTGCTGTATACACTGCGCATGGCGCCGTCGCGGCTCCTGCCGCGACGGCATACCCAATCGAATGATGCACGGTGCACATGCTGACGGGAGCTGATCCCGAGGCTTAACGGTTTTTTAACACGCACCAACCATCATCCGGACGTCTCATTCGTGAGACCCGCGCGGAGGCATACATCGATGTTGAACAACATGCGTATCGGGGCACGGATGGTGCTGGTCGGCACCGTTCTCATGGTCATCCCGCTCCTCGCGGTGACCATCATCACCCTGGAAAAGACGACTTCCAGCTTGACCGCCCTCAACGACCAGCAGCTTCTCTCGCAGGCGCGCATCACCGCGCGGCTCGTGGACGCGGTGTACGCGGAGGAAAACAAGCTCCTGCTGAGCGTTGCAAGCGATCCCGATATCGTTGCCGCGGCACGTGCCGCACAGGACAAGGGCGCCGTTAAGGCATCCGACCTGGCGGCGGCTGTCGCGAGGGCAAAGGCGAAGCTCTCCGTGTTCAGCCGGGATCAGCGTCTGGGCGTTTCCTATGAATCGCTGGCGCTTCTCGACACGGACGGCACTGTCATCGCGGACGGCTACTCGGGCGGCGCGGGAACGAGCTTCGCAGACAGCGGCTACTTCACCCGCGCCAGGGACGGCGAGTCCACCACCGGTACGGCGATCATCAGCGCATCGAGCGGACACCCCGTGACTCCCATCGCGACGCCGGTGACCGCCGACGGGCGGTTCGTCGGTGTCTGCGTGCTCACCATGCGCATCGATTTCCTGCGGGAGCTGATTGCCGGGGAAAAGATCGGAAAGACCGGCTACATGTTCGTGGTCGACCAGACGGGGCTCATCATCGCGCATCCCGATCCCGCTGAGATCATGAAGGTCAACATGCTCGAGAACGCGGGGACCGCGGAGTTCGGCAAGCGGATGGTGGAAGGACGCACGGGAGTCCTCTCCTACACGTCGACCAAGGGCGTTGCCAAGATCGGCGCCTACGCTCCGGTTGCGAGCCTCGGGTGGAGCGTCGCCATGTCCCTGCCCGCTTCCGAGTCTCAGAGCGTGCTCGTTGCGCGGGACGTGCGGACGCTCGTGCTCCTCGTCGCCATCGGCTCTTTCCTCGTCTGCCTCCTCGTCTACGTCCTTTTCTCCCGCTCCATTACGGTGCCTTTGCACCAGGGGATGAAGTTCGCCGAGAGGGTCGCGGCGGGTGACTTCACCGGTCAGCTTGCCAGCCGCCAGCGCGACGAGATGGGAAGCCTCGCCAGGACGCTGAACGCCATGTCGACGAAGCTCAGGGCCATGGTCAGTGCCGTGCAGCAGAACGCCGACCAGGTTGCCGCGGCGAGCGGTGAGATCTCGAAGAGCGCGCAGAGCCTCGCCGAGGGCGCACAGGTGCAGGCATCCACCCTGGAGCAGACCAGCGCTTCCGTGGAGGAGCTGACGGCGAGCGTCGACCAGGTCTCCGAGCACGCGCGCGGCCAGGCCGCGGCCGTGAAGGAAGGCGCCGACTCAATGGCGAGCGTCCGTCAGTCCATCGAGCAGGCATCGCTCAATCTCACGCGGATCGCCGACCTCGCGCAGGCCTCGGTGGAGAAGTCCCTCGAGGGATCGCAGGCAGTGGGCCGGGTCATGGAGGGCATTACGGCGATCGCCGACAGCTCGGAGAAGATCGGCGGCATCATCACCGTGATTTCCGATATCGCCGACCAGACCAATCTGCTCGCGCTGAACGCCTCCATCGAGGCTGCGCGCGCCGGCGAGCACGGGCGGGGATTCGCCGTCGTCGCGGAAGAGGTGAGCAAGCTCGCCGAGCGAAGCGCCGCCTCCACGAAAGAGATCGATTCCCTCATCAAGGAAAGCGTGAAAAACGTCGGCAAGGGCGTGCAGACCGCACGCGGCTCGCAAACCGCGATGGAAGAGATCCAGACCTCCTCGCAGAAGGTGCGCGAAATGATCGCGGGGCTCTCCCAGTCAATGGAAGAGCAGGTCGCCGGGGTCGCGAAGCTCTCCGTTGCGCTGTCGAACGTCAGCGACATGAGCCAGAACATCTCCGCGGCCACCGACGAGCAGAGCGCGAGCACGCGGCAGGTCGCCAAGGCGGTGGAGAACGTCAATGAGGTGACGCAGACGGCTGCGGCCTCGGCGGAACAGATGTCGGCTGCCACCGAACGGCTTTCCTCCATGGCGCAGGAGCTGCAGAAGCTCGTTGACCAGTTCACCATCGACGCCGAAGCGCGCAGGCGTGAGGACTTCTTCCCGTGGTCGGAAAGCCTCAGCGTCGGGCTCAGGGGCATCGACCAGCAGCACCGCAGGCTCGTCGACATGGTGAACGCCCTCTATCGCGGGATGATCGGCAATTCCGGCCAGGAGTCGCAGAAAACGGTCATTCACGAAATGGTGGCCTACGCGGACACGCATTTCTCCCTGGAGGAAGATTACATGAGGAGATTCTCCTTCGAGGGCCGTGAGGCGCACACGAAAGCGCACGATTCTTTCAGGAAGAAAGCGAATGACCTGCAACAGAGGTCCGAGGGGGCGGGGTTCGTGCTCTCCCAGGAGATCGTCGACTTCCTGAAAGGCTGGCTCCAGAACCACATCATGGGAACGGACAAGCAGTACAGCGAAAGCTTCGCCCGGCACGGGGTGGTCTGAGAAGGCCTCCGAGCGCCGGGTGACGCGGGGATCAGTGCACCAGGCGGAAACCGATATCGGTCCCCATCTTCAGCGTGAACCCGAGCTGGATGTTCAGGAACCCGAGGGTTTCAAGCCACCGCGCGTTGACGAGCGGGCCGGCATCGACAGCATCGAAGCCGATGTCACGGGCGAGTGAGAGCACCGCCTGCTTTGCCGCGGCGTCGTCGCCGGCCGCCAGGGCGGCGAGCTTTTCGCCCTTCACCTTTCCCGAGCTCATGTTCTGAGCGAAGACGGTGTTGAACGCCTTCACCACCTTCGCACGCGGCGCCTTTTTCGCGAGCTCCTCCGCGCCGCTCGTCGTGAAGCCGAGTGCGAGCTGGTAGTTCGCCCCCAGGACGTTCGTGACGTCCACGAGCGTCTTGCCCGCCACTGCGTCTCCGAGCTCGGCAACGACCTCGTCCATTACGGAGAACGGCACGGCGAGGATGACGAGATCGGCCCAGGCGGCAACCTCGCGCACCTTTGCGGCGTCCTTCCCCGTCACTTTTACGTCATACCCCGCGGCGAGCGCGCCTTTCTGCAGGGCGCTCCCGACGTTTCCGTCTCCGATGATTGCGACCTTCGATTTCATTGTATTTCTCCTTGAATGAGCTTCTCTCCATCGAACGTACTACCGCCCGGTGCCCGGAGGCAAACGCCTGTTCGTCTCCCTCAGGGCTCGTCGAGCAGCCGACGCTGTCCCGTGAGCCCCATGATGTCCTGGACGTCCTGCGAGCATTCGAGGCATCCCAGATACGTTCCGTCAGGGGCGCGCAGCGCGAAGAACTCGATGAGGACCTTGTGCTTGCCCTGGCCCGGAACGACTTCGATGTCGACCCAGAAACGTGCCTTGTCCCGCGCGCCCGACCTCAGCTCCTCCACGATGCGAATGACCTTCGGGAGGCTCTCCTCGGGATGGCACCCTCTGAAGTTCAAGCCCATTGCCGACATGGGGCGATGGAAGATCCGCGTTTCGTGCTTGTTCCAGCCGATGACCTCGTCGTTGGCGTCGATGACGGTCGTTTCCACGGGGATGGTCTCGAGGATTGCCCGAACGACGTCCTCGCTCATGCGGTCGATCATCACGGCCTCCTTCCTGTCCTCATCAATAATACTGAGGGCGGGCCCGAAAGACTCTCGACGCCCGCACGAATGTGCCATACACTTTCACCCCATGGAACGAACGTCATTTCCCAAGGGGTTCCTCTGGGGCGCGGCAACCGCCGCGTATCAGATCGAAGGCTCGCCGCTTGCCGACGGCGCCGGTCCGACGAGCTGGCACGTTTTCACGCACAAGAGGGGGAAGGTCAAGGACGGTTCGAACGGTGACGTCGCCTGCGACCACTACAACCGGTATGAAGAGGACGTGCGCTCGCTTCGGGAGCTGGGACTGAAGGCGTATCGTTTTTCAATCGGATGGGGACGCGTGTTTCCCGAGCCGGGACGGCTGAACCCCCGAGGCCTGGACTTCTACGACAGGCTTGTCGACAGCCTCCTGCGCGCCGGAATCGAGCCCTGGGCTACGCTCTTCCACCTCGAGGAACCACAGTGGCTCGCCCGCAGGGGAGGTTTCACCGAGCCTTCGTCCGTGGACCACCTCGTGCAATTCGGCGCCGCAGTATTCGATCGCCTCGGGGACCGTGTTAAAAACTGGATCACGATCAACGAGCCCACCATCTACGCCTATTCGGGATACATGGCGGGCGAGTTCCCGCCGGGGAAGAAGCTCGCCCTGCGGGAGATGATGCACGTCGTGCACCATCTCCTGCTCGCCCACTCGCGGCTCTGCGGGGAATGGGAGAAACGCGGCTTCAAAGGGAACATCGGGCTTGCGCACCACTCCGTGTGGGTGGAGCCTGCCGATGAACGGAAGAAGCGGGACGTCGAGGCGGCCGCGCTCATGGATGATCTTGCCAACCGGGCGGTCCTGGATCCACTTGTCAGAGGGAGCTATCCCGAACGCGCGCTCACCCACATGGGAA
>PLNO01000209.1 GCA_003141795.1 Spirochaetaceae bacterium | reverse complement strand
GATGACCGACAGGATCCGCGCGTCCTCCTGCAGGGTCTTCTCCTTCGACGGGGGGCGGTCCGCGCTCAGCGCGCCGATCACCTCACGACCCATCTTGATGGGCACGCAGATGAAGGAGAGCTCTCCCGCCTCCTTGGAGGTCCGCGCGCCGGTTCTGTCGAGGAACTGCGGCTCTTCGGAGATGCGGGGGACGATCGCGGGCTTTCCGGTCTGGATGACCTTTCCCGTCACCCCCTCTCCGAGCTTGTAGCGACCCTTGCGCTTCTGCGTCGCGGAAAGACCGTAGGCCGCTTCGATGGAGATCTCCCCCGTGTCGCGGTTGAGGAGGGTGAGGGTGGCGATCTTCATGTCGAGAGAACGCGTGATGGCTTCGAGGACGGGCTCCACGACGGTGCGCATGTCCAGGCTCGAGTCCAGGATCTGGGTGACCTCGAAGAGGATGGAGAGCTCCTCCTGTCCGCCTTCCCGGCCCTTCTTTTCAGCAGCCATCAATGACCTCCGGATCTACAAATATGTATTTCACCGCAAAAAAAGCTACAGAAATGTAGTCAGCAGAGCCGGCGGTGTCAAGCGGAGCATTGCCGGCCGGCGGGAGGGCGGGACGGAGCAGCAGGCGCGCGGCGCGTTGACAGGCGATCCCCTCTCCCGTATAAACCTGGAATGAACGCTCTCGCACAGGAGTTGAACGCGCTGCTCGACGGCAGCGTGGCAGGGGCCCTTCTCTCCGACCTCGGAAAGAGGCTGTATTTCCCCAAGGGGATCGTCGCGCAGTCCGCGGAGGCCAAGAAATCGGCCACCAGGGCGAACGCCACCATCGGCATTGCCACGAAGGGGGGCAAGCCCGTGTTCCTGGACTCCATCCGAAGCGAGATGCCGCGGCTCGACCCCGACGAGATCTTCCCCTACGCCCCGACGCAGGGCGTGGAGAAGCTGCGGGAGTTCTGGAAAAAGGAGATCATCCGCAAGAACCCGGACATCGGTTCGGCGGTGTTTTCCCTGCCGGTGGTCGTCCCCGGGCTCACCGCGGGGATCAGCACCCTCGCGGACCTCTTCGCCGACAAGGGCGATACCCTCGTCCTCCCCGACCTGCACTGGGACAACTACCCGCTCATCTTCGAGACCCGGCGGGAAACGAAGATCGTGACGTTCCCTTTCTTTTCCGCACAGGGCGGATTCAACGTGAAAGGGCTGGCTGCCGCGCTGAAGTCGGCAAAGGGGAAGGTGATTCTTCTGCTGAACTTTCCCAACAACCCCACCGGCTACTCCCTCTTTCGCGACGAGGCTGACGCGGTGGTCGCAGCGGTCCGGGAGGTGGCGGATGCGGGCACGAAGTGCCTCGTGATCACCGACGACGCGTACTTCGGGCTCTTCTACGATGAGCGGATCTATAAGCAGTCGCTCTTCGCCCGGCTGTGCACCCTGCACGACAATGTCCTTGCCGCAAAGATCGACGGCTCCACGAAAGAGGACCTCACCTGGGGATTCCGCACGGGCTTCATCACCCTCGGTTCCCGGGGACTCACCGCCGCGCAGTACGAGTNNGAAGCGGAGAAGCAGGAAGCGGCGCGGATGATGCGGGAGCGCTACGATCGCGTCACGGAGATCCTGAAGGGGAAGAAGAGCGCGGCCATCGAGCCCCTGCCGTTCAACTCGGGGTATTTCATGAGCTTCAAGGTCAATCGCGGCACGGCGGAAGCGCTGCGGAAGGCGCTCCTGGCCGGCGGGATCGGGACGATCGCCATCGACGAGCACTGCCTGCGTGTGGCATTCTCCAGCGTCGATACGGAAAAGCTACAGGAGCTGTACGACCAGATCTACGCCGCCGCGGAGAAGCTGTAGGGATCTTGCTTTTCAGCTCACCAGCAGGCGGCCCAGATCCTTCAGCTCGGGGATGCGCTCGTAGACCGGGCGCTTCTTCTCGTGCGAAGCCCTGTCGATGTTCGTAGTCCTCATGTACAGCTCGTTGATCAGGTCGGAGAGGATGGCGAGGTTGACGGAAAAGTTCTGCGCGGCCATGTCCCGCAGGACGCGGTCCTGCTCCGTACCGCCCACGGCGAGCATCGACCTGATGTTCGGGACGAGCTTGATGCGCGCTTCGTGGATGAAGTGCGCCGCCGACAGCACCATCTCGTACAGCTCATCGAACTGGAACCCCTGCTGCTTGTAGTAGTCCGTCTTCGCGGTGAGGTTCTCCAGGCGGTCCCACTCCGCCTGCTGCAACTCCAGCACGAGCAGGATCTTGCGGGTGAAGCGATTGGAGACATTGTTCTGAAAATGATCGCCGATCTTCTCTATGATCCTGAAAATGTCGGGGTCCTTGATCTGCACGTCTCTCGCCTCTGTCCGGGAAGGGTAAACAAAGCATCATGGTCGGTCAAGCCAGAGACCTCTCTCACGCTTTTCCCGGCGAGCGGAGGTCGGCATCGGGGTCCTCGTACAGGCGGCCCTGGAATGCGCCACGCTCGCGCATGGCCGCGGCAAGCTGCGATGTGAACCGCTGTTTGACGGGGAACGAGCGCGGGGCGAGCAACCGGTCTTCAGGAGTCTCACAGAGCAGGCGCATGATCACCGTCTGCGGCGGGAGCCGCTCGATGGCGGCAATGACGTACTCGATATGGGTGTGCGCCCCGGGCGGCGCAATCTCCCCCATTGCGTACTCTCTGGCGAGCACGGTGCCGGCGGGAACGTGGAGGTTGTGGATCTTCACCCCGTCGGGCTTCAACGACGCGACGAAGCGAATCGTTTCCACAAGCTGGGGAAGCGATTCACCGGGGAGCCCGAAGATGAGATGCACGGCGACCTTGATCCCCCGTGCCTTGAGGACCTGATACGCGCCGAGGAACTGCCCGACGGTATGCCCTCTGCCGATCCTTTCGAGGGTGGCATCATGAGCGGTCTGCAATCCCAGCTCCACCCAGACGTCCAGCCCGCGATCCCTGTAGGAGCCGAGCAGATCGGCCTTCTCCGCGTCGATGCAGTCAGGGCGGGTGGCCACGCTCAATCCCCGGAAGGGGGCCAGATCCAGGCCTTCGTCGTAGACGCGGCGCAGCACGGCCACCGGAGCGTTGGTGTTGGAGAAGGCCTGAAAGAAGAGGATGAACGCCTCGGCCGCGTAGCGGCGACGGAGGAAGCCGATTGCCTGCCCGACCTGCTCGGCGAGGGTCTGCGCGCATCGCTCGTCCCCGGGCGGGGGGAGGGGCGCCAGGTACGGGGCGCGGGAACCATCTTCGGCGCAGTACGTGCACCCGGCTCCCGCGCGCCCCGATGCGCGATTCGGGCAGGAGAAGCCCGCATCCACGGCGACACGGTAGACGGTGCAGCCGTGGCGCTCGTGGAGATAGCGGGAGTAGGTNNGGGCGCGTGGATTGAAACACGTAAAGCTGTTGTAGCAAAGTTGTAATGTCCCCTTTTAGCAAAGCAGAAATGTCCCCACTAGAATCAAGGCAACCCAAGGATGTGAGGTTGCCCAGTGAAAGAGGGGATGCTGCAAATGTCGGCGGAAGACAGGCGAAGGATGATCATCCTCAGCAAAGTGAAAGCTCAGCAGAGCTCGTTGCGGGAGGCGTCGGAGAAGCTGGGCATCAGCTACCGTCAGTGTAAGCGCCTTTGGAAGCGTTACAGAGAGGGCGGGGAGAGAGCGATCATTCATCGGGCTCGAGGCGTAAAACCGAACAACCGCCTGGATTTGGAGCTGAAAGCGAAGATTGTGGCTCGCTATCGGGAAACCTATCAGGAGTTCGGGCCGACGCTGGCCTGTGAGAAGCTGGAAGAAGAGGACGGATTTCCGCCAATCAGTCGTGAAACGCTGCGGTTGTGGCTCCTTGAGGCCGGGCTGTGGCAGCGTCACCGCCGTCGAGGCCCCTATCGTAAGCGTCGCGAGCCTATGCATCATTTTGGAGAGCTGGTGCAGATGGACGGCTCACCGCATCGGTGGTTTGGGGAGGAGCACAACGAGAGCTGCCTGATGAACATGGTCGATGACGCCACAAAAACGACACTTGGCATCATGGACGAGCAGGAGACCAGCGCCATCGCGATGAGGGCCTTGTGGGCGTGGATCGAACGCTACGGTATTCCCATGGCACTGTATTGTGATCGGAAGAATGTGTATCTGCTGAACGACGAACCTGCTGTAGACCAGCAGCTGGAAGGAAAAGTCGCCAAGAGTGCTTTTGGGTTAGCCTGTGAGAAGCTGGGCATTCAGATTATCAACGCCCATTCTCCTCAGGCAAAGGGGCGGGTGGAACGAAGCCATGGAGTCTACCAGGATCGCTTTGTCAAAGAGTTGCGCTTGCGAGGGGCGAAACGGATTGAAGAGGCCAATATGATCCTGCAAGGAGGCTTCACCGAGAAGCTGAACAGTAAATTCGCCCATGCCCCTCTGTCTGCAGAGGACTTTCACGTGCCCCTTCGACCCGGTCAGGATCTGCGTGACATCTTCTGCTTCGAGGAGACGCGAAGCGTCGGTCGAGATTGGGTCGTGCGCTTTGACAATTGCTTCTACCAACTTCTCAGCGACAAGCACCCCCTACCTCGAGCGGGAAGCAAGGTGATCGTCAGAAGGTGGCTTGATGGCTCAATCTTCATTCTTCATCAAAACCGGAGGCTGCATTACAGTGAGTTCTCTCCGGGCAAGGGCGAGAAGAAGGATATCGTGTGAAGGGGACATTTCTGTTTTGCTGAACCAGGGGACATTTCTGCTTTGCGTTGACA
>PLNO01000123.1 GCA_003141795.1 Spirochaetaceae bacterium | reverse complement strand
CGGTGGCCATCGAGGAGGAGCCATTGGACTCCATGATCTCGCTGGCCGCGCGGACGGTGTAGGGGAACTGGTCCTTAGCGGGCAGCATCGGATGGATGGCGCGCCAGGCCAGCTTGCCATGGCCAATTTCGCGGCGGCCCGGCGAACCCATGCGGCCGGTTTCGCCCACGCTGTAGGGAGGGAAGTTGTAGTGCAGCATGAAGTTCTTCTTGGTGTCACCGTCGATGTTGTCCATGATCTGCTCGTCCAGCGCCGTGCCGAGGGTGGTCAGGACGAGTGCCTGCGTCTCACCGCGCGTGAAAAGCGCCGAACCGTGGGTCCGGGGAAGAACGTCGATCTCGCAGGTGATGGGCCGGATCTGCGTCGGGTTGCGGCCGTCCGTTCGAACGCCCTTGCCGACGATGGAGGCGCGCATGATCTGCTGCTCCATGTCCTCGAAGAGGAGCTTCACGGGCTTGATGTCCGTTTCAGCGAGCTTGTCCTTGAAATGCTCGATGGCTTCCGAGCGCACGACCTTCATCGCCTTGACCCGGGCCTCTTTGCCCTTCACGAAGCATGCAGGCTCGAGCTTCGGCATCGCCCATGCGCGGACCTCGGCACCGAGGGTGAACGTGGAGGGTTTCTCCACGAGCGGGAGCTTGGTCTTTCCGGCAAGACGGGCGAGCTCGTTCTGGATGGCGCAGAGCTGGCGGATGGTCTTGTGAGCGGTTTCGATGGCTTCGATGATGAGCGCCTCGGAAACCTGGCGCGCCCCGCCCTCCACCATTGTGATGCCCTTCTCCGTGCCCGCAACAATCAGCTCCAGGGTGCTTTCCTTGATCTGGTCGAAGGTCGGGTTCACGACTATTACGCCGTTCACGTAACCGATGCGCACCGCGCCGATCGGACCTTCGAAGGGGATGTCGGAGATGGTGATTGCGGCGGAGGCCGCGTTCATCGCCAGGATGTCGGGAGGATTGACCTGGTCCGTGGAGATGGTCATGGGGATGACCTGTATCTCCCGACGGAAGAGCCTGGAGAAAAGCGGCCTGATGGGTCTGTCGATCAGCCGTGAGACGAGGATCTCCTTGTCCTTGGGCCTGCTTTCACGCTTGATGAAACCGCCGGGGATCTTGCCAGCGGCGTAGTATTTCTCGATGTAGTCCACGGAAAGGGGGATGAAGTCGAGATCTTCCTTCTCATTCTCCGCGCAGCAGGCGGTGGCGATGACCGCCGAGCCGCCGAGCCGGGCAAATACCGATCCGTTGGCCTGTTTGGCCATCTTGCCGGTTTCGAGGATGAGTTCCTCCTCCCCGATTTTCAATGACACACTGTGTTGCATTTCTATCCTTGCTTTCGCGCCTATTTGCGCAGGCTCAGACGCTCGATGATCTCCCTGTACTTGGTGAGATCGGTCTTTCGCAGATATGAGAGAAGTCGGCGTCTCTGGCCGACGAGCTTCAGAAGCCCGCGGCGGGAGTTATTATCCTTGGGGTGCCTCTTGAAATGCTCGGTGAGCTCCTCCACCCTCTTGGTGATGAGGGCCACCTGCACCTCTGTGCGGCCCGTATCCTTCTCGTTCGCACCGAACGACTTGATCACTTCTTCCTTCTTTTCCTTTGTCAGTGGCATGGAAAACTCCTTTCATCGTTTTACGTAAAAAGCGCCATGGTGACGTCGTTGCACTCACGCGTTGTGAGCGTCAGCGAATCCTCACGCATGTCGATGTGTCCTGGTTGTGCTCCCGACTTGCCGATGCACGTCACCGCATAGCTGCCGGGCTGGGGCACCACCTGGCTCAGCGCGCTTCGTGCGATCACCCGTCTTCCCGATCCCTCCGCGTCTCCCGGAACCCCGCGCAGATCCAATGCGTAGTCCGTTGTCAGCATCGAACGAGCGCCGGCGAAATCACCCCGGGCGATCGAAGACCGGATGCGCGTGCTGGACACGATGCGCTCGTCCCAGAGCACCGGCTCGGTCACTTGCACCTCGATCCCCGTATCGGAAAGCATCTCCTTTAGATCTTCGGTCCCTGAGATCCTGCTCTTACCAAACCTGAAGTTTTGCCCGACGATGACTCTCTGGATGGTAAGATTTTCCTTCAACAGGCCGATGAACGCCTTGCCCGAAAGATTACGCATTTCCTCAGAAAAGTCAATGACCACGACCGCGGCCACGCCCAGCGACTCTAAAAGTGACATTTTCTGCTCGTAAGTGTGGAGAAAGCCGGGAAAAGTCCCCGGTGAAACGAGCAGGACAGGGCTCTGTCGAAATGTGACGACCATCGGCAAAGCGTCAGACGACCCTCCGACGATCCCCCTGATCAGCTTCCGATGGCCGATATGCACGCCGTCGAAAACACCGATCGTGAGCCGGACAGGTCCCTCGACTCCGCTTTTTTTCTCCGCAAGCTCTTTCCACGGGAGGATTCTCAAAGCGGCGCGCCTCCGGCCGCCAACGGGGGGAAGGCCGCGGCGTACCGCCAGGCTTCACCACGCCTTTCCACCACGGCGACGAGTCGGCCGTCGACGGCGAATGCGCCGAACATCCCCTGGGGAAACGCTGAGCTGCCTCCGAGGGGCTGCTCGAAGAAGCCTTCTGCCAGCGGGCGGCCATTGCATACAGCGCCTTCCCATTGGGGAAGAACGCGCAGCCTGCCGAGCGCTGGCGCGGCGTCGAAAAAAGCATCGGGCGGCAGAACGTCCCTTGCAGGATCACACGCTTCCGGCCGACGGGCGTGCTCGAGACGGAACCCCCCGACCCGCGTGCGCTGCAAGCGGGACACGAAGCCGCAGGTCCCGAGCTTTTCCGCGATGTCGCGGGCAAGGCTCCTGATATACGTGCCTTTCGAGCAGGAAACGCGGATCGTAGCGTCAGGGGGTTCGTAGGAGAGGAGGTCGATGCGGTCGATCCTCACGGGGCGCGGGGCAAGAACGACAGACTCCCCCTTGCGGGCGGCATCGTAGGCGCGTCTTCCCCCGACATGGATGGCGGAAAAAGCGGGCGGAACCTGCATGAGTGAGCCGACGAACGCGGGAAGGACCTCTTCGAGGCTGCTGCGCCCCGGGATATTTCCCTCTGCCGTGGTTTCCCCTTCAGGATCCAGGGTCGTGGTCGCCCTGCCGAAAGTGATCACTGCCACGTATTCTTTGTCCAGCGAGGTGGCGTATGCGCACAGGCGCGTCATGCGCCCGCACAGTACGACGAGGAGCCCTTCGGCGAACTTGTCCAGCGTGCCCGTGTGGCCCACCCGCCCGGTACCCAACCTGCGCTTCAGGGTACCGAGGGACTGGAACGAGGTCTGGCCAGGCGGCTTGTCCAGAAGAATGATGCCTTCCGTCAATGCCCTATTTCCCGCAGCTTTGCCGCAATGCGGAAGCCGTTCTCCATTGCGTCATCCCGCATGAAGCTGAGCCGGGGAAAGGTCCGCAGGGAGATCCTCTTGGAGAGGATCCCCTGGATGTATCCGGCAGCGTGGTTCAGGCCGAGCACGCTGGCGTCGAGTATCTCTCTGTCGCCGAACCGGGAGACCCAGACCTTCGCGTAACTCAAGTCCTTCGTGACCTTGACCTCGGTGATCGTCGTGAGCGGTTCGATGCGCGGGTCCTTGATCTCCCCCTTGATGATCATGGAGCAGATCTCGGAGCGCAGCAGGCTTTCAATCCGCCTAAGTCTTATTTCCGCCATCCCGGCTCCCTTCCAGCTTCTTGGCGAGCTCCCGGGTCTCGTACGCCTCGATTATGTCACCGACCTTGATATCGTGGAAGCCTTCCAGCCCAATGCCGCACTCGAAGCCTTCTTCCACTTCCCTGGCGTCGTCCTTGAAGCGCTTGAGGGAGGAGATCTTTCCCTTGAATATCTCCACGCCTTCCCTCATGAGATGGACGTCCGCGTTGCGGCGCACCTTGCCCGTCGTGACCTGGCAGCCGGCAATGGTGCCGATCTTGGGGATCTTGAAGGTGCTGCGCACCTCGACCGTGCCGGTCTGCTCTTCAAGAAGCTCGGGCTTCAGCATGCCTTCCATGGCGGAGCGTATGTCCTCCAGAGCGTCGTAGATGATGTTGTACTTGCGGATGTCCACCTTTTCGCGGTCCGCGAGGCTCTGCGCCACCGCGCTGGGCCGAACGTGGAAGCCGACGATGATGGCGTTCGACGCGGAGGCGAGGTTGACGTCTCCCTCGTTGATAGCACCGGCGGAGGCGTGGATGACCTCGAGCTTCACCTCGGAGGTCGACAGCTTCTGCAGGGAGGATTTCAGGGCCTCCACGGATCCCGCGACGTCCCCCTTGATGATGACCTTCAGCTCCTGGATCTGCCCTTCCTTGATCTGTTCGTAGAGGTTGTCGAGCGTCACCTTCTTGACGTTCTTCATCTCCTCCTGCTTCTTGAGCTCCTGGCGCTTGCTGCCGATGAGGCGCGCCGTCTGCTCCGAATCGGTGACCTGGAAGGGGTCTCCCGCGTTGGGGATGCTCGTGAACCCGACGACCTCGACGGGGAGCGACGGGGTGGCTTCTGGCACCTTCCCGCCCTTGTCGTTGTAAATGGCCCTCACCTTGCCTGAATAAATCCCCGCGACGAAGTAATTCCCGGGAATCAGCGTTCCTCTCTGGAGGATGACCGTTGCGACGATGCCCCGGCCCATCTCCACGCGGGATTCCAGCACGATTCCCGACGCCCTGCTCTTGTAGCTCGCCTTCAGCTCCAGGACTTCCGCCTGCAGAATGATGCTCTCCAGGAGCTCCTTGATCCCCGTCTTTTTCAGAGCGGAGACCTCATTGTAGATGGTCGTTCCGCCCCACTCTTCAGGGGCCAGGCTCTGCTCGGTGAGCTGCCTCTTGACCAGCTCCACGTTCGCTTCGGGCAGGTCCACCTTGTTCACCGCGACGATGATGGGGACCTCCGCCTGCTTGGCGTGGTTGATCGCCTCTATCGTCTGCGGCATGACGCCGTCCACCGCTGAGACGACGAGCACGACGATATCCGTCACCAGGGCGCCGCGGGCGCGCATCATCGTAAATGCCTCGTGGCCCGGGGTGTCGAGGAATACGATCCTTCCCTGGGGGAGGTCCACGCAATAGGCGCCGATGTGCTGCGTGATGCCGCCGTATTCGCCTTCGGCGACGTTCGTGCTGCGAATGGCATCGAGCAGCTTCGTCTTTCCGTGGTCGACATGGCCCATGATCGTGACGATGGGCGGACGCGTCTGGAGGTCCTCCTCCAGCTCCTTGTCCTCTTCGATCACCGTCTCGTCGTACAGGGAGACGACGTTCACCTTGCAGTCATATTCGGCCGCGAGGAGCGACGCCGTGTCGGAGTCGATCTGCTGGTTGATGGTCATCATCATTCCCATGGCCATCAGCTTGTGGATCAGGTCCGACCCCTTCAGATTCATCTTCTTGGCGAGGTCCGACACCGTGATGCCCGCGGTGATCGCGATCTCCTTTGGCACGGGGTTGGCCATGATGACGGTTTTCTTCTTGACCTGGAGGTACTTCTCCTCCGGCTGATCGTGTTTCCTCTTCGGATATTCGATCTTCCTTTTGGCCTTGGAGAAGAACTTCTTGGCTGGCGGTTTCTTGTCGTCAGAGCCGGATGACTGACCGCCTCCTGAACCGCCGCTGCCTGTACGGGACGGGGGACGGGATCCCTGACGGGGAGGTCCGTAGCCTGACGGGCCTCCCGAGGGCCTGTCGGAGCGCTGCGGGGAACCGGCCGGGCGCGGAGGCAGCGGGGTGAGGCGCATCTTTTCACGCACCGATTCACGCACTGACGGACGCGGTTCCGCGCCCCTGTCCCCCGTGACAATGCGGGGACGCGGCGGCTCGGCCTGCGTCGGGTGCGTGGGATGGGCGGCATGCGTCGGCTGCGTTGCATGCGCCGCGGGAGCCACAGGTGCCGCGGGATGGACGCGCGGAGGTGCCACTGGAGCCTGACGCGGCACAATGGTCGACCGCGGCGCCGCGGGGGCGTGGGCAACAGGTGCTGCCACTGCTGACCGCGTTTCGCCTGCCTGCGGGGAAACTGGCGCGTTCTCCTGCGAAGAAGGTTCCGCGGACGGTGTCACCGGCTTGTGGACCGTCTTCTTGGCCACCACCACGACCTTCTTCTTGACCACCACCACTTTTTTCTTGTCCTTCTCCACAACGGGGGCGACAGGGACTTCCTCGACGATCGCGGGAGTCTCCTCGTCAACCCTCTTGTGCTTGATGAGTGTGGTCTTGGGTTTCTTCCTGCTGTCCAGTTCCTCGGGCATACCTGCTCTCTACTCTTCCTTCTCTTCCCTGGTCGCCGTATCGGTCCCGGCACGACCCGGGNNTAAACCGACGCCACAGTTTGGACAAGTGGCCATATCGGGCGTGACTGCCGTGCCGCATTCGGGGCACTCGTAGGTCTCTTCTTCCGCCGCCGGCTGTTCCGTGGTCGGTGCGGCCGCGGAATCGACCGTTGCCGCGGGTTCCTCCGCCTCGGACTCTTCAGTCCCGGTCTCTTCCGTCTCGGCCTGCTCGGCTTCTGCTTCGGCCTCCTCGACTTCTGCCTGAGCCGCCTGTTCTTCCTCCACGATCTCGACGTTTTCCTCGATGATCTTGTGGATGGTCTGGATGTCTTCCGCGGTGATTCCTTCAAGCGCCGCAAGCTGCTCCGGCGTGAGGGCCACGAGGGCTTCGATGTCCGCGATGTTGTCCTTTTCCAGGATTTCCACGAGGCGCTGGGGGATGCCGGGGAGCTCGGAGATCTTCTGGATCTCCTCTTCGGTGTCGCCGAACAGCGCGGAGACCGCCCGTTTGGCTTCCGCGGAGATGTCCATTTCCCCGAACTGGCTCTCCGTCTTCACGTCGATGTTCCAGTCGGTGAGCCGGTTGGCCAGGCGCACGTTCAACCCCTGCTTCCCGATGGCCAGGGAGAAGGAGGTGTCGGGAACGATGGCAAGCGCAAGCTTTTTCGATTCGTCCAGGATGACGACCTGGTTCACTTCCGCGGGTGAAAGCGCGTTCTTGATGAAGCTCCGCGAGTCCAGGGAGTAACGGAGGATGTCGATCTTCTCCCCCTCCAGCTCCCGGACGACCGCCTGGATGCGCACGCCCTTCAAGCCGACGCATGCGCCGACCGGATCCACGTCTTCGCGCGTCGAGCGGACGGCGATCTTGGTGCGATACCCCGGCTCCCGCACGATGCGCACGATCTCGATGGTCTTGTCGTAGATCTCGGGGACCTCGAGCTCGAAGATCTTCTTCACGAACTCCGCGTGGTTGCGCGAAAGCACGATCTGCAGACCTGTCGGGGTCTTCACGACCTCGTAGATGAGCGCCTTGATCCTGTCGTTCGGGTGGTAGATCTCCCGGGGAGACTGGTACTTCTTCGGGAGGATGCCCTCGGTCTTGCCGAGGTCGACGTAGATGTTGCCGTTGCGCTCCCGCTGATAGTAGCCGATGATCATCTCACCGACCTTGTCCTTGTACTCGGAATACAGGGTGTCCTTCTGGATCTCCCGAAGGCTCTGGCGCGCTTTCTGCTTCGCGCTCTGCACGGAGACCCTGTCGAACTCCTTGGGGTTGATCTCGATGAGAAGCTCGTCCCCGACCTCGCACTCCTCGTTCAGCTCCAGGGCCTCCGAGAGGGGGATCTCGTACACGGGATCGTCCAGGTCGTCGTCGATGACGATCTTCTTCTTGGCGAAGAGCGTCACCTCCATCTGGTCGTCACTANNTCTCTATGGTGCTCATCACGAGGTCCTCGGGGATCCCCCGCTCCTGCACCAGCTGTTTTATCGCCTGCGAAAGTTCAGACTGCATTTTTGTCTTCCTCAACCTCCACCGAAAAGTCCAGTCGCGCCTTTCGAACGTCTCCTAGCGCGAACCCGATGTGCTCTTTCCCTTTTTGCAACCAGAGCGTCCCTCCCTCGCACCTGTCGATCCTTCCCGACTGCCATTCGATCTGATCCCCGACGAGGACCCGCACCCCGCGCCCCTGGAATATCGCGTATTCCTCGGCGGAACGAATGGTGCGTTCGATGCCCGGGGAGCTCACTTCGAGGCTGACGTCGGGAAGAGCTTCCATTGTTTCCAGCCGGGGAAGGAGGAGCTCGGAGACCGCGGCGCAATCATCGACGCCCACGCCCTCTTTTCGGTAGATCACCACGCTCACCAGAGTGATTCCCTTCCGCCTGCCGACGGCAAGCTCGACGAGCGCGTATCCCATGCCCGACAGAACGGGCGCGACAGCGTCGCGAACCTCCCTTGCCAGATTGTCCGAATACACTCCTCAGCCTCCAGCGGCTCCTGCAAGGGCCCAGGTACAAAAAAAAGAGTCTGACCCGACTCTTTCTCATAGGAAGGTATACCCAAAAAGCGGTACTTGTCAACCTATGCACGGCGCCGGTTATACTTGCACATGCACCGCCGCGACGCGACATCCCAGGTTTTCCATGACAACGACATTGCATCATTCGTCAATACAACAGTGCCTTTCCGATTCCGCGGGAGGGACTTCACGTTCCACCTTTCCCACGCGTTGTTCAGCAGCTTCGCCGTCGACGAGGGCAGCAAGCTGCTCCTGAAAACCATCGCCCAGCACGTGGACCTCGCCGGAATCCGATCGATCCTCGACGTCGGGTGCGGTGTCGGGGTGATCGGGGCGTGCGTCCAGGCCTGCGCGCCTGCGGGGTGTACGGCCGTGCTCCAGGACCGCGACGCCCTGGCGGTCGCCTTCACTGCTGAGAACTGTCGACGCAACGGTGTTCGAAACGCGGAGGCGCAATGCAGCCTGGCGTTCCACTCCCTTCAGGGCCGCTCTTTCGACCTCGTGGTCTCCAATCTGCCGGCGAAGGCGGGCGAGCCCGTGCTTCGGTCCTTCTTCCGCAACGCCGCAGCGTGCCTCTCCCCGAGCGGGCGTGCGGCCGTGGTGATCGTCTCGACGCTGGCTGCACTCGCGCGGGACTCCATCGATGCGATCGGGTGCGAGGTGTGCTATGCGGAGGAGACGCGGGAGTACGCGGTGTTCCATTTCATGCCGAAGGCGCCTGTCGTCGAATCGATCGAAGAACGTGAAAGCCTTGCCCCGTACCTCCGCACACGGAAGCGTTTTACAGCCGGAGGCCAGGGCTACGACCTTCAGACCGTCTACTCTCTCCCCGAGTTCGACACCCTCGGGTATGCCACGGAAGTGGCCTGCCAGGTCCTGGAGGGAGTGGAAATCCCGAAAAGGCTTCTCTTCTGGAACCCCGGCCAGGGTCACCTCCCCCTCGCCATTCTTTCCCGCGCTCGAGGCGTCGGCGCGGAGATCACGCTTGCAGGCAGGGATCGACTGGAGCTCGCCATTTCGGAGCGGAACCTGGTCACCGCGGGGGGTGCACCGGTCCGCGTAAGCGCCGCTCCCGCGGAATCGGCACTCTCCCGCGTTCTGAGCGGGGTACAGTTCGACCTCATCTTCGCGGTGCCGCATCCCGTGCCCCGAGTCCTCTGGCAGGATGACATGGCCGCAGCGGCGCGCGCCCTGCTGGCACCCGGAGGGCGTCTTCTCCTTGCGGGAACGAGCACGGAGATGCACAGGTTCCTCGAGCGCGCCGCGGGACTGGAGCTCGTTGAAAGCGGGAAACACTTCGGGTTTCGCGCCGCGCTCCTCACGAGGTCCGAGACCCTCTGAAGGTCATTCCTCGATGACGAGCGTCAGACCGAGCACCTCTGTGCACCCCGCATCCAAAAGCGTCCGCGCGCAGGCGTCGAGGGTCGCACCCGTCGTGAATACGTCGTCAAGCATGACGGCGCATTCCGGCACGTCCCGCACACCGGGCCTCAGGTGGATGCGGCCCCGCAGGTTGTCGCGCCGTTCGACGTAATCGAGTGACTTCTGCTGAGCGCCGCCCGTTCGTTCGAGGAGGGGCAGGACCGTGATCCCGTGGTGCTTTTCCAGGCAACGCGCAATCCTGCCGACGGGGTCCTCTCCGCGGCGCGCCTTCCGCGGGGGCACCGGTACGATGGGAAGGTCCGCGTAGCGCTCGTGCAGGGCGGCAGCGGCCCACGCGGCAAAGAGCGGGACGCAGCGGGTGCGGCCTTCGAACTTCAGCGCACGGATCAGGGTCTTTGCCTGATCCCTGTGGGGGAAGAGCGCGTAACTCGCCGCGAAGGCGTAGTCGGTGCCACGGCAGCGCAGGCACGTGCCCTGTTCCGACACGAGCGGCATGCCGCACCTCGTGCAACGGGGACCCGCGGGGATCGCCATCTGCCCGAGGCAGGAGGCGCAAACGGGGCCCTCGTTGCCGGCGGTCAGAAGGAGCGACTCTCCGCAGAGGAGGCAGCGGCCGGGGAACACGGCTTCGAGCAGGAGACGAGCGGCCGCCCGAAGCTCATGCATCTCAGCCCTCCGTCTTTCCCGTCAGAGAGGCCTTCCACCGGGCAATCAGGCCGAGGGCTTCGAGTGGGGTGATGTGGTCAGGCTCGAGGCCGCTGATCTCCCGCGCGATCAGCTCTTCGGGGGAGAAGAGCTCCTGCTGGCGCGGAGGGACCGGGGGGACGTCGAGTGAAGGCGCCGCCTCAGCCGCAAGTGTCGCAGATGTCGGTGAAGGCAGCGTGACGGAGGTCTCCCGGAGGATCTTCTCCGCAAGCTCCAGCGTCTCCTGGGGAAGGCCGGCAAGCCGGGCAACGTGGATGCCGTAGGAGTTGCTCGACGGGCCCTGGCGTACCCGTTTGAGGAAGACGATCTCCCCGTCCCTGTCCCGTACGTCCATCGACAGGTTGTGGATGCTCTCATGCTCCAGGCGCGTGAGCTCGTGGTAGTGCGTTGCAAAGAGGGTGCGCGCCCGGATCCGCGTGAGGATGTAGAGGCAGACGGCCCACGCGATGGCAAGGCCGTCCCGTGTGCTCGTTCCCCGGCCGATCTCGTCCATGATGATGAGGCTCTGCGCGGTTGCCGCGCGCAGGATATGCGCCGTCTCGTTCATCTCCACGAGGAACGTCGATTCGCCCCGCGCGAGGTTGTCGGACGCCCCCACACGGCAGAACACACGGTCCACGATTCCGATCGTCGCGCTGGCCGCGGGCACGAACGAGCCCATCTGCGCCATGAGAACGATGAGGGCGACCTGGCGCAGGTAGGTCGATTTGCCCGCCATGTTCGGACCTGTCAGGAGAACGAAGAAACGGCCTGTGCCCGGGCATTCCAGGCTGTTCGGGATGAACGCCCCTCCCGGCAAGTGGGCCTCCACCACGGGATGCCGGCCGTCTGTGATCGAAAGCTCGACGCCGTCCCTGACCTCAGGCTTCACGTACCCGTGCACCGTCGCCGCAAAAGCGAGGGACTGGAAGACGTCCAGCTCGGAGACCGCATCGCACACGGAGGAAAGCCAGGGAACAGCGTCCTTCACAACCCCGCGGACCTGCAGGAAGAGCGTCTTTTCGATCTCCACTATCCGCTCCGAGGCGTCGTTGATCTCCGACTCCAGGTCCGCAAGACGATCCGTCGTGAAGCGTTCCCCGCCGACGAGGGACTGTCGGCGCACGAAATGGGGAGGCACGTGCTTCAGGTTGGACTTCGTCACCTCGAAGTAATACCCGATGATCTTGTTGTACCGAAGCTTGAGGGAGGGAATCCCCGTGGCGGTCCGCTGCTCCTCCAGGTACGCTTCCAGGACCTCGCGCGAGTTGTCCTTCAGGCCGTGGAGCCTGTCGAGCTCCGCGTCGAATCCACGGCGGATGAGGTTCCCATCCGTGAGGCGCGTGGACGGCTCGTAGCAGATCGCCCGGTCGATCAGGTCGACCACCTCCTGCATCTGCCCCGTATGCGCGGCGATCCTCTCGCGCACGCCTGAGAGGCCGTCACCCGACGCCTGCTGCCGGCTGAGATGATCCGAAAGGCCGAGGGCGGCGCGCAGCGTGCCTCCGACAGCCACGACGTCCTTCGCATGAGCCTTTTCCATTGCGACGCGTGCAACGAGGCGCTCGAGGTCGAGCACTCCGCCGAGG
>PLNO01000332.1 GCA_003141795.1 Spirochaetaceae bacterium | reverse complement strand
ATCACCGGGAGGTTGAGCTCCCGGGCAAGGGCCTTCAAGGAGCGGGAGATGTCGGCGATCTGCTCGTGACGGGGCAGCTCCCTGTTCTCCGAGCTGATGAGCGTGATGTAGTCGATGAAGATGATCTTCACGTCGTGGTTCGTCTTCATCCTGCGCGCCTGCGCGCGCAGATCAAGGAGCTTCAGGTCGGGGGAATCGCTGATGTACATGGGCGCTTCGTACAGTCTGCTGCATGCATCGGTGATCCTGCTGAAATCCGCCGGGNNATGCCGGTGCGCATGCGCTGCGAATCGAGGCGTGCCTCCATGGAGAGCATGCGCTGCATGATCGCCATGGCCGACATTTCGAGGGAGAAGAACCCGATCGGGATCTTCTGGCGAATGCTCATGTTTGCAGCGATCGTCAGGGCGAAGGCTGTCTTGCCTACGGAGGGCCGGGCGCCGATGACGATGAACTCGGAGTTCTGGAATCCCATTGTAAGCTGGTCGAGCTCCTTGAAGCCGGACGGTATGCCCGTGTACTCGGTCTTTGAATGGTAGTGCTTCTCTATCGCCTGGAAGGTGAGATTCACGATCTCCTTGGCCGGATAGTACGTGCCGGTCTGGTTCCTGTCGGAGATCTCGAAGATGCGCCGCTCGGCGTCCTCGAGAATCACGCTGATCTCCGCGCTGTCGTCGTGCGCCTGACTGATGATTTCCTGGGACACGCGGGCAAGGGTGCGGCGGATGCTGCAGGCCTGGACGATGCGGGCGTAATACTCGACGTTCGCGCTCGTGGGCACGGCCGAGGTCAGCCGTGAGATGTACGCCGTGCCGCCGCACAGATCCAGCGTGCCGCTGGAGCGCAGCTCGTCGGACAGCGTGATAAGGTCTATGGACTGGCCCTTGTCGAAAAGTGCGAGCACCGCCTCGTAGATGCGCTGGTGCGCGCTCTTGTAGAAGTCCTCGGGCCGAACGAGGGGGATGACCGAGGAGAGCGCTTCGGTGTCGATGAGAACGGCACCGAGCGTCGCTACCTCAGCTTCGTCATTGTGGGAGGGGATCGCGTCCCTGAGGCTGCCGGGGGACATGGCGCCGCTCATGGGACCTCCTGATCACCACCGGCCTATTCGGCTTCTGCCGGAGCCGGAGCGGCCGATTCTGCTGCCGCTGCCTGCTCGGGCTTCTGCTCCTCCGGGGCCGCGGGCGCGGGTTTGGCCGCCCGGGGTTGGCGCGTCTTGGGCTGGCTCGAGCTGGAGCCCGCCTGGGGGGCGCCTTCCACGATGAGCTTGAGGACGGCCTCTTCCTTGTCGTAGAGGCGGATGCGGATCTTGAAGGTGCCGACGCTGCGGATCGTGTGCTCGGGGATCTCGATGCGCTTCTTCTCGATCTGGAACCCCTTCTTCTCCAGCTCCACGGCGACGTTCGTGTTGCTCACCGAACCGAAGAGCTTCCCGTTTTCCCCCGCGGGAACGCTGAAGCGGATCTCCTCCGCCTCCAGCCGCTCCTTCAGACCGGCAGCCTCGAGGCGCTTCTCTTCCTTGCGCTTCTCGATGGAAGCCCTCTTGTGCTCGAGGGTCGCGAGATACGCCTTCGTGTGCGGAACAGCGAACTTCTTGGGGAGGAGATAGTTGCGGGCGTAGCCGTCCGCCACGTCCTTGATGTCGCCCTCTTCACCGAGGCCTATGACGTCCTGATTGAGAATGACCTTCATTTGCAGATTGCTCCTTTCACTCTAGCTTTGTTCAGTCGGCGCCGCGTCACGGGGAATGCGGTACCGTATCCAGTTCTCAGAGATCCCGAAAAGCGGGATTGCCAGGACGAAGTAAAGACCCGCGCCTGGCGACGCGGCGAGAATCGCAAGCCCGACGATGATGAGTATCCACAGGAAACGGGGGATATGGTGCTTCTCGAAGAGGAACCATATGATCGCCATACCCTGCAGGCCGTAGAAGAACAGAAGCACGAGCCCGATGTTCCAGACCGCGTACGCCCAGAAGGAGATCCCGAAGAACAGGTCCACGAGTATCAGCGCTCCGGCGGCCATGAAAGGCCACAGCCACCATGCCTCCATGCGGAACTGCGAAAAACGGAAACGCTGCTGGACGCCGGACATCACTGGCGTGCGGGCCGCCGCGGCCTGACCTGCCCACCACGAGAAGGTGAGCAGCGCCACGAAGTCCAGGAGCATGCTGCGCAGCAGGTAGGCCTGCGACATCTCCTGCAGCTTGGACGGCGACAACAGCGACGTGAGGAACGAGGCTCCCAGGCCCTCTGCGGCCGGGGCGAACAGCGTGGAAAGCGTCCGGGATATCTCCGCGAAAAGCCCGCTCATCGCCTGCTGGAACGCCGCGTTGGCCGGCAGCAGGATCGCCGCCGGGACAGCCGCAACGCCGGCGAGCCCCGTTGCAATGAGCAGCATGACCATTGTCCGTGGACGATTCCTGAGGGAAAGGTTCACGATGACCATGCCGACGAGGACCAGGGCGACGACCGCCATCTCCAGCGCGACGAGGATATCGGGGGCGTTGCGGCCGCCCGAAATGACGAACGGCCAGAAGCGTATCCCCAGGAAGACGATGAGAAAGACCCCTTCTGCGAAGAGCAGCCCCCGCATTCCCCTCCGTGATGCCACCACCTGCAACGGGACGAGGAACAGCATGATTCCCACGCCCGTGTGGTAAAGAAGCAGGGACGAGAGGGTGAACAGGAGGATCTCGAAGTAACGTCCGCCTGAGGATTTCTGGTACATTCGTGCCGCCCCCACCGGGGCTTGCCGTGTTCCCTACCGTGCCACGTAGGGGAGGAGAGCCAGGCTGCGCGCCCTCTTGATGGCGCGGGCGAGCTCCCTCTGGTGCTTGGCGCATGTACCCGTGATCCGCCGCGGCATGATCTTGCCGCGCTCGGAAGTGAAGCGCTTGAGGCCGCCGGCATCCTTCCAGTCGATGGTGGCCTTCTTGATGCAGAACTTGCACACCTTCCGCTTGAAGAACGTCTTGTGCCTGCCGCCTCTCTGGAAGCCGCCGCGATCTCCGCGGTCACCGCGGTCTCCGCGATCCGGTCCGCCGAATCCGCCTTCGCGGCGGAACCCGCCTTCGCGGCGGAAGCCGCCAGGGCCGCGGTCACCCGAGGGCCGGTCCCCCATGGGGCGATCTCCCTGGGGCCTGTCGCCAACCGGGCGGTCTCCCTGGGGCCTGTCCGTCGCGGGACGATCCGCTGCAGCCGGTGCACCCTCGGGGGCACGGGGAGTGGAGTCAGGTGTGTTCTGGTTATCTGACATGCTCGATTTCCTCTCTTCTCTTCCGTTGCTTTAGAACGGAATATCGTCTTCGAAATTATCCGGCGCCGGAGCGCTGGGCTCGCCCATCTCCGCACCGCCGGCCTTTGCCTCTGGTGCGGGACCGGCTTGCCTGCCGCCTCCACCGCCGCTTCCGCTTCCGCTGCCCAGGAGCATCACGTTGGTGGCGACAATCTCCACCTTGCTCCGGGCTTGTCCGTCCTGCTCCCAGCGATCCTGCCTGAGCTGACCCTCGATCCCAACCTGTTTTCCCTTGACCAGATACTGATTCAGCGATTCCGCAGTCTTCCCCCATAGGACGATGTCGAAGAAGTGCGCCTCGTCGACCCACTGGTCGTCCTTTTTCTTACGCTGGTTGATCGCGATGCCGAACTTGCTGACTGCGGAGCCGTTATTGGTGTACTTCAACTCCGCGTTGCGCGTCAGCCTGCCCACGAGAACGACATGGTTGATGTCTGCCATAGCGCCCTCCCGGATTCGAGCTAGTTGTCCTGGCGGACAAACAAGTGCTTCAATATCTCCGGTCTGAGCTTCAGGGACTTGTTCAGTGTCTTGAGGGGTTCCGGGGAGCTCTCAATG
>PLNO01000038.1 GCA_003141795.1 Spirochaetaceae bacterium | reverse complement strand
CGCGGAGACGGGGGAGACGGCGGAGATCGTGATCAGGGGCGGGAACGTGATGAAGGGATACTTCCGCAATCCCGAAGCAACGGCGAAAGCCCTGCGCGACGGCTGGCTGTACACGGGGGACCTCGCCTACCGGGACAAGGACGGCTTTCTCGTCGTGGTCGGCAGGGAGAAAGCGCTGCTCATCGCGGAGGACGGGGAGAAGTACAGCCCCGAGGACATCGAGGAAGCGGTCACCTTCTCCACGGACCTCATCGATCAGATCATGGCCTATTGTGACCACCGCAAGTACACCGTCGCGCTCGTGACGCTGGATACGGCGAAAGTGGAGCATCTCATTGCCGATCGCCGCATCCCCTCCGCGGAGGAGCTCCTGGCCGTCCTGCGGGACGAGTTCTACAGGTTCCGTTCCGACCCCAAGGCAAAGAAGGTGCAGGCTGCATGGATCCCCTCTGTCTTCCAGATCGTGCCCCAACCCTTCAACGAGAAGAACGGGACGGTGAACTCCATGATGAAGCTCGTGCGGCACAGGGTCGTCGAGGTCCATCGTGACGTGATCGAGCATGCCTACACGCGCGAGGGCTCGTCGACGGAGAATGCGCGCAACCTCGAAACCCTGCGCGCGATGTTCAAGCTGGAGTAGCAGGCGCTGCGGATCACCGTCGTGCTGCGGATGCTGGCTACACTCGCCTGCCTTCTTCTCCCTCTGGGGTCAGCTCGCGCCGATGCTCCGACCCCCCGGTCGGTCGTCGAGGCCTTCCAGTCAACGTACGCCTCCGTTTCGGACTACCAGTGCAGGATGCATGAGATCAGCCGCAAGGGCTCCGAGGTCGAAGAGCGGACGATGAACATCTATTTCAAGAGGCCACGATTCATCCGCATGGACGTCCTCGCGGGCAATCGCGCGGGGGACGCGGGGGGCTCGGGAGTCTACAGAAACGACGGCAAGGTGACCGGCAGGAAGGGTGGGTTCTTCTCGTTTCTTTCCGCCACCGTGGACAAGCACAACCCTCAGGTCACGAGTATCCGCGGGATGACGATCGACCAGATCGATCTGCAGGCCACCCTGGAGAAGCTGCTGTTACGTCTGTCCACGAGCGCGAGCTCGCTCTCGGTGCGCGAAGGCATCTACGAGCTCGTCTTCCTGCCTCGTGACCCCTCCGCCGAGGGTGGCACGACGAAGGAGATCATCAGTCTGGATTCCGCAACGATGCTGCCGGTTTCGGCGGAGAGCTTCGAAGGGTCCCGCCGCGTGCAACACGCCGACTGGTCCGACTACATCCTCAATGCGGGACTGCCGGACCAGCTCTTCGACATCAATTGGGACCCCCGACAGCTCTCAGCCAGCGGCATACAGAGCGTGCAGTCCGTGCCGCTGCGCTGAGGCACAGGGCACGCCGATTCGGACCTCGTGGTGCCTGTCGTGCGGTTCGCGCCTGCCCTACTCCCCGCTGGGCATGTGAAGGTACATCGACTGAAGAGCGACCCTGCCGGGCCCGGTGAACCTGTTCATCACGAGGTTCATCCCCGCCAGCATTCCCGCCGACAATCTCTGCAGCGTCGTCTCCATCTTCACCTGGGGATCCTTGTACAACCAGCCGCCCGGCTCGATGTCGATCTGTTCACCCGCGCCGAGTGATTTTTCGAAAACGTTGCCGTACCCATGGAGCCAGAGAATACCGTCGCTTTCCGCGGCCTTGAACTTGTCGATGAAAAAGCCCGTCCCGCCGAAGAGGATGTTCGCCGCTCCCTTCACCCGCTCGAAGGTGTAATCGATGTTCCCCGACGCCGCGAGGAACTGGTGCTCACGGACGTGGAGCTCTTCGCCCTTCTTCAGATGGATTGCGGCGATGTGACCGGGGCCGTCGCGACTGAAGGCGATCTGGCCCTGGCCCGTGGCTTCCGTCACGAAGATCTGGATCCCCGCCATCATGCGCTTCATGGCCCCCTTCATCGCCTTGATGCTTATGGCGATGCTGGGGTGCTTCCAGAGAAGGATGTGATGCTCGAAGTATACGGACGAGCCGGGGGAGAGCTCGACGGTGAGCGCGGGAACAAGCTCTCCGTCGAGATGATAGGTGATGCCTCCGAAGGTCTCAGCCTGGGCGGCTGCTGCAGCGAGCACGGGACGTTCCATTTGCGCCTCCACTGAACTTNNTAGTTCCGCGTCGGGAGGAGGTCAATGCGAAATGCGGCGGGGCCGGCGCGGACGCGGTACCGCGTACCACTTGACATATTTATCATAACTATTATTATCATATCTATGATCTTTAATGATGATTTCGCGCGGCTCTTCGAATGCGCCGGCATCCTGTACATGAAGAGCCGACGCGCCGTCTCCCGCGCGTTGGAGCCGGTCGGGATCACCTACGACCAGTTCGGCACGCTCATGGCGTTGGGCGACGCCGCGGGGGCGAGCCAGCGTCAGCTGGCCGCCATCCTCGAAACGGACACGACGACGGCCATGGTGATCTGCGAGGGCCTGGAAAAGAGGGGCATGATAACCCGCACCCGTGACCCGAAGGACAGGCGCACCTACATCCTCGCCCCCACGCCGAAGGGCAAGGCCGCCGCTCAGCGCGGGTACGCGCTCATGGAGAAGCTGTACGCGCCACTGCGGGATTCGCTGAAGCAGGAAGAGATCTCCCGCGCCCTGCCTGTCATGGAGAAAGCGGCAGGTCTGGCGCGGGAGATGGCAAGGAAAGGCAGCAGGAGAAAATCATGAACATCGTCAACGTCGTTCTCATCGTGTCCGCCGGCATCATCAACGCGGCGGGCTCCTCGGTCATGAAGTACGCCATGACCTACCGCGCCGCCCCCGGCGCCGCCATGCCCGTGTACTGGTTGCTCATGGCGGGAGCCATGGTGCTGTACGGCGGCTGTTTCCCGCTGTTCGCGATCGGCCTCTCACGCTCCCGTCTGTCCGTGGCCCAACCGGTATTCTCGGCGACGAGCTACGTGGCCATAGCCCTCGTCGCGCTCCTGTTCTTCAAAGAGGCCTTCGTTCCCGTCAAGGCCGCGGGGCTCGCCGTGATCATCCTCGGGATGGTCCTCGTCGTCGCATAGGCCCCCACCCCACCGCAGACCTGCCCGTCAGAGGAGGACCGTGGCCACCTTGCGGATCCCTTCGGTGATCTGCCCGCAATCCTTCTCCGTGAGCTGCGGCGGGATCTCCATGTGCACGGACCGGCCCAGCCACTCCATGGTCTGCGGACACGCGTCGGGCTTGTACTCGGGCACGGGACCGCTCTGCAATTGCGGCAACCGCGGCTGCCTGGAGGCGGTGGCCTCCTCCAGCGCCATTCTCGCACGGGTCCACCAGCTGCTCGCCGCGAACGTGTACTCGACCCTGCGGGACAGCGCGGAAAAAGCGCTGACGCTCGACGGGGTCTGCGCGGCGGCCGTCGCGGGAGACAAGCTCGCGAACATGGTCGTGGCCGAAGCCGAGGAGAGCATCGGCATCGGTGTGGCCAGCCTCATCAACATCTTCGACCCGGGCACCGTCATCCTTGCCGGCTCGGTCATCGAGAGCTTTCGCGACGTGATCATCGAAGGAGTGCAGCGGATCGTCCGGCGGAGGGCGCTGCACACGATCACCCAGCGAACTGCCATCGTCAAGAGCGAGTTCGACGCGAACACAGCGGCGCTCGGCGCCGCGACGATGACGATCGAACGCTTCCTGGACAACGAGATCCTGAACCTGTAGGGTTCCCAGCATTTCTCATTTTGGACCATAAGGGCTTTGGGGATGAGTGAATAACTGCCAAACGGGCCCGAAAACAGGGGACAAAATGAGAAGTGCGCATAAGGTGATGCATACTGAGAATTCCTGTAGGGTTCCCCGTGACGTATTCAAACATATGTGGTAGAAGATATTAAGCGACCTCGCGGCAGACGACGTCATTGCGTGCAAGGAGGTTTCCATGAGACGGCTGATGTGTGCGGGAGCGGTGGCGCTCCTCGTGTGTTTCGGCGGCGCCGTGGCGGGGGCCCAGTCGACGACCCCGACGGGGACCTGGACGTTCACCGGATACGGGTTGTACGGGTACTGGCTCTACGGTTTCGTTCCGTCGGGGGCGAGCGTCAACATCCTCTACAATGGAGTCCGTTTCGCCCCGGGACTCGATACCATCATCGAAGACGACGTCGGTGCGGGCTGGCAGAGCAATAATTTCTACCGCAACTCTGACGGGAGTCTCTATACGGGAAATGACCCGGTGATCACCACCTACGACCAGGCGGAGTTCGTCAATGACCTCGGCATCCGCCAGGGCGTTCTCTGGAACGAGACGCAGAAGAGGAACCTCCTCGAGGCCTTCCTGTTCTACAGGATCCATTACGACTACAACGTACAGACGGGAGGTGCGGCGCCGCAGCTGGTCTTCGCCTCCAATTTCCCCGACCGAACCCAGATCCTCGGCAATGCCCTGCACGCGGGACTCTCCTATAACACCGTGGCCGTGGACGACATCCACAAGACGGAGGAGGGGATCTACGGCGAGGCGTCCGTTGAGTGGGGTCCTTCGTTCCTCTTCAACAGCATCGGAAACGCCGACTACTACCGGTTCAACGCGACGTTCAAGGGGTACAAGACCCTTTTCACGGGCTCCACTGAGGACGGAACAATGAACCTCTTCAGCGCGTACCTCGCCGACTTCTTCGGCGTCGACTATGCCGGGGGTAGCTCCATCCCGATCTACGTGATCGAGAGCTACGGCGGGCGCTATATGCGCTGGAGCAATTCCACGTCGATCCATGGTCTGGACGACGGGCACTACGGCACTGACCTGAAGGTCCTCAACAACCTCGAGCTTCGCCTCGTGGGCCCTGCGGTGATCTGGAGCGATCTCGTGCCCGCGGTGTTCATCTTCGTCGATACGGCGTACTATAATGGATTCTTCATGGACCCGAACAACACGCCGGGCGGCTTCATAGGCTCCACCGGAGCCGGGATCTACCTCGATTTCTTCGGGCTGTGCAACTTCAACCTCTACTTCGCGTATCCCTTTGCCGGAACACGGGTCGACGGCAGCGCGTACTCGATCAGCGCCGCCTTCAATCTCGCCTTCTAGGCCTGCTTGGCTCATGGGACATGACGGGGGGACAGGACATGACGCCGCGAATAGCGGCGTCATGCTTTCGCGGCGTCCCGCTTCTCGCAGCGTCCTGCTCCCTGCGGGCCGCAGGCTCAGACCTTCTCCCTCCAGCGGCAGAGGATCGCCTCTAAAAGATCGATGATCACGTAGCAGAGCAGCCCGAAGACGGAAAGGGCGACGATTGCCGCGTACATGTCCGGGTAATCGACCCTGGTCCATGAGTCGACGATGTACCAGCCCAGCCCGGATTCCGCGGCGAAGCTCTCAGCGAGGAAGAGGACAGCAATCGAGGTGCCCAGCGCCACGCGGAGCGCTGAGAGGAGCGAGGGCAGCGCAGCGGGCACGATGACGTGGCGGAGGAGGTCCGCACGCGTGGCCCCGAGGGACCGTACCGAGTCGAGCAGTGCCGGGGGGACCGCGCGCGCGGCGTCCCGCGCCGAGACGACGAGCTGACCGAAGATGATGAGCCAGATGAGGAAGACCTTGGCCGCATTGCCCAGGCCGAGGAACAGCATGATGATCGGGAGGAAGGCCACCTTGGGCAGCGGATGGAGGATGTAGACGAAGGGCGTTACGACCGCATCCAGGCGTCGCGACCTCCCGGCGGCGAGCCCCAGAAGGGATGCAGGAACGACGGAGAAAAGAAGCGCGAGCCCTATGCGCGCCGCCGAGGCGCCCGCATGACGGGAGAGGGTACCGTCGGCGAGGTGCTGGGCGAGCCGTGCGAAGGTCAGAAGCGGTGACGGGAGGAACCCCTTCCTGACCAGAGCGGCCGCTGCCGCCCACAGGAGAATGAGCGCCGCGCCCGCGGCAACGGTCAGAAGCGCCCGGCGCAGTCTCATCTGTACGCCCCTTCCACGAGCATGGCGCGCAGCTTCGTCGTGACCTCGAGGAAGCGCGGCTCGTCGCGGTGCGGGTGGCCTGCGGCAACACTCCCAAGGAGACCTCCGGGATTCCTCCCCCGCATGACGAGCACGACGTCGGAGAGATACGCCGCCTCCTCGATGGAGTGTGTGACGATGATGGTCGTCATATCGTGCCGGCGGTGCACGGCAAGGAGCATCTCCTGGAGGGACTCGCGCGTCAGCGCATCGAGGCTGGGAAAAGGCTCGTCCATGAGGAGCAGGTCAGGACCTGTGGAGAGGGCCCTCGCGACGGCGAGGCGCTGACGCATCCCCCCGGAAAGACCCGAAGGGTACAGGCGTACGAACTGCGAAAGTCCCAGCTCTTCCAGAATCGGATCGACGACGTCCCTGCGCTGTCGACGGTGCATCCCTCGGAGCAGGAGGGGCAGCTCGGCGTTATCCCGCACGCTTTTCCAGGGGAGAAGACCGTAGTCCTGAAAGATGACGGCGGTGCGGGAGCGCACGCCGGAGAGCTCGACTCCCTCGACGAGCACCCGGCCCGTCGTCGGCGGGCGGAGCCCCGCGATGACCTGGAGGAGGCTCGTCTTCCCGCACCCCGACGGCCCGATGATCGCGGTGATCGTTCCCGCGGGGAAATCGGCATCGAAGTCCTTGACGGCAGGGATCGGCCCATCCCGCGCAGGGTAGACGATGCCGATCCCCTCAAGGCTCACCATCCGGCGATTGCCCGCCCGTCCAGCAGCGTCGCGGGGTCGATGTCCTTCGAGAGGAGCCCCTTCCCCTTCATCCACGCCAGGACGTCGCGGACGTCCGAGATTTCCGGCAGGCGCGGCGCGTGGTAGCGGACGAAACGGAACTGATCCCTGATCTCCTTCGGGAAAGCCGCCTTTTCAACGAGGAAGCTCCGGTAGGCTGCATCGTTCGCATTGACGGCCTGGGCGGCCTTCCAGTACGCGGCGTACAGCGCCCGCACGTCGGCCAGGCGCGTGTCGAGGACTTTGCGGGAGAAGAGCAGCACACCGGCGCCGAATCCCGATTCGTCGCTTGCCGCGATCAGGGTGGCCCCGCGGGCCCGCGCCACCGAGAGGAGCGGTTCCGGCAGGCATGCCGCCTTCAGCTGACCGGCGAGGAGAAGCTCCATACGGACCTGGATCTTCGGAACGGCCATGCCGACGATCTGGTCCGGGGTCAAGCCCGCGCGCTTAAGGAGAACGTCCGTGGCGTACTGGATGATCGTGCTCGTGGAAATCCCGACCGGAACGCCGGCAAGCCCCGCCGCGTTGGCGATCCCGCTCCCCGGCGCCGAAACGATCCCGTAGCGGCCGTCTGTGAGGCTCGTTACCCGCACGTCGAAGCCGGCCTGTGCGGCGAGCGCCGCGCCCAGGAGGTCGGAAACCACGCCGTCCACGGCGCCGGCCTGGAAGGCGGCATCCCTTTCCACGGCCGTGGTGAACCGTGAGAGGTGTACCTTCACGCCTTCAGCATCGAACCTGCCCTCCGCGTCGGCAACGAGGAGCGGGAGCGAATCGACGTCCGGCAGGACCCCGATGCGCAGCTCCGCGGGGGCACCCCACGCGGCACCGACGCCGAGCGGAGCAAGCAGGATCACGAGCACGAATCCGATCAACCAGGTGCAGCGACGAGACATCATTCCTCTCCTTCTTCCTTCCAGCGGTGCGCATCGGGAACTTCGATGCCGATCGTGTCGCAGATGCGCGCAACGACGTGATCGACCAGGTCATCGATCGTTGCCGGCCGGGCGTAGAACCCGGGGCTCGCCGGCAGGATCACAGCGCCCGCTTCCTTCAGGGACACCAGCACGCGCAGAGCAACGAGGGACAGCGGGCTCTCCCGCGGCACGAGCACGAGGGGCCACCCCTCCTTCAACGCCACAGCCCCCGCCCTGTGCACGAGGTTCTGTACGACCCCCGCGGCAATGGCGCCCGCTGTCGCGATGGAGCAGGGAGCGATCACGGTTGCGGTCAGGCGAAAGGACCCCGATGAGACCGCGGCGGCAAGATCGTCCGGGGCGTGGCGCACGATACGCGACGAGCCGAGCCGGGCGATGTGCTCGGAGAGCGGCAGCCCCGTCTCCTCGGACACCACACGCTCCGCCCAACTCGAGGCGACGAGGTGCAGCTCGGTACCGGGCGCCCGGCTGATGGCCGCCATGAGGCGGATGCCGTAGATGGCGCCGGAAGCGCCTGTCATGCAGAGGAGGTAGCGGTCCATGCGCGGGATTATAGCAGGTAAATATCGATCGCACAGCCCGCGAGCACGATGAGCGGGATGATCTCATTGATCCCGTAGGCGGCGATCCTGATGTGGCGCTCCGTGCCGCCGAGGGCGACGATCTGCTCGACGATGAGCATGCAGGCGGCCGCCGCCAGCCCGACGATGAACGGATAGCCGACGTCCCAGAAGAAGGGGGTGACGGCCAGGCCGTAGATCGTTCCGACGTGGCACGCGGCGGCGCAGATACGGCCCAGCTTCGGGCCGAACCGGGAGGGGATGGACTTCAACCCCTGCGCCCTGTCGACCTCGATGTCCTGGAGCGCGTAGAGGATGTCGAAGCCCGTCACCCAGAGGGCAACGGCACCGGCGAAGAGGAAGTAGCGGAAATGGAACTGCCCGGTGAGCCCGAGGAAGGCGCCCATCGTGCCCGAGCAGCAGGCAATGCCGAGCCAGAAGTGCGACATCCACGTGAAGCGTTTCGCGTAGGAGTAACCGAAGACGAGCACGCCCGCCACCGGCAGGAGAGCGACGCACAGCCAGTTGAGCATTGCGGCGGAGACGCAGAAGAGCAGGAGCATGGCCGCAGTAAAGATCCTGAGGTCGCGCGGGGAGAGCCTCCCCGACGGAAGATGCCTGCCCGCCGTGCGCGGGTTTTTCGCGTCGATGTCACGATCGGCAAGCCTGTTGAAAGAATTGGCCGCGTTCCGCGCGCCAACGGCCGCGAGCACGATCCAGAGGACCTTCCAGGCCGACGGACGCCCGTTCGTCTCCAGGAGGACGGCGGCAAGAACGAACGGGAGGGAGAAGAGGGTATGGCGGATGATGACGGCATCGGCAATCAGGCGGAGCTTGAACGGGAACCTCAAATTCCATACTCCGCCCATCTGCGATCGACCAGGGACACCACGCGCTCTTCCATGGAGAGCGGGTCGGGCCACTCGCGGTCATGCCCCTCGTCCCTGCCCTTGCGGGTCGCATCGACGCCGAGGCGCGTGCCGTAGCGGGGGATCGGGGAGGAGTGGTCGAGGGCGTCCAGCGGCCCGTCGGAGAGCACGAGATCGCGCCGCGCATCGATGTTGTTGAACACCCTCCACGCCACGCCCGAGAGGTCGCGGAGATCGGCGTCGGCGTCGACGACGACGATGAGCTTCGTGTACATCATCTGTCCCATGCCCCAGAGGAAGTTCATGACCTTGCGGGCCTGCCCCGGATAGCGCTTCTTGATGGAGACGATGACGCAGTTGTGGAAGACCCCCTCCAGCGGCATCGCGAGGTCCTGGATCTCGGGACAGAGCTGCTTGAGGAACGGGAGGAACAGGCGCTCCGTCGCCTTGGCCATCCAGCAATCCTCCTTCGGAGGAATGCCGACGATGGTGGCGGGGTACACGGGGTTCTTCCTGCGCGTGATGCGCTCGAGGTGGAAAACCGGGTAGAGGTCGGGCAGCGAATAGTAGCCGGTGTGGTCCCCGAACGGCCCTTCCAGACGGGTCTCCCGCGGGTCCACCCACCCCTCCAGGACGAACTCGGCGTCGGCGGGCACGTCCAGATCGCTCAAGGTGGCCTTGGCGATCATCGCGGGCTTCCCCCTCAGGAAGCCGGCGAAGATCATCTCCCAGATCCCCTCGGGGAGCGGGGCGCTCGATGCATACGTCACCGCGGGATCCGAGCCCAGCGCCACCGCTACGGGCATCCGCTCCCCCCGGGCCCGGTAGGACTCGTAGAAATGCGCCCCGTCCTTGTGGAGGTGCCAGTGCATTCCCGCGGTGCGATCGTCGTAGACCTGCATGCGGTACATGCCGAGGTTCTGCGCCCGGGATTCCGCGTCACGCGTGCAGACGAGGGGCAGGGTGAGGAACCGTCCGCCGTCGGCGGGCCAGCACTTCAGTACGGGAAGGGTTCCGAAGCCCGCGCTGTCGTCGATCACCTCCTGGCAGAGGGGACGGGACACGCGCTTCGGCAGCAGGGAGCGGGCCACCGGCAGCTTCATGAGCGCTTCGGGGACCGCGCTGAAAAGGGAGAAATCGCGGACCTGGTGCCACGCCCACCCGATGAGGGACTCGATCTCCGCCGCCTTCTCGTCGAGGCTGTGGGCGCCGAGCGCGAACGCCATGCGGGACTCGGTACCCATCGCATTGATGAGAAGGGGGTAGGACGAGCCTTTCACCTTTTCGAACAGGAGCGCAGGCCCGCCCGCTTTCATCACCCGGGAGGCGATCTCGGTGATCTCGAGCTCGGGATCGACCTCCGTCGCAATGCGTCTGAGCTCTCCCCGCCTTTCAAGCGCGGCGATGAAATCCTGAAGATCGCTGTATGCCATGAGCTCCTCTTCCTCGCGACGAAGTATAGCGAGGCCGTTGGAGGGATGGATACTGGGGGCGGATTCGTGTTTTTTTTCTTGACAAACGCCACTCAGGTACATCAGAATGGTTGTAATTGGTTATAACCAATATGAGAAAGACGATACAGAAGAATGCCATGGAGTCCTACCAGGCTCAGGTCGAATCCTTCCTGCTCGCGCGGATCGATTCGGATACGTGGCCCGTGGGGACCCGCATTCCCTCGGAACGCGATCTTGCCACTGAGCTCGAGGTCAGCCGCACTACCGTGCGGAACGCGGTCCTCTCGCTGACGGCGCGCGGGCTGTTCGAGAGGTCCGTCGGACAGGGCACGTTCGTCAAGCGCAAACAGGTCCAGAAAGCCGAAAAAAAGCCCTCGACGGGGACACTCGGCTACGTTGTGTGCAAGGAAATGTCGTNNTCGAAGAGGAGACGTCGCGATCGGGACGCCACACACTGTTTTCCTATCTCGATGATTTCGACGCCGAGGAGCTCGAAGGGTTCCACGCCTTTCTCGGCAAGGTGGACGGCGTGATCGTGGAAGAGGCCCGCAACCGAAAGCTCCTGGATATCCTCGCGAAGAGCGGCGTGCCGACGGTGCTGCTTGCGCCCACCGAGCCCTTCCCGGGCCTGGACCTCGTGACGATGGACCTCGCCGCCGCGGTGCACGGCGCTCTGAGCTATCTGCGGGAACTCGGCCACGAACGGATCGCGATCGTGAACGGCCCGCTGCGGTTGGATTCGGCGCGGGTACGCTTCCAGGCGTGGAAGGACGCGATGGGCGCCTCCGCGGACGAGCGGCTCGTCGACGGCGGCGAAGCCTGGTCCGCCGAAGAGGGATACGCGGCCATGAACCGCATCATCGATCGCTGCCCCGACCTCACGGCCGTATTCTGCGCGAACGACCTCCTTGCCATCGGAGCGCTTTCGGCGCTCTCCGAGCGGTCCATCCGCGTGCCCGACGACGTGAGCGTCATCGGGCTCGACGATTCGGAGCTCGCCCGCCACGCCTCGCCCCCGCTCACGACCATGCGCATCCATTCCCGCGACATGGCACGGACCGCGGCACGACGCCTGCTGGAGCGCATGGAGAACCGATCTGCACCGGCGGTGCGGATCGAGTTCCCGATCGATCTCGTTGTAAGAAAATCGTGTCAGGAGGTGAAAAGCCGGAGAGCTGAGTGAAGCAGGAGAGAACAGCCGCGGCGCCAGCGATCATAGCTCTCACCGTGTGGGGCCTGGGCAACTTCATCGTGATCTTCCTGGCGGGCCTGCAGGGCATCCCCACGCCCTTCACCTCGGTGCTCGTGCGCGACGCATTCTGGCTGCCGCGCCTGGAGACGAATCGGAGCGTCTCCATCCCGTCGATCTTCGAAAAATGCGAGGAATCGGGACGCATCGGCAATTTTCGCAGGGCCGCGGGTCTCATGGAGGGCCCCTACCGGGGCTCCATGCCGTTCGATGACACGGAGGTCTACAAGGCGATCGAGGGCGCATCCTATTCCCTCGCACAGGCTCCCGACCCCGAGCTCGACGCGTATCTGGACGGCGTGATCAGCATCATCGAGGCGGCGCAGGAGCCCGACGGCTACCTGTACACCAACCGGACGATCGATCCGTCGAACGTCCACCCCTTTGCCGGGCCGACGCGGTGGTCCAGCCTCGTCATGAGCCACGAGCTGTACAACTGCGGCCATCTCTACGAAGCGGCAAGCGCCCATTACCTCGCAACCGGCAAGAGGGACCTTCTCGA